>DAOTTJ010000443.1:0-14214 GCA_034437695.1 Ktedonobacteraceae bacterium
AGATGTTCATTCTTAGGCAAAAATGGATCTTCGTCACAGACCTTTTCACCTGCGATTCGTGCGCGGATGTGGAAAAGGCAAAAGGCAAAACTACCTTTTCCTTTTGCCTTTTTCTTTTTCTACCCGATCAGCTTTTCTCTTTACTCTCTGACCAGGTTTTCTCTGTCTCTTTGTGATGGCTCCAGACCTCTGACCATCCGCGACGGCACACCAACGTTTCACTCCCTCTCTCTTTCCTCAGACCAACCGCTGTAGGCGAATGTGGGAGGTGTAGCCAGAAAGGCCTGGGCGTGTCGCATCATATATATCCTTGCTCTGATGGTTTATAATAGCGTTTAGACTTATTTTTTATCCGATCTCTACGGTCTTATCTTTTGACTAACAAGCCGGTATACAGGCGACACCCGCGAGTGTGTACTATGGAAAGGGAGTTGGAACGAAGGTGCTCAATCGATTTTTTGGGCAAAAAGCGAAAGAAGAACCCCAGACGACGTCAGAACCCGATGTCGCTCAAATGCCCGAAGGAGGACCCGCTGTGGCAGAGCAAGGTTTTAATCCTTTCAAAAAAAGTTTGAGTCGTACACGCCAGTTCTTTGCTCGTTTCACCGATACTACCACTAGTCCCGGCAACGATACGCCAGCCGCCGTACCCGAGAAGCGCACACCAATCACTGCGGATATGTGGGATGATATGGAGGAGGGCCTGCTGCTGGCCGATCTCGGCCCCAGCACTAGCTCCTGGCTGCTCAAACGCCTCCACGAACGCGTCGACGCAGAACATATGCAGACCACCCAACAGGTCAATAAGGCTCTCCGCGAAGAAATGGTTGTGCTGCTCGGCAAAGGCTCCAGCCTGCGCTTCGCCCGCCAATCCCCCCTGACGGTGATTATGGTGATCGGCGTCAATGGCTCTGGCAAAACGACCAGCATCGGGAAGATGGCCCACCTCCTGTCGAAAGAGGGCCACAAGGTTATACTCGCCGCCGCCGATACATTCCGCGCCGCCGCTATCGACCAGCTTAAAGTCTGGGGCGAACGCGTCGGCGTTCCTGTGATCAGTCAGGCCCCCGGCTCTGACCCCGGCGCGGTCGTCTATGACGCTATCCAGGCCGCAACTACCCGCGGCTGCGATGTCCTGCTCGTAGATACCGCCGGACGCCTGCATACCAAGTTTAATCTGATGGAAGAGCTGAAAAAGCTGAATAAAGTGGTCAAAAAACTCTTGCCCGAAGGCCCTCAGGAACTCTTGATGGTGATCGACGCCACTACCGGACAAAATGCTCTTCTACAGGCACGCAAGTTCGCAGAAGATATTGGCCTGACCGGGGTAATTATCACAAAACTCGATGGTACCGCCAAAGGCGGCTTCGCTTTCGCTGTGACCGACGATCTGGACGTTCCTATTAAGTTCGTGGGAACCGGCGAGAAGATTGAAGACCTGACTCCCTTTGATCCAGAGAGTTTTGTGACCGCGCTCTTTGCGCAAGATTGACGATGAGGAGATTTGTGCATGGCCAATGAAGCAAATGGGCCGATAGCAGAGAATGGATTCCAAACCCCACGTTCGGCAACCGGAAATCTGGTGGTCAAATGCCCCAAATGTAAGGAGATTCTGCTGGCACGCGAGTGGGAGAAGAACCATAAGGTCTGCGGACGCTGCAATTATCATTTTAAATTGACCGCTCAGGAACGCATCACGCTTCTGGTAGACCCCGATAGCTTCGTCGAAACCGACGCCGGGATGGTCTCAACCGATCCACTGAACTTTGTCAAAAGTACAAAGGATGGCGTGGAAACGTACCCCGAAAAGCTGCGCTTCGAGATGCAAAAATCCGGCCTGAATGAGGCCGTGGTCAGCGGCACAGCCACGATTGAAGACTATCCACTGGCCCTGGCTGTGATGGACTTCCGTTTCCTGGGTGCCAGTATGGGGTCGGTGGCCGGCGAGAAAATTGCCCGCACTATCGAACTGGGGATCACACGGAGGTATCCCGTGCTGATTGCCTCCGCCTCCGGCGGCGCTCGCATGCACGAAGGGACCTTCGCTCTTATGCAGATGGCCAAAACAGCCGCCGCCCTGGCCAAACTCGGCGAGGCCGGCCTGCCCTTTATTAGTCTGCTCACCGACCCCACAACCGGCGGCGTGACCGCTAGCTTCGCTATGCTCGGCGATATCGCTCTGGCCGAACCTGGCGCTCTGATCGGCTTCGCTGGACCTCGCGTCATCGAACAGTTTATGCACATTAAACTGCCCGAAGGCACTGTCAATTCTGAATTTGTCCTCAATCACGGCATGATCGATGCGATCGTACCCCGCAACAAGCTCCGCGAAACGCTAACTCGCCTCTTGCGCATGTACGCTCCCGAGGCCCGCCCCTGGACACAGCAATCTCACACACCACGCCTAGTACACCAGATAGAGGGTAGCAATGGCTTACGACCTGGAATTTGAAAAACCGCTCGCCGAACTTGAAAAAAAAATCGTCGCCCTTCAGAAACGAGGCGATCGCCTCAAATCTGAGGAACAACGTCAGCTCCAGGAGGCCGAACGCGAGCTTCGCCTCAAAACCGAGGAGATCTATTTCAATCTCACTTCCTGGCAAACCGTCCAGGTCGCTCGCCATAAAGATCGTCCGCATTCCATCGACTATCTCCACCACATCTGCGACGATTTCTTTGAACTCTGCGGCGACCGCACGTTTAATGACGATCACGCGATTATGGCCGGTCCCGGTCAGGTCAATGGCGAAACGCTTATGTTTATCTGTCACCAGAAGGGCCGCACCCTCAAGGATAAACAGCATTTCAATAATGGCATGCCTCATCCCGAAGGCTTTCGCAAAGCCGGCCGCCTGATGCGCCACGCCGAAAAATTCGGCATTCCAGTGGTCAGTCTGATCGATACACAGGGCGCTTTTCCCTCCCTCGAAGACGAGGAACGCGGCCAGGCCGAGGCCATCGCAACCAATCTCTATCTGATGGCCCGCCTGCGCGTTCCCATGCTCGCGATAGTCATCGGCGAAGGCGGCAGCGGCGGCGCTCTCGCTCTGGGCGTGACCGACCGCGTGCTGATCAATGAGTTTAGCATCTATACGGTGACTTCGCCCGAGTCAGCAGCCTCGATTATCTGGCGCTCGACGACCTTTGCTCAACAAGCAGCCGACGCGATGCGGATCAACGGACGCGAACTCAAAACGCTCGGTCTCGTCGATGAGGTCATTCCTGAACCACTCGGCGGCGCACACCACAATCCCGAGCTGGCCGCCGCGAATGTCAAAAACGCGATTATCTCTAACCTGGCCGAACTCAAACAGATCCCGGTCGACGAGCTGCTTGAGAAACGCTATACGAAATATCGCTCGATCGGTCCCTTCGCCTGGGCCAGCGAGACCAATCAATACTAGCCTTCCCACCAGCTTTAGCTTAGACCCAAACAATAAAAGTGCAGCGTACCCGTTTGGCCGGTACGTTGCACTCGTTTTATGTATGCATTGCCAACCTCTCCCTCACTTGGTACGCGGAAAGGTCCTCCATAAACCCGATCTATCCCCCCCTTCGCGCCTGAGAAACGTTGTCTCCAGTACTCCCTCTTGTTTGAGCCTCAGGTAGAGCAAAAGCGCCAGACCCAGCAGGACACCACCAATCAGGTACGCGCCCAGTACGTCGCTCGCCCAGTGATCACCCAGGTAGATCCGCGACAGCCCCACCAGCGCGACAAGTCCACCTGCGATGACCAGCAGGAGCGCACGCCACCAGCGCATCTCACGAAACAGAATAATCCCAAAGGAGAAGAGCAAACCCCAGAAGGCCAGGTACGACATGACGTGTCCACTGGGAAAGCTCTGTCCACTCGACCCCTGCAAGATAGTCACTAGGTTCGCCGTTGGCCGAGCGCGGTTCACCAGCGTCTTTAAGAGCGTATTTAAGATGAAATTGACCAGTGAGAGTCCACCGATAAAAACCGCCTCCAGGCGCAGACCAACCACCCAGAAAATTAAGATAGCCAGCACAATCAGCGCCGTGAGAGTATACCAGGCCCCCAGGTCACTCACCGCCAGCATCAGATTCTTTAACCACGACGCCGGGTTCTCCTGAAATTCCTGTGTGATGCCAATATCAATTGAATTCACTGGATGCAGGTATACCCACCACGTCAGCGCACCAAATACGATTAGCTGGATCGCATAGATCATCAGCAGGATTCGCGCCCTCTTACTAACATAGTACCAGGGCTGACGCGCTGTCTCTACCTCGTGCTTGACGCTCTCCGCAGCCTCTTGCACATTCTCTTGGATTTTCTTGGGATCGGGTTGCTGAACCACAGCTTTGCTCTCCTTAAAACAAACGAAACTACCTACTATGCTCTCAGATGACTATCTGTTTCGCAGAGATCACTCCCCGCTTACTCTTCTTCCCTTCAACAACGATGGTCGCACCCACCTGAAGATCACGCACAGTCGACGGGACGACATGCTCACCATCCTGCTTCGTTACTACTACATGCTCATCCACACTCAGGGCCACTGGACGGCTCTCGCCCGTGGCCTGCCGGGTAATGGTGCCAGCTACGACATAGGTATTTTTCTTGGCCGGGTTTGACCGCACTGCTGTCACGGTGACTTTACGTCCATTCTCCATCAAGGCCTTGATATAGGCTACGTCCTTTTGCTGCTCCTCAGCCGTAGCCTGCTCATCGACCGGCGGCGTCTCTTTCTCTGCTTCGGCCTCGGGTGTGTGCGAGTTCTGCGCCGACTCGTCACCTGCGTGGTCGTGCGAGTTCTGCGCCTCTTCGCCCTCCGCGTGGTCGGCTGAATGCGATGAACGGAAAAGCACATCGTCATAGTCGAACGGCACGGCAAGACTTAGCGCTTGCGGCTGAGCGTTGAAGCGATAGGTCACCATCACCTGCTCGCTCTCGTCCAACGATCCCAGCTTTTTACGCACTGGCTTGCTCAGGTAATCCTTGAGCTTTATCGTGCTCCCGTCGAGCTGAAGTCCTACCGAGGCCGGGACGCTCAGCGAAAATTCCGCTCCCCGGAAGTATTCGGCACTCACGTTATCCGGCTGGTGACGCAGCAACAATGAAGTGATCTGCTGCATGGTCGTCAGTGGGTTGCCCGCCGTGATAATGCAGATATCCAGTATCCCATCGTCGATATAGGCGTCGGGCGTCATCTCCACAACTTTCGCGTAGAGCCGCGTGTTGCCTATAACGACTTGCAGCGCCTCGCCCTTCCATACAACGTCGGCATCACCAGCCGAGGTTCCACCAAGACGTAGCTCAACTGGAAACGCGTGCTTCCCAGGCAACGCTTTGGCCGTGGACACGCCAACCGCCAGCGCCCCTACGCGGTATTTGAGCGGCTTCGAAACCTGCTCCATCACTGCGGCATCCATGCCCAGACCAGCCATCAGCAAAAAGTGCTGCCGTGCATCGGCACCGGCACGTCCCTTTTTCTGACGAATCTGTCTGCTCGCTTCGTCCTCCCCAATACCTGCGGGTAGACACAACGCTTCTACCTCGATATGGCCAATGTCTACCTTGCGTGGCTTGCTATCAATCAGGGCCAGCGCGGCCTTGACCGGCTCGCTCGGCACGCCAATCTCTGTGGCCCAAACGTTGGCTGTCCCACCAGGGATCAGACCGACCACACTCCGCCTCTTCTTTGTATTCATTACCCCGTTGATCACCTGACTCAACGTGCCATCCCCCCCATACCCCACAATCAGATCGCTGCCATCCCTGGCAGCCTTCTCTGCCAACTCCATCACCTGCCCCCCATATTCCTTGAGTGCCAGGTCGGTATCCCAACCCGCCGCAGCCAGCACCGCTAGAATATCGGTGATATGAACCAGATTCTGTCCCCCTCGCGGGTTGATGACCAGAGATGCTTTCTTGCACTTCATACAAAACTCTCCTGAATTTTTTCTTTAATAGCTTTCTTCTTCTCACGCCTCTTCAGCACCGCACTGCTCACCACAAGATAAAGAAAGATGAAGAGTGACATCCAGATGAGTCCATCTAGATAGCCGCCCACGACATCAAGCGTCCAATGCTCTCCCTCCCACAAACGCGCAAAACCGACAAGGCCGATGTTGAGTACAGCCCAGATCTGTAGAAGCACGACAAGCCAGTGGTAACGCCACGTACGCACAGGTTTCAAAAATGTCAGAAACAGGAGGAAACCGTAAAAGACCATCATGTGACAGCTATGCCCCGAAGGAAAGCTATTAAAAATCAACTTACTGTCCACATGAATAAGATTTGGCGTAGGACGCGGACGTTGCACGTAATCACCGATCAACGCGTCTACACCGTTGCCAACCATTACCGAGCCTAAAAAGAAGATGGCCTGCCGAAACCAGCGCAAGACGGCAAAAACTATCATGACTGCGATCACTGTTACAACGTCCGGGATAGGATCGTTGATCCACGATAAGAAACGGAAGATAGCTCCAATCCACGGTTCGGTAATCGATGCCTGTATATCTTTGCTGGCAGCCAATTCAAACGGTAGCGGCTGACGGTGTCCGTGAATAAATAGGGACAGAGCAATCATCCCAACGACAGCCGCCAGCCACAAGACTATTCCCAACAGTATCCAGTAACGCTCATTGCGGGACCGCCGCTCACCTGATTGATCCTCGCTAGCCGTGTAGGCCGTCACATCACCTATCCGAGCCATTTAGTAGCTCCTTCGCGCCGCAGTACTCCGCCGAAACGATCCGCCAACTTTGCGATAGCGAGCCTCGACAAAGGAGTAGACACCGTATGCCAGCAGACCCAGCGCAACCAACCCCAGTAACCACGGTCCAAAGGGCTGCTGCAAAAGTTCGGTCAGGGCGCTATCCAGTCCTTTAGCGTCGCTGGGATCGTGCTTCACGGCTGCAATTATCAGGAAAATCCCCACGATGGCCATCACAACACCCAGCGCCGCGTTGCCCACACGCCCAATCGTGATAGCCGCCTGACGCACGTTAGCACGCAGCGTCGAGAGGTTCATGTATTGAGTAAATGATGCTTTGTACGCTTTGTTAAAGAGATAGGCCGCTACACCCAGGACAATACAACCAAGCAGAATCACTAGTAGAACACCGGCAGGCTGCTTGAGCAATAAGCCTGTCCAGTTTTGCGTCGAACTCGTCGAACTCTTTGAATTGCTCGCACCAGTGGTAGCGATCTGAAAGGCCACAACCCCCACTAATGCATAAGAGATCCCAACGATGGCATAGCCCAGACGGGCTATAATCCCTTTGGCTTTATGTCCCTTATTCTCGGTGTCAAAGATCGCCTGAATCAGACTCCACAAAGCAAAGCCGAATAGTCCGATCGTGATCACTATCATTAAAAAACGTCCAAATCCCTCACCGAGTGGACTGTTATAGATGGCCTGCAACGCACCGTTGCGGTCTGTCGCGCTGCCTCCGTGACCTGTGGCCAGCAAGAGCGCCAGAAAACCGATCACAATATAGAGCACGCCTTTAACCGCATACCCTAAACGCGCCAGCATCACCATGCCTGAACTCGTCGCAACATCACTTGCTGCCTGACGAGCTTCCCTTACCTTCATGTTTGAACTCATTTTATCCGTTCCTTGCGATAGAATCGCTATGCTTAAAGGCCTCTATTCATCTTGAATGGGTTTATCACGACTGGCACACGCAAGATGGATACAAAGAAAACCATCGCCAACGCTTGCCAATTCGCACCAATCTGCGCCCTCCCTTCAGGCCTCAGTTCCTTTCGCGCTATTCTATTGTCGTAGGCGATAGAGCAAAAAAATCAGATGAATAAGCCGGTCAAAACCTGGGCATTCCCCTCCTGTCTTTCGATGGTATACTGGTGTATGCTAAAAGCCTGGTTAAAACGTGATTACAAAAGAAAAAATAAGGATGAGGCTATGAGCAAACAAACACTCCTGACCAATTCCTGGTGGACCACAGGCGATATGCCTGTACGTACCACCTCGCAGCTCGCCTTTCTCGTCGACGGACGTATGACTATGCTTGAAATGTGTATCTGCTTCTTGTCCGCCAAAAGTACTATCTATATCACTGCCTTTGGTCTTACACCAGAACTTCTTCTGGTACGTGGAAAACATAAATCTGCCGGTCCACCCAACTCACCAGCGCAAAAAACACTGGTAAGCTGGCTACGCGCCAAAGGTCTTGCGGAAAAAGAGCTGACTTTCTGGCAAGAGTGCGAGGAGTTGAGCGTCAGCAATGTGCTGCGTTATGTCGTCGGCAAGGGTGTCGATGTCAGGGTGCTTCTATGGGATACCTATACGCTTACGACAAGCATCCATGAGGTACCGAAAAAAGTTCAGGCCCGGCTAGAAGAACTGGGCGTCCACTGCGTTCTCGACGATAGCCACAAAGGTCTGCTAAACCATCCACTCGAAGCTCACCACCAGAAAACCGCGATTGTCGATAACCAACTGGCCTTCGTCGGCGGGATCGACGTTATGATGAATAGCGATGGCGATTTCGATCGCTGGGACACCAAAGGCCATCCCTTCTATACGCAGCTACGCGTCAGCAAGGCGGGAAAGGTCTCTCATAGCTGGCACGATGTCCATGTGCTCTTCGGCGGACCCGCCGTGGCCGATGTCGAGCTTAATTTTCGCCAGCGCTGGAACGCTGTGCTCGATCTCCATAAGGCCGATCCTTCCCTGCTGCTCAGTGCGCCCACGCCTGGCCCGCTCGCGTCCGCCCCCCATCCAGGCCGCCTGCCACACACAACCCATCTGGCCAACATCCAGGTCATACGCACTATTCCACCAGGCTCCTATCCCTTCGTCCCCCCGGATGGCATCGCTACCATTCTGGATGCCTATCGCCGCGCTTTCTCGCAGGCTCGCCGCCATATCTATATCGAAAATCAATACCTCTGGCAACGCACGTTTCTCGGCTTTGAAAATCCCGCCCTCGGTCTGCCACACACCGATATGCAGGAACTCCTCCACTCCCTGGCCGACGCCCTGGCCCGCGAAGTGGTAGTCACGATAGTCCTGCCCGATAACCCCAATGTGGGACGCGAGTTTACCGACGAAGGCATCAAAGCGCTCCTTGAATTGGCTCCACAGGCCCTCGATAACGGCACGCTACAGATCTATACGCTCGGCTCGTCCCTTGAAAAAGATGGCCAGACCTACTACCGCTCTATCTATGTACACGCCAAAACAACGATTATCGACGATACCTGGATAACGCTCGGCTCCGCCAATCTCAATAACCGCGGGATGCGCAACGATACCGAATTAAATGTCGCACTCTTACATCCAGCCCTGGCCCGCCATCTACGTATCCTGCTTATGGCCGAACATCTGGGCATCTACGACGAAGATATCCTTTTTCAGATGCTCAATACAATGGCAAAGCTTCCTTTTTCAACTTCAATTACACGCCGCACACGCCTGAAACGCCGCCTGTACTCCTGGCTGCAACCGCGCAAGCTGCTCCAACCAATCACATATCCTATCTCAACCTCCGACCCCGACGACGACGAGATCAATACCTATTGGAATATGCTTATCTCTCGCCTCGGCGACCCCCTGCAAGCCTCTACTCAGTTCGCTCAGCAGGCCCGCGCAAATCTCCAAGCCGTCAAGGTAGGCCGATCCATCACTGGCCATCTCTTACCCTACATCCCACACGACCGCAGCAAGGACTACGATATCCACCTCAATGCGGTCAACGGCTGGCTGGATACTCTACCTCAACCCGAATTTACCTTTGAAAATACTTCACCTATCTCCACATAATCGCTCGGCTTCTTCGCACAATCAATAAAGCATCGGCTCCCTCGCAAACGAGGAGAGCCGACGCACGTTAAGGGAAGCCGTTTGTGGGCAACTACCCGCACTGCTCGCTAACTGAGTTTGGCCCGCACATATTGAGGCTGCCACTCAACCTCCTGATGCAACATGTGCGCCGCAGCCTGCGGCCAGTGGGGATTGCGCAATAGCTCACGCGCCAGCGCCACGAGATCTGCCTGCCCGCTCGTCACTATAGTGTTTGCCTGCTCTGGCTCGGTAATCAGACCCACAGCCGCCGTGGCGATGCCCGCTTCGCGGCGCACCTGCTCGGCAAACGGCACCTGATAGCCCGGCTTCAACGGGATACGCGCCTGAACGTTGCCGCCCGACGAGACATCCACCAGATCCACGCCGTGCTCTTTCAGCGCCTTCGCCGTCTCAACCGTATCTTCAATAGTTACCCCACCCTCAGTCCAATCGGTCGCCGAGAGACGCACCAACAACGGCAGATTTTCCGGCCACACTTCGCGTACGGCCTCGACTATCTCGATCAGCAGCCGACGACGATTTTCCGGCTTCCCCCCATATCTATCCGTCCGCTGATTGGAGAGCGGCGACAAGAACTCGTGTACCAGATAGCCGTGAGCGCCGTGTAGCTCGATCACCTCGAAGCCAGCCTGCAACGCCCGCTCGGCCGCTAGACGAAAACCTCCTACGACCTCGCTTATCTCTCCTACGCTCAAAGCATGCGGCAACGGATAGTCCGGCGAGAAACGTAACGCGCTCGGACCAAAGGTCTGCCAGCCTCCATCTTCAATCGCGATCTCCCCGCTGCCACTCCAGGGACGATACGTGCTCGCCTTGCGGCCCGCATGCGCAAGCTGCATACCAGCTATCGCTCCCTGCTGCTTAATAAAGCTCGTGATCCGCGCCAGACGCTCTACATGCTCAGCGCGATACAGACCCAGATCCTGCGGAGAGATACGCCCCTCAGCCCGTACAGCCGTCGCCTCGGTCATCACCAGAGACGCGCCTCCTACAGCAAAACCTCCCAGGTGAACCAGGTGCCAATCGCTGGCAAACCCATCCTCCGACGAATACTGACACATCGGCGAAACCATCACACGATTGCGCAAAGTAATCCCACGCAAAGCCAAAGGACTAAAAAGTTCAGCACGCCCGCTCTGGGACGCGTTCATTGCTATCTCAGGGGAATGTAATGTATCCAAAGACTACTCCTGACCAGAATAAATGATGCTCGCAAAAGAACCGCACATCCACACAAATCCCTCTCACCACAACACACAACACCAGAAGCATATTCCACACCTCTATACACAACAAACACCCCACAGCCCTTCAAAAGCAGGAGCGCAGGATAGGCAGGAGTGCATAGCCCCATTGTGATACCATACCTAATAAAGAACTACAGAATTGGAGAGGACACACAGATGCAGCTCGTAGATATTCAGCAAGCCTTGCGAGAAGAACACCTGGACGGCTGGCTCTTCGCCGATTTCCGCAAATCAAATCTCATCGCATATCAGATACTTGGACTCTCTCAGCAGGCATTTTACTCACGTCGCTGGTTCTATTTTGTACCGGTTGAGGGCGAGCCTGTCGCGCTGGTTAGCGCCGTCGAGGCCCACGTTTTACGCAGCCTCCCCGGCCGACAACTGATCTTTAACACATGGCAGGAGATACGCAACCACCTGGGCCAATCGCTGACCGCCGGCAAACGCGTGGCGATGGAATACTCGCCTCTCAACGCTATCCCCTACATCTCTCGCGTCGATGCCGGCACTATCGAACTGGTGCGCACCTACGGCGTCGAGATAGTCAGCTCAGCCAATATCTCCCAACGTTTCACCGCACAACTAAACGCAGCCCAGATCGAAGGCCACCGCGAGGCAGGCCGCCGCTTGATCGCCGCCAAAGACCAACTCCTGACCCAACTGGGGTCCGACCTGGAGGCGGGTGTCCTCCTGGACGAATACAGCGTCCAACAACGTTTTGCTGCCCTTATGCAGTCTCAAGGCCTGGTCGTCGACGAACCACCTCTGGTAGCCGTTAACGGCAATGCTAGCAATCCACACTACGCCCCCGATGCACAGACAAATAGTCCCATCCAGCACGGCGATCTGATACTGTTCGACTTCTGGGCGCATCTGCCCTCACCCGAGGCGGTCTTTGCTGATTATACATGGATGGGCTTCGCCGGCAAGTACGATGAGATCCCAGCCCGCCAACGCGAGGTCTTCGCTCTGGTCAGCTACGCACGCGACCAGGGGATCGCCTTTATCCGCCAACGTCTCCAGGCAGGCGAACAGGTCGAGGGACGCGAGGCCGACGATGCCGTGCGCAAAATCATTATGGACGCCGGCTATGGTCCGTTTTTCGTCCATCGCACCGGCCACAATATCGGAACCGCCGAGCACGGCAATGGAGCTAATCTCGATAACTTCGAAACCCAGGACGAACGACGTTTATTGCCACACACCTGTTGCTCGGTCGAACCCGGCATCTACCTGCCCGAGTTCGGCGTACGCAGCGAGGTCAATCTGCTCCTCTCTGCACACGACCTCGAAGTTACAGGCGTCCCTATACAGTCGGCAATCGTTCCTTTACTATAAGCTCTTCCATTGCGTTAAATGTACAACTCTCGTGTTGTTCCGGCGTATATATCTGTAATTAATGCAGTATTCACACAGGGGCGTTACAATACAACTTGACCACGCGCCCTACCAGGGAGGCAACAACAATGGGTGATGAATGGCAGCAGCATCCCGGTTATAACGCACAGAACCCACAGGATCAGCCAGACTTTCCGGTTGATATGGATGACCCTCTTACTGAGGAAATCCCACAACCGATAAATGCGCAAGAGACATCAGATGCGCAGGAGTCCACAGGCGAACCAGGATCACAGGCGTTTAATCAGGAAAATATAGACAAACGCATCGAGGAAATCAAGCGCCTGGTAGTACAGAGCGCAAACGAGGCTCAACAACGCTTTAAACGCGTAGCCGGACGTGCCAACCAGTACTGGCAACAAGCCAGCACTGCACCCGCTCCACAGCGCTCTTCCAATATGGAGGAGGAACGCGTCCGCCAGCTAGCAAATGTCTGGAGTTCCGGCAACTGGCAGATTGCCCGCGAACTGGGCAATTATATGGATATCATCTCAACTCAGGAAGATGAAGCCTGGGAGATCAGTCTCCAGACACGCTGGGAAACCCGCAGCATCGAAATGAGTTCCGAGCCTTATACCGGCCGCGCACCCGGCCAGATGCGCCCAATCTTGCCAATCTGGGACTACGATCTACCAGCAATCACTGGCCTGAAAGCGCCCGATACCCGCGTACGCCTCGAAGGCAACGATGAGGTCATCGCCTGCACTGCGTGTAATTCAACCGGCCATCTTCTCTGCGCAACCTGCACCGGACGCGGCTGGACCGTCTGCCCCGATTGTAAGGGTCGCACTAAAATGCGCTGCGAAACCTGCCGCGGGCGCGGCTATGTCGCCGATTGGGCCGACCAGAAGAAACGTCCGTTCTTTCAACGCAGTACCGAACGCCTGACAAGCGGCGTCACCGATAAGATCTCAGATATGTTCGATGGCATCCGCCAGCAAGGCCTGCCAGTCCCAAATCCATTGGATAACGATCCTGCCAATAAAGGACGAACTGTCCCCTGCCCCGATTGCGTCAATGGCGAGGTCGAGTGTACCTGCGGCAATGGCAAACGCATCTGCTCTACATGTCACGGCTCTAAAACAGAACTCTGCGACATCTGCGGCGGCACAGGCCGCATTGTACGCCACCGCGACCTCGTACAGCACTTTGAGATGAACTTTCAATCACAGGTCATCGCTAATGCAGGTATCCCCTCCGAACGCCTGCAAAATGCCAGCGGCGATCTGGTCTACAATACTGAGGTCAATGAACTTCTCTATCCCGAAGCACCTCCCGAAGCCGTGCCGATCGATGTCTGGCGCACCGCCGTCCAGGTGGTCGAACAGGCCAGCAAGGCGCTCAACGCCAAAGCTCACCCCACGACAACTAGCGAGACACGCGCCAGCTTACAGGTTCTGGAACTGGTACGTATCCCCTATACCCGCATCGACTACAGCTACAACGCCCAGGACTATACGTTCTACATCTACGATGTCGAAAACAAAGAGAAGTTCTATGCCGAGCGCTATCCAGCTCGTTGGGACCGCATTGAGCGCCTTGTACGCACTATCTCCAACGATCTCACAACGCCCGTGCAAACATCTGCCCAATCCACACAGTCTGCACCACCAGCAAATCCAACCAGCAATCAGACCCGTGGCTATCGCGTCCCTATAGACCAGACTCCCTATAATCCACCCCCCTACTCGTTCCTCGACGACGACGAGGAAGAAGAATAATCAACAGAAGCAATGCGCGACCCACGAACAGCTAGCTGTTCG
>DAOTTJ010000444.1:0-8434 GCA_034437695.1 Ktedonobacteraceae bacterium
AAGTACGCAGGAGTTTCAACCCACAAGTTCTGCCTCCGATGGACTACTTCTGGCTGTCTCTCCCACGCTTACCTGTGCAGCTCAGTCACACCCGCCAGCCTATATCGCTATTCTGACCTCCTATGCCAATGAACAAAATACGCTGAATGCTATTCTGCTCATTCTGATCCTGACCGCACTCAGTATGGTAATCGCGGGCGTATTGATTATCTCGCTCTTCACCGGCTGGGTGCTTAAACCTCTACGCCAGGTTACTCGCGCTACTCTGGCTCTGGCTCAGGGCGACCTGCAACAACGCGCTCCCTACTCTCAGACTAATGACGAGATCGGCACTCTGGCCGCAAGTTTTAATCAGATGGCCGAACGCATCGAACAGACCTTCGCGGCACAGCAGGCGTCGGAGATACGTGCTCGACGTTTTGTCTCCGACGCCTCTCACGAGCTACGTACGCCAATTACTTCGCTGCGCGGCTTTACGGAAGTGCTTATCCGTGGTGCAAAAGACGATCCAACCACTATGCTTCGCGTCTTGAACCTGATGAAAAACGAGGCCGAGCGCATGACCCGACTGGTCAACGATCTCCTCACCCTGGCACGTTTGGACGAAGGCCACTTCACCGAATCAGAAAACATCGATCTCGTCGATCTGGCAGTCGAGTCTCTGCGCGAAGCTCGCAAGTCGGCCCCCGAAGACTGCAAGATGGACCTCGAACTGGCAACACATGAACGCCTGAAAATCCGCGCCGGACGCGAACCTATTAAGAAGATGTTGCTGGTTCTGCTCGACAACGCGATCAAATACGGCAGCATCGGCGAAGAGAAAAAGCTGCTTCTGCTGCTCGACAAAAAGGTTCAGAACGTTCTGATCCAAATGATCGACCACGGTCCTGGGATTGCTTCCGAAGATCTACCACACATCTTTGATCGCTTCTATCGCGGCAAAAATATACACAACAGCTCGACCAACACGCCAATCCCCGGCACGGGTCTAGGTCTATCCATCGCGCTTGCTATCACTCAGACATATCAGGGCATACTCACTGTCCATAGTAACCCTAATAGCGAAACAGTTTTCACCGCTACCTTCCTATGGGTTGAGTAGCAGAGTTGAAACTACCATGTGTCAGATGCTATAATCAGGGTGAAAGTACTCAGCGCAGGCCCGCCACACTATGCAAGATCAGGCGGGCCTTCACACGTCGCAGTTACTCTGTCGTACGTGGGTACTTGGGAGCAATGACGCTCCACATGTAATGCTGCATTTCTGATCTAAGAGTAGATCAGTTTGAGGAGGATTTGTATTCATGGCTATCGACTTGATAAACCCCTATACCATAGCGGTTTCCCAGTTCGACGAGGCTGCCGATCGTCTAGGTCTATCTCAGGCCATGCGGGCAATTTTAAGCAAACCCAAACGCGAACTTATTGTCAATTTCCCCGTTCGCATGGATAATGGAGATGTTGAGATATTCACCGGCTATCGTGTTCAGCACAATATTAATCGCGGACCCGCTAAGGGTGGCATTCGCTATAGCCCGGAGGTTTCACTTGACGAGGTGCGAGCGCTGGCTATGTGGATGACCTGGAAATGTGCAGTGGTGGGTATTCCCTTCGGAGGCGCTAAAGGCGGTGTAATCTGCAATCCACATAAAATGTCTCCCGCCGAGCTAGAACGTCTAACTCGCCGCTATGCCACCGAAATCTCTATGCTCATTGGTCCCGATAGCGATATACCCGCTCCCGATATGAACACTAACCCTCAGATTATGGCCTGGATTATGGACACGTATTCAATGCACAAAGGCTACTCTATCCCCGCTGTGATTACTGGCAAGCCGCTGAGCATCGGCGGAAGCGAGGGTCGTATGGAGGCGACGGCTCGCGGGGTGATGGTAGTAACACGCGAGGCCATGCTCGATCATTCACTTATTCCGCAAAATTGTTCGGTGGTTATCCAGGGCTTCGGCAACGTCGGTAGTATTACAGCCCGTCTTCTTCACGATGAACTGGGCTGCAAAATTATCGGCCTGAGCGATATCTCTGGCGGCATCTATAATCCTCAGGGGATCGATATTGCTCGCGCTCTACGCTACTCGAAAGAGCATGGCTCACTCTATGGTTTGCCGGAAAGCACCTCTGTGACCAATGCCGAGCTACTCGAATTACCCTGCGATATACTCATTCCCGCAGCTCTGGAAAACCAGTTGACCGCCCGGAACGCACCCCGTATTCGTCCACGTCTGATCATCGAAGCTGCGAATGGACCCACCGATCCGGTCGCCGATAAAATCTTCAATGATGCAGGTGTCATCGTCGTTCCTGACATCCTGGCCAACGCCGGAGGCGTCACTGTCAGCTACTTTGAATGGGTCCAGGATCTCCAACGCTTCTTCTGGGCCGAGAACGAGATCAACGAACGCCTGGAAAAGATTATGAAACGCGCCTACCGGGCAGTTATCAATAAGGCCAATGAGCAAGAAACAAACTTGCGCCTGGGCGCTTACTTGCTGGCTGTAGCACGTGTTGCTGAAGCGACTGAACTGCGCGGCGTCTATCCGTAAATAGCCTCGTCGAGAAAAGCTGTACAGTGAAATACTGTGCAGCTTTTTTCTTTGTTCGGCAACCCCACCGACAATTTAAACTCTGCTGGCGAATTGATCGCGCTTCCTTTCCTACCCGCCTACTCTTTTTCTCAATAGCCCATATTAAGCTGCAAGCGGCCGCCCACAGCTTAATATGAGCAATGTATAGATAATAGATCAGGAGGTGGGGTCTACACCACAGACAATGGTATCCTCGATAAAGTATGGCATTCGCTAGCAGAGTCATTTTAGGGCGTAGGCGCAGAACCTGGCGCAGCTATATCCAGAATTTTCAGCCAGACCTCCTGCTTAACCTCGCCTGCGGGTGGACTCCACGCCTGCTCCAACGAGAAGATGAGTCGCACCACTGTCCCCTCTTTGAGGGTCTCTGCCAGCTCGCCGCCGCGCAGCAGGGTGCCGCTAAAGACAAGATTGCCATGACTGCGCAGTCGAACGCGCAGGTGCTGCCTGTCGCTACCACTGGCCCAGCGTTTGATGAGACGCAGGTCGCTGATGCTGAAAACTGGTTCGGGGTTCCCTGCACCGAAGGGACCAAGCTGATTAATCGTGGCAAGTGTTTCCAGACTGAGCAGCTCCGGTTTGGTGATTACCAGGTCGATTTTCCGCGTGGGAGCGACCTCCGTTTCGCCGCCAGCCGGATCTTCAGACATACCGGGCGCATCCAGCGCGGTGGGTAGATCCGGCGGGGTGGGCGGGACACTTAGGCGCGTCTCGGCGTAGCAACGCAGGAGGTGCGCGTGAAGTTCAGGAATATTCTCATTGGCAATAGTAAAACCGGCGGCCTGAGCATGTCCCCCAAAGCGTTCAAAGAGGGTCGGACGGGCGGCCTGGAGCGCCTGGATGATATCGAAGTCTCGCGGTCCACGCGCTGAGCCACGGCTGAACTCGGCATCCTGGCTGAGAACAAAAGCGGGACGATTGGTCTCTTCGGAGAGTCTGCCAGCCACCAGACCAATAATGCCCTCAGGCCATTGAGCCTTGTCGCCGTAGACCAGGAGCACCGATTTATCGGCCTGAAGTTGCACCTGAACACGCACGAGCTTCATCAATTCTTCGGTCTGACGCTGACGCGAGAAGTTAAGCTCCTCTAATTCCTGGGCCAGTTCTTGAGCCTCTGCGGGATCGTCGGTGGTCAGCAGACGAAAGGCCAGACCAGCATCCTTCATTCTGCCTGCGGCGTTGATCCTGGGCGCAAGGACAAACGAGATGTCGCGTTCGCGCACACGACCACGTTGGAGGCGCACAACCTGCATCAGCGCCTGGAGACCGGGATTATTTGTCTGGTTGAGCTTTTGCATCCCAGCGCGAACCAGGGCATGATTTTCACCCAGTAAAAGTGCCACATCGCCAATCGTGCCGATGGCCACAAGATCAAGCAACTCCCATACCTCCTCGGCGCAGTCATAGAGACGATAGAGGGCCTGGGCAAGCTTGAAAGCGATGCCAACGCCGCAGAGGTAGCGCTCTTGATAGGTGCAGTCGGATCGCCAGGGATTGATCATAGCGGTCGCCTGGGGCAGTTGAGCTGGTGGATGGTGGTGATCGGTAATGATCACATCGATGCCTAGACTTTGCGCATAGGCCACTTCCTGCACATCGGAGCTACCACAGTCGGTTGTGATAATCAGCGTCGTGCCACGCGTGCGCAGCAGATCGATCGAGGCGTTGCTAAGGCCACGAGCGCCTTGCAGACGACTGGGGATATAGCACGAAAGCAGTGCGTCTGGCTGACCCAGGCGGCGCAAAGCGCGAGTCAAAAGAGCGGCAGAGGTCACGCCATCGGCATCAAAATCGCCATAGACCGTAATATGTTCGTGTTGCTGCAATGCTCGTTGGATGCGCGGCAAAGCACGATCCATATCGATAAGCAGAAGGGGGTCGGGAATCTGGTCGAGGCGTGCATCCAGGAAGGCCCGCATTGACTCAGGGGTCTGCATACCGCGATTGAGCAGCAACTGTGCCTGGAGAAAGACTATACCCGCTCGCTGAAAGTCAGCGAACGCTGGGCGTGTCAGGCGCTCAAATGTTCCCCAGGGAACAGGCGCAGAAGGAAGTGACTCCACATCTCGATCCTTTACAACTAATCTGGGAGCAGGCGAAAGAAGACCTCGTTCCCGAGCAAGCGACCGCGCTCGCTCAGGCGTAGCCACTCTTGCTCGTGGACTAACAGTCCAGCCTCTTCAACTGGTTGGAGGCGTGTGCCGACGAACTGAGCAAACGTCTCGCCAAAGCGCTCCGCAAAGGTAGGTAGGTGCAGGCCCAGGGCCGTGCGCAGACTCAGGAAAGAGGTTTCGGTCATTTCCTGAAGCTGTGTGACGGTTTCGCTCTCGGCCACTGGCCGCTGGTCCGCCTTCAGAAGGTTTATATATTCCTGTGGATCAAGCACGTCAGAGAAACGCTGACCTGCGAAAAATGAGTGTGCGCCTGCGCCCATGCCGATGTAAGGCAGATTCCACCAGTAAGTCAAATTGTGGGCGCACTGATGGCCTGGCAGAGACCAGTTTGATATCTCGTAGTTCCCGTAGCCCTCGGCCCGTAAGCGCTCGCTGGCATACTCGTACATATCGGCGCAGAGGTCTTCATCGCCCGGCGTGATACGTCCTTCGTTGGTCCAGGCGTGGAAGGCGGTCCCCTCTTCAATGATCAGCGAATAGAGCGAAAGGTGTTCGGGACGTAGTTTGAGCGCCTGATCGAGCGTCTCCTGCCAGTGCTGCATAGTTTGATCTGGCAGACCAAACATAAAATCCAGATTGAGCGACGTAAAGCCGGCCAGGCGAGCCGCCTGCACCGCCTGGACGATCTCCTGGGGCGAGTGGATGCGACCCAATTTTTGCAGCAAGCCGGCGTCAAAACTCTGTGCGCCAAAGCTGAGACGGTTGATCCCGGCAGTGCGCAGACCTTGAAGCTGGCCTGTCGTTAGCGTGCCTGGATTGGCCTCTAAGGAGATCTCAGCCTCTTCATCGACGGCGAAGTTCTGCTGGCAGGCGCGAAGCAGACGCGTCACCTGAGGCGTAGTAAGCAAGCTAGGGGTCCCGCCGCCAAAGAAGATAGTGCGGGTGCGCCGTGGCCGACCATCCGCCCATTTTGCCAGTGCGCCGGCCTGGGCGATCTCGCGCACCAGTGCACGTACATACGGCTCACGGAGGGGCAAAATGCCCGCATAGGTGTTGAAGTCGCAATAGTGACAGCGTGTATGGCAGAAGGGGATATGCAGGTAGAGCGAGACAGTTTGGAGTAGTTCGGTGATTGGTAACGTATGCGGTTGAGAAGGATCAAGTGTGCTGGTAGTCATGCTGCGTTCCACATCTGTTCTGTTTCAAAAGGTTGCGAGGCAAGAATCTGTTTGCTTGACAGCAGCTCCATTCCCATGCTCATTGTCCGCAGCCATCACTCGATTGGGTAGAGGAGAATAGTGGTGGATACCACCGCCATTCTCGCAATTCTGTTAACTGGTGGAGAGACGTGCCATCCACCAGGATCAAAGGACTGAATACAAACGCTGGAGGGACGCGCTGGTTTCCAGGACACGCGAGCGCGTCTTTCCTCCAGAGACCCCCGGTACGTGTCATAGCCATGCCTACCTGTCGACAATCAATAGATTAGATGGCAGGGGTTGGCGTTGGCACGATACCAGGAGCAGTTGACGGCAGAACATTGTTCGGAGGCAGGTTATTGCTATCCGACACCATATTTTGATCGACCGCCGTGATATGTTGGCCAGGCAGATAGTGACGCTCCTGCGCCCAGTTGACAAGTGCGTTGGTCTGCAACGCCTTGAGCAAGGTTGCATCGACTGCTCGTGAAGGATCGACGTTCAAGAACTGGATGATATAGTAGGCGCTATTGGCATACAGCACCGGACTGATCTCATTCAGCGTACGCGACGGATCAAAGAGCCAGTTATCAACAACGGGCGAGCCGTTCACATTGCCAGACGGATCGATGTACTGGTAGCGCGTCATCCAACCCAGATCTCCACCTTTGCTGGCCGTATTGGTATCCTGGGAATTGCTTTTGGCCAGTGCGCCAAAGTCCTTCCCTTTTTGCAACTGTTGCAGGGTCTGATTGGCTTTCTGCTGAGTTGGGACCACAATCTGGCGAGCCAGGACCTGGTAAGAGGGGGAGACGAGTTGGGGCTGAAGATAATTTTGCATATTGGTGCGTCGATCCAGAATCGTCAGCATAGAGCGGATCTGATCGTCGCTGACGCCCATCGAACTAAAGATAGCATTATATCCGTTGGTCGTCGGCATATTCTTCTTCAGCGCATTAAAATCGTTATTGATCTGAGTAGCAGTGGGAGTAACCTTCGTCTGAATAGCGAAACTCTGCGTAGTCAGCCATTCACGGATCAGTTCATCGTCCTGCAACCAGGTAGCGCTATCGTTCCCGATCTGTGACTGAGTGAAGCCTTGTTTTTCCAGAGGGATCTGATTACTGTTCAGGTCGTTAATCTTTGCTTGCAGGTTCTGGTGCTGGGTTGTCTCAGTAGCCAGGGTCTTCTGCGTCTGGGTCAACTGCGCGGTCAGATCAGTGCGTTTTGTGCTGGTACCAGCGGGGAGCGCTTTGATCTGATTCTGCAAGTTAGTAATCTGGGTATTGGTTGTTGAGATTGTATTGCTCACCTGGGCGTCTTGTTGCTGAAGACTAGTTAGCTGAGGGGTCAATCCATTGGGGCCGTACAGCTTATTCAACTCGATCTGTGTTTTGACAGCAACCATTTCGCGGTACTCGGATTGGGGGATATCATGACCATTGACCGACGTAATAGCGCGGCCAGGGATAATGATATTGAAATTAATCCATGCGCCAACGATCACAGAGACAAGCAGAAAGACTATCAAGATAGCCAGGCCCCAGGTGGCGCGGCGCTGAATGCGAACCTTTTCGGTATGGGAAAATTGCCTCCCCCATCCCATAAAAAGCGGCTTGCCATCGCGTCGTGCTGCAACGTGTGCCGTTTGTTTATTGTAGCGCCTGCTGTTCCTGGCAGCCCGGTTGCTGTTTGGTTTACGCGCAGGACGCTGTGTCTGAGTACTCATAAAACTCCTCTTCTGCTCAAAGTCATAGTTGGCGTTTCAGAGAACTGGTTCACAAGAGAGAAGGGAGCAAATCTGATCCATCAGTTGGCTCTTCTCTCTCCTGTGTTCCGCATAGGTGTGGGTGCTACATGCTACCGCGCATATGTTCCGCGGTGTAGGGCAGCAACGCCATATGCCGCGCCTGCTTCAACGCCACACCCAACCTGCGCTGGTGTTTCGCGCAGGTACCAGTCTTCCGACGTGGCTCAATTTTCCCACGATCAGAAATGTAGCGTTTCATAAAGCGGCTAGCGTCCTTATAATCGATTTCACGTACATGATCGTGGCAGAACTGGCAGATTTTGCGGCGTCCGCCGCGTTCGCCGCGCCCGCTTCTATCGCGGCGCGGACCCTCAGATCGTCGTTGCACGAACGTTCTCCTTTAATGCCCTGGAGAGTAGAATTCGGCCAGGGTTTTAAGGAAGCTCATCGTCTGAGTCAAGGAAAGGATCAAAATCACCTGACGGCGCATTCCCATAGCTGGCACCGGAGTTGCCGGCATAATTGCCGGAGCTACTTCCTGCACCATAGTTACCGGAGCCGCCCGACGCATTTTTAGGATCGAGCATCTGCATATCGTTGGCGATAACCTCTACGGCTGTGCGCTGAATACCCTCTTTATCGTTGTATTTGCGCACCGAAAGGCGGCCCTCGATATAGACCTTGGAGCCTTTATGCAGATATTTTTCACAAATCTCTGCCAACTGACGCCAGGCGACGATGTTGAACCAATCGGTTTCTTCCTTGCGA
>DAOTTJ010000445.1:0-17752 GCA_034437695.1 Ktedonobacteraceae bacterium
AGACAGAGTTTCTGGCGCTTAACGATATTGTGATTGCCCGTGGCACCTGGCCGCGTGTGGTAGAGATTGAGATCTCGGTGGATGGGTATTTTTACAGTAAGACCTACGCGGATGGTATTATTCTTTCGACAGCGACCGGTTCGACGGCTTATAATATGGCTGTAGGTGGGCCGTTGTTGCATCCTCAGGTTGAAAGTTATATACTCACGCCGATTGCTCCGCATCTCACCTTTGATCGTTCGTTGATCTTACAACCAGAGGCGATAGTGCGTTTGCAGATTTTTACAAGTTCTCAGGATGGCGTTTTCTCGGCAGATGGGCAGATGAACCATGCGGTGAAAAATGGCGCGACCGTAACGGTGCAAAAAAGTCGCTATGAAGCGCTTTTCTTGCGCAGGCGGCCACCGACCTATTTTTACCAGATTATTTCTGCCAAGCTGAGAGAAAATTCTTAAAAGAGTTGCCTTGTTGGAGCCATGTTACTTTTTTTGCCGAATTGGCTGATCTTTTAACTGTTTTGCTGTCTCACGCATCTAGCGTCTGAGGCAGAGCAGTGTTCCCGGAGCGGTTGTTTTCTCTCTGCATCTGGCCGGGAAGGACTGCAAGGGTGCGACGAAACTATGTTAATTGAATTGAGTATCAAAGATTTTGCCATTATTGATAGCCTGCATTTACGTCTGAACCGCCTTTTTAACGTGTTTACTGGTGAGACTGGCGCGGGTAAGTCGATTATTATCGACGCAGTGAACGCGCTACTGGGCGGAAAGATCGGCGTGGAATTTGTTCGTGCGGGTGCGAAGCAGGCCTCAATCGAAGGGATTTTTTCGATCAAGGTTCTCCCTTCTATTCGACGCAACTGGCAATTCTTTGAGTCTGAAGATGGCGAAGAGGCGGAAGAGGCGAGCACGCTCTTTGAGGTGCTGGAACACGCCGAGACCGCAGCCAGCGAGGTTTCCGAGGACGCCGAGAGCGCCGATGCTAGCGTTGCTCTGGCCAGTTTATTGCATCAATACGATATTACGCCGGAGGACAATCAGTTGATCCTGGGGCGCGATATCTTTCGTTCAGGGCGTACTGTGGCCCGCATCAATGGTCGTGCTGTCTCGCAGCAGGTGCTTCAGCAGGTGGCGAGCTGGCTGGTTGATATTCACGGACAGAGCGAGCATATGAGTCTGTTGCGTGCGGAACAGCACGTCAACTTTCTGGATCGCTATGCCGAATTGATTCCCTTGCGCCATCAGCTTGCGACCAGCGTGAGCGCGTGGCGTGATGCGCGTAAGCAACTGTTGGACCTTCAGCAGAACGAGCGTGATGTGACGCGTCGGTCTGAGTTTTTGCGCTTTGAGATTGATGAGATTGAGCGGGCGGAGTTGCAGCCGGGTGAAGTGGAGGAGTTGGAGGAGGAGCGCAAGGTTTTGAACAATGCCGAGCGTTTGCGTGAACTCTGCACGCTGGTCTACGGGGCGATTAAAGGTGGCGAGTCGAACAGCGACGATTTTCAGCCTGCGCTAGATCAGTTGCGTACTGCGCAGCGAGCGCTCAACGAGCTGGCGCGTCTGGATAAGAATCTGAGCGAAGAAGAGACCAGCTTGAACGAGGCAGTGTATCGACTGGAAGAGGTTGCGACCAGCATTAGCGGCTACGAGAGCGATATCGAGGACGACCCAAACCGTCTGGCGGATATCGAGGATCGTCTGGACATGATCACGCGCCTCAAGCGTAAATACGGTCAGACCATTGAAGAGATCCTTCAGCGGGCCAGGGAAGACCAGATTGAGTTGGACAAGCTGGTCAATCGTGACGAGTTAATCGAGCAGTTGCAGAAGCAAGATAGTATCCTGCGCCGCGAGATTGGTCAACTTGCGCAGCGCGTCTCGGAGGGTCGACGGGCGGGTGCGACCACCCTGGCCACGGCGATGGAGGAGCAGCTCAACGACCTCAACATGAAACGTGCGCGTTTCTTTGTCGAGATTATACAGACGCCCGATCCCAACGGTGTGCCGGCCTGCATCGATGGTCAAGAAGAGCAATATTACGCCTGTGATAGCGCTGGTATTGATCGTGTTCAATTTTTGATTGCACCCAATCCGGGCGAGCCTTTCAAGCCATTGACAAAAATTGCCTCGGGCGGTGAAACCTCGCGTCTGATGCTTGCGCTCAAGACCATTCTGGCCGGGGCCGATGCGACGCCGACCTTGATCTTTGACGAGATCGACGCGGGTATCAGCGGGAGGAGTGGTCAGGTCGTTGGTGAGAAGCTCTGGCAGTTGACGCTCAGCCATCAGGTTATTTGTGTAACTCATCTGCCGCAGATTGCTGCATTTGCCGATACGCACTATAATGTCAACAAACAGATCCTGGACGAGCGAACCATGACTATGGTCAATGAATTACGTCCAGAGCAGCGGGTGCGTGAGATCGCGCATATTATGGGTGGCGAAGTGACCGAGTTCTCTATGAAGAGCGCCGAGGAGATGCTGGCGCGTTCGTATCTCTGGAAAGAGAATTTTCAGAGGCGGCACTACTCTCCTGATATATAAAGAGCATCGCGCACTGCGTTTGAGCTATGCGTGGACAGACAGACATATTCAGGAGTAAAAGCACCGGATTGAGAGCGTTTGCCTAGCTCTATCTGGTCACGAAGGGAAACATCAGACCATGTTTACCACGCTCCAACCTGCAATCCAGGAGGAACTACGCGATCTAAGCGCCCGGTTTGGAGCGCCGCGGGTCCACTCCATCGAGTTATACCCGAGCCAGATCTTTGATCCATTGAGCGCTCGCGACCGCTATGGCGAGGTCTGCATGGTTATCCGGCGTCCCAATGGTCGCCTGTTGACAGCGAAAAAGACCTTTTACCCGGTCGGAGCATATCGTCTATTGACGGGTGGGATAAACCTGGGAGAGTCTGTACTCGTGGCTCTGCTGCGCGAGGTTCAGGAAGAGACAGGTCTGGAGGTAGTTGTGAGGCGTTTTCTGGCGGCGGTGGCCTATAGGCTGCCAGCTTACCAGGAAGATCCGACCTTCTATACCTTTGCCTTCTTACTGGACGAAGTGGGCGGTGTATTAGAGAACCACGATCCCTCCGAGCTAGTTGAATACTTTCGCGAGATTGCGCCCGAGGAATTACCCGAGCGTGTGACCTTCTTTGAGACCCTGGAGGCCGAGCCGAGTCGCGAGCTTGGAGGCTACGTCAGCGATTGGGGAAAATTTCGCGCAGTCATTCACCAGCAGGTCTGGCTAGCCTTAGCTTGAGTTACAGGGCTATTATAGAAGTCATCGGAAGCAGGGGTGCAGGGGACAGCAGTCTCCTGACGGAGCGCGAGGTGTCCTCGCACAAACCTCTTTTCCCTCTTTAGGCCGCCGCCACAGGCAGCCAGGGCTATGGGAGAAAAGGAATTGATTGCCACTCTGTGCTATAATATAACATTATAGACTGGATAATTTGTGGACTTTGTCCACGTAAGAGAACGAACAGTATTTATATCCAGCGCCGAGTTGGTTCATTATAAGGGTTATGGACATGGGTAAGACGTTAATAAGTACAGTTTTGTTGTTTGCCGTTTTTATTGGTTTTCTATGGTGGGGACTGGGTATGCTGGTATCGCCGGGTAAAGATGCGGAGACGGTATTCTACTCGATTCTGCTCCTGGGTTGTGCGGCCTACGCGCTGGGCTGCCTGCTGATGTTACCGAGGAAGAGGCAGCCCTGATTGTACTCGTGGTTTCCTTCCTGGTGGCTTGCTTTGCTAGTTTAATCCCGGCGCGGATCAGGATAGCCGATCCGTTTGCAGTAGCGTGAAATGAGTCAGTCCGTTGAGCACATCTGAGACATCATCTGACGATAGCCGAGCTAGCGTCGTACCTATCTTTCGCCTGGCGGTTCCTGACGATATCGCGCAGATCAATTATCTGGACAGCTTTAGCTCCTCACCGACGCGCAATATCCAC
Organism: Ktedonobacteraceae bacterium; assembly: GCA_034437695.1. GTDB lineage: Bacteria > Chloroflexota > Ktedonobacteria > Ktedonobacterales > Ktedonobacteraceae > Paraktedonobacter. The sequence goes on from DAOTTJ010000445.1 coordinate 3,951, forward strand.
CGTGAGATGGAGAAATACTTTGGTTCGGTCGATCCATCGACGCACGAGCGTACGTTGGTCTTTTTTGCTGAGCTTGAGCAGAAGCCTGTGGCCAAAGTTGAGTTGATGCTCCCGCCACAGCACGAAGCAGCAGGCTCGACCGGTTATATCAAGCGGATCATCGTCCACCCGGATTATCGGCGCTATGGGCTGGCTCGCAAATTACTGCAATATACGATTGCCTATGCTCACGAAGAACTGCACCTGGCATCGCTCGACCTGCACGTCTGGGAAGAGAACTTGCCGGCGTTGCGTCTTTATACTTCATTGGGTTTCAATTTGCAACACCGTGAACTCTATCTCCGTCTTCCCCTCTGAGCTTTTCCGCGACGTACTTCTCTCCGTTCGCTCGCCTCGTTTATTTGTGACGGACCTGCCTGGACTTTCGTCTTAACTGTTGGCCGGGAATTATCTTGCTCACCCGGAGCGGAATGTATATCCAGATTATCCGGCATATCAGGATCAGGGGGCAGGTGAACAAAGCGCTAGGTTCTCACAGCGACGTTTGAGCGGACAAAACTATTCTGCGCTTGAAGTTTACCCCATACATGTCATAAGAAGCCTGTGTATCGGCTGTAGGCCGGTGCTTCTAATGTCCACATGATAGGAGAGACTCACGAATACGATGGAACAGAAACTTGCATTTCCGCAGAAAATATATTCGAAGGCGCATAACTGGCATTTCACATTTTTCCGTAAATTTAACTTGCTGTCGATCTTTTTTGCGCTTGATCGCTCGCCAGACAATCGGGCGGTGATTGATATTCAGCGCCGTGCGTGTTGGATTGCCCTGGCGTTGATTTTACAGGCCATTAACGAAGCGATTGCGCAGTTTGGTGGGATGTATCTGCCTGCGATCAAGCCCTGGCAGGGGACGCTGGCGTTTATTCTGATCAGCGGCAGTTTCTTTATGATGTGGATGGCTTTTCGTCCTGCGACCTTAAAGCAGCAGACCCGGCATGTTGCCAGGCATCCCTATCTCTGGCAGTGTATAGTCCTTATTCTTGCGCTTCTTACCTCTATTGCCGGTGTGGTTGAGTTTGATCGGGCAGTCGAGATGGGTTTTTTCGAGCCTCCGCAGTATAGCAACGATGGAACTTCGTTGGATACGAATGCGGCCATTCTCCTGCTGGAGGGACATAATCCCTACGCCGATTCGAATATTGCGAGTGTTATGCGGCGTTTTCCTATTCAGCCGATCTGGACGACCCCTCTGCGGCTGGGTCAGTTTGCTAACACCCTGGTCTATCCATCGGGTGTTGCGCTGCGTGGTGTGTTGGATACCGACATGAAATCCGGGCAGGCTCCTGAATTTGAGGCGAAAGTCAGCTATCCCTCGCTTTCGTTCTTGACGCTGGTGCCGTTTGTCTGGTTGGGAACGTACAACGTGCTGCCCTTCTACCTGCTCTGCTACCTGGCGCTGGTTGGGTTAGGCTGGTCTGTGGTTCGCAAAGAGCTGCGTCCGTGGGTGATTGTGCTTGCGCTCGCCAACATCTCGATGTGGAGTTCGGTGATCGGCGGTAACCTGGACATGCTGACTATCGTCTTCCTGGTTCTGGCATGGCTCTGGCGCGAGCGCGGCTGGTCTTCGGCCCTGATGCTTGGTCTGGCCGTAGCCTGTAAGCAGCCTGCATGGTTCTTTGTAGTGTTTTATGCGGTGCTGGTTTTCCGCACATACGGCTTAAAAGAGACCCTGCGCCGTCTGACAGTGGTGGGTGGCGTGGCGTTGGTGCTCAATCTGCCCTTCATTCTCTGGGACCCGCAGGCGTGGTTCGCGGGTGTAATGGCTCCGATCAGCGATCCGATGTTTCCGATGGGCGTAGGGATAGTGGGTCTGGTTGGGTCGCCCTTTCTGCACAGCTATATGTCGAGTGTACTCTACTCGCTGCTTGAATACGGAATCTTCTATCCACTCTGTGTGCTCTGGTACTGGCGGCTGTGCAAGTCGCGTCCTGAGGCGGCGATGTTACTGGCCGTCTTGCCGCTATTCTTTGCCTGGCGGAGCCTGCCATCCTACTTCGCCTGCGCGGCTTACCCGATGTTCATTCTCTTTGCCGCGCGTGGCAATACGAACAAGGGGAGCCAGCCGTACAGTCCAAACAAGCTGAATGGACCGGCCAGCGTGCCTGAAGTGGTTGAAGCCCAAGTGCGTGAGGTTGTGCTGATCGGGGCATGAGGTCGGTAAAAGCGAAGAAGAGGGTTTTTTGCCGAGCAATAAATGATGAAGGCAGACTGTAGGCGACCGCTTACAGTCTGCCTTCATCATTTATTGCAGGAAAGATTTTTGAGAAGCCCGGACCTCTACTCAGGCGCTCCCTTTGCGTGTAAAAGATAAAAAGGTTATAATAACCTGGATCTGGAGGCTATCCTATCTGGAATATTGAGAAGAGAACAAAAAATATGGCTACGAAGAAACAAGCGCAGGGGCCACAGTCCCCTGGCGATGAAGAGCGAATTCAGGAGATACTGGTGAATCGGCAGGCGATGGCGGAGGCACTCCACGGTTCGACCAGTCGCGTTGAGGCGGAAGAGATCCTTGCTCCTGTCTTTACGGCTGATGAGACAACACAGATGGCATTATTGAAACGGTTGGCGCGTGAGCGCGATATATATGCTGCTGATATATTACTGGCAATTCACGAACTGGCTCCGCAAAAAAACGTGCGCAAGGAGGCGCGGCGAGCGTTGATTCTCCTGGCTGGCGCAAAAGTGTTCCCGAGCTGGACCCCCGAGTCGGAAACCTCGACTGTTGGTCTGGTTGCCCATCCTAATCCTCCGCGTTTTTGGAAGGGCAGTGTGACCATGATGCGTGAGTCGGGCGAGCTTCAGTTGACGCTCTGCTGGGAGCAGGGTTTTGAATACGGCGAGGCTTGCCTGATCTCCTTCGTGCTCGATTTCTGGCGCGAGGGTGTCAAGGACTTTTTTACCGATGTTGGCTCAAGGCGGCACGTCGAGGAGCGTCTCGATGCAATGCGTACGGTGATGCTCAGTACACAGCCGGAGGATGTAGGGGATACGCTGCCAGAGGTGGTAAGCTGTACGCTGGCCGAAGGTCGGCGGTTGCTGAACGATGCACTGTCAGTGAATCAGTGGCGCAAGGTAAAGCCGCATAAGGATTATCGTCAGAACTTGACGCTAGTGCAGAGTCTTATCTTGCATGCATTCGAGGTGGGCGAGGATAGCGGGCAGAGCTTTATCGCGCACGACCTGGAACCTGATCTGGTGGTGGCGAATTTTGCCGGTGCCTGGGCAATGGGCGACTATAGTCTCTGCTATGATCTTCTGGCGAGTAACAGTCAATTACGCGAAGGACGTGAACGCCAGGAGTGGATAGATATGCGGCGTGCGTGGGCGGATGAGGCGCATCCCGCACACTTTGACCTGTACTACCTGCATGAGCACAAGCAGGCACCTCAGTCGAAGCTCTGGTTGCCCTCTTCAGTGCTCAGCAAACGTTCTGCTAGCGAGCAGAAAGAGATTGAAATGCTCTGGTCGCTGCAACTGGCTGATACGCCACTGAGTGGCACGTTGCCAGAGATGCCGATGGGTACGGCGGTCTACAAAGAGACGGGTCGTCACTGGTTCTGGTCGATCTTTGTGGTGGAGCAGCAGTCGAACGACGACTGGCGTATCGTACGAATGAACGACGAAGGTCTGGCCTTGCAAGGTCTGACTATGAGCGAGATTCGCAAGCGTAGCAAAGAATACGATGAGTCCCTGCAAAAGATTATGCGTGAACACAAGCCGACTGACTCCGATGCTCAGGAGTATCTCGATGAGATTGTCGGGTATACGTGGAAGCTTGTCTCACTCCAGGATGCCTTGCTGATGAAAAATCCCCTGGATAAGGCAGCCTACGAGGATGCCTATGGAAGAGCTATGACGATGGGCGCAGTTGAGCGAGCTGCTGTCTATGCCAATCAACTGCTGGCGCGTTTCCCCAACGACCCGGATCGCTATACGGCGCTCCAGCGCGTGGGTGCGCTCCAGATAGCGCAGGCCGAGCGTTTTTCTGATCTTGGGCAAGAGGAGCAGGCGCAGCTTTTTGAGACGCGTGGTGAGGAGACCTTGCGCAGCGGGCTGAACGAGAGCGAGCCGATGGGCTATCTCTTGCTGGCCGAGTTTTTGATCAGTCGCGAGAAATACGCCGAGGCGCAGCAGGAGTTGCTCATTGCGCGAGGTCTGGCCGATACTCGCGAGATAAAAGCTCAGGTAGAGTACGATCTCGCGCAACTTGCCCTGGAGCGTAATGAGTATGTCGAGGCGCGGAGCTATTTTGAACGTGTAGCTGAGATTGCGCCCGACTACCCGGACCTCTGGCTGATGTTAGGCTCGGTTGAGCGTCAGTTGGAGAACTTCCCCGAGTGCGAAGTCTATTATAAGCGTGCGATCGAAGAGACTCCCGAGGATGTGCGTCCTTATAGTGAGATGGCGGCGATCTACGTCGATCACGGAGATCTGGATAAAGCGCGGGATCTGCTCGTCCTGGGTATGCGCAATGTGCCGCAATCGGCGCAGTTGCCGGCGTTGCTGGCGACAGTCTACCTGCATAAAAAGGATCGTCCGCAGGCGTTGAAGTACCTGGCCGAGGCCGAGCATCTCAACCCGAACCTCGAACTGGTTCAGGCTGTGCGTGAGCTGGTAAAGAAATAACCATGCGCGAAGAACGTCCTTTAAGCTATCATACGGTCACGCTTGGCGCACTGACTCGCGAAGGTCTCGTTCTGGCCGAGATCAGCGAAACCGACGCTGAAGGCGAGGCACGGACAACGTTGTTACATGTGCCTGCCGGCTTGCCGGGCGAGCGGGTGACGATCGCTGTCGAGCCTCCGGCCCAGCGTCCCAAAAGGCATAAACGCTATTGGAAACCCTATCCACGTCGGGTCTGGATTACTGAGATCCACGAGGCCTCACCGTTGCGTGTGACGGCTGCCTGTCCGGTCTTTGGGGAGTGCGGCGGCTGTCAGCTTCAGCACCTCCAATATGCGCAGCAACTTAGCTGGAAGCGCGAGATCGTGCATGGACTGCTTCAGGAGGTTGGACATTTTGCCGAGCCGCCTCTGTTGGAGACGGTGCCGTGTGATGATCCCTGGCACTACCGCAACCATATGCGCTTCTCGGTCAATCGCGAGGGGCAGGCCGGTTTGACGGCCCGTGGCACGCGCCATGTGTTGCCCTTACGTGCCTGTCCGATTGCTCACGAGTATATCAATACGGCGCTGGGTATCTTTAATCAGCAGGTCAATGCTCGTCCGCAGGTGCTGGTGCGCTGTGGGGTAGTGACGCGACAGATGCTGGTGCAGCCTGCACAGACGCCTGAGGTCGTTGCGCAGTTGGCGGAGGCAGGTCTGGAGCTGTGTGTCGAGACGATGGAGGAGCGGCTGCTCGACGAGACCTTTCGCGTGCGCCCCAGCTCGTTTTTTCAGACTAATAGCGCCCAGGCCGAGAAGATGGCGCGGATGGTGCTGGCTGGTCTGTTTCCCAATGCAGAGACGTGCGCCGATCCTGCGCGACCTATCACGGTGTTGGACGCCTATTGCGGCGTCGGGACCTTTGCCTTGATGCTTGCCAGGCGAGCCACGCGGGTCATTGCGATTGAAGAGTCGGCCAGTTCTATCAGGGATGCCCGCTGGAACCTGCGCGAAGTCGCGAACGTCGAACTGCTTCAGGGGAAGGTCGAGGATCTCTTACCTACCCTGGCGGAGCGGCTCGATGGTCTGGTGATCGATCCGCCGCGGGCGGGTTGTCAGCGCATAGTGCTCGATGCGCTGATCGCCCATCCAGTTCGCCGTGTCGTGTACGTCTCCTGCGACCCGACGACGCTGGCCCGCGACCTGGATATTCTCTGCCATGAGTCGACGGTGTATGATGTGCGCTCGGTGCAGCCGTTGGATATGTTTCCGCAGACGGCGCATATCGAGTGTGTTGCAATTTTGGAGTTGAATACATAGATGATGGATACTGCCCACTCCTCTAGCGAGCTGTTGCTCGCCTCGGCCTCCCCACGTCGTCGTCAATTTATTAGCATGCTTGGTCTGCCCTATGTGGTAGCAGTCGCTTCGGACGACGAGGAGGAGGCCGAGAAGCGTTATCGTGGCACTGCCGAGGGCATGGTTGAGTGGTTGGCGAAACACAAAGCCGCCAACGCGCTGAAGCTGCCCGAGGCCAGAGGTCGCCTGGTGATCACTGCTGACACGACGGTCTTGCTCGACTCCGTCTGTCTGGGTAAGCCACGCGACGAGGCTCATGCCTTTGAACTATTGAGTGCCTTACGCGGACGCTGGCATCATGTGATGACTGGCGTGGTCGTGGCAACGCAGCGCGAGGGCCAGACGGTGATGCGCAGCACGAGTCTGGTCACTCCGGTCCTGATGCGCAATTATAGCGATGAAGAGATTGCGGCCTATATCGCGACTGGCGATCCAATGGATAAGGCGGGCAGTTACGGGATACAGCACCCGACCTTCCAGCCGACCGAGCGTCTCGATGGCTGTTATCTGAATATCGTCGGCCTGCCGCTCTGCGCTCTTATCGAGCTGCTGGCCGAATTTAATGTCTATCCGATCTCTCAGCCGAGAAGCGGCGTAGGGCGCTGTCCGTGGTCGAGTATATGCGAGATTTGATCTGTGGACGGTACGCGCCCAGTCCCACGGGTGCGTTGCACACAGGCAATCTGCGGACCGCGCTGCTGGCCTGGCTCTTTGCGCGTTGCGCGGACGGAACTTTCATTTTGCGCATCGAAGATCTTGATCAGGCGCGGGTGAAGCCCGGAGCCACTGCGCAACTGATGGAGGATCTGCGCTGGCTGGGTCTGGATTGGGACGAAGGACCCGATATGGGTGGACCCGCCGCTCCCTACGTCCAGAGTGCACGCCAGGCGATATACGAGGCCTGTCTGCACCAGTTGGACGCGGCCAATCTGGTATATCCCTGTTATTGCAGCCGGACAGAGATTGCGCGGGCGGCCAGCGCACCCCACGGCGAGGAGGGACCACGCTATCCCGGCACATGTCGAGACTTGAGCGCTAGTCAGCGGCGTCAACACGAACGTGCAGGCCGCTTCCCTGCGCTGCGCCTGCGCGTCGACGAGATGCGTGAAGTAACGTTTACCGACTTGCTGGCTGGCCCGGTCAGTCAGACGGTTCAGGCCAGCGTCGGGGATTTTGTCCTACGCCGCGCCGATGGTGTCTTTGCCTATCAGTTCGCAGTCGTGGTCGACGATGGGTTGATGCATGTCAATCAGGTCGTGCGCGGCGCAGACCTGCTCGCCTCGACGGCTCGGCAGATCTTGCTCTACGAGCTGCTGCATTTTCCCGTCCCCCAATTTGCCCATGTACCTTTATGGCTAGACGCGAACGGCCAGCGGTTTTCCAAACGTGTAGAAAGTGCGGGTCTGGACCCTTTGCGGGCCGCTGGAGCGACTCCCCGGATGGTGGTCGGACAACTCGCCGCTTCCTGTGGACTGCATATCCCAGGCGTAGCGCTCGGCGCAGATGAATTGCTGGGGCTTTATCGCAGTTATCCATATGGTATAATGCCCATCAGTAAGCTCCAGCATGGGTTACAGTCAACGGAATAGCTGGACTCTGCCAAAAACTCCACATTGAGATAAAGATAAAGGCTATGACACTGAACGAATTGAATATACGTATAACTCTCTCCGTTGTGGTTGTGCTCGTGGGCCTGACCATCGGTCTGTTCCTCCGTCACCGCCTCGTTCTTCGTCTGCGCAAGACAGTTCTGGATAACTGGCTGATCCAGATCTTTGGTGTGCTTGTGGTGCTGATCCTGCTGGTCATCTCGATCGCGGGTTCGTCGGGCATTGTGACCAACGGCCTCGGTCAGTTGACCACGCTCTGGTACTGGGTATTTCTGGCCACAGGCACCAGACCGCAGGATCTCATTGTACTGAGCAAAAACGTTATTTTTAGCGCGTTGATCATTATCTTCGCCGTCGGCGTGGCTCGTACACTCTCAAGGCTGACCTTGCGTGGGCTGGGCGATAATGGCCGGGCGCTTAACCTGCGCCTCGTCATCAATCGCATCTCCTATATCCTCGTGGCGCTCTTCGCGACTTTCTGGATACTGGCGCTCTGGCAGGTCGCTATCGAATTGCCGGTCGCTGTGGTCGGCACATTGACCATCGCGATTACGTTCTCGATCCAGGATATTCTCAAAGATCTGGTGGCGGGCGTATATATTCTGCTTGAGCGCCCCTTCTTTATTGGCGATCAAATTAGCACTGATCTCTATACTGGGACTGTGGAAGCTGTGGAGCTGCGGGCCACACGGGTGAGGTTGGTCAGTGGCGAGGAGGTGACCATCCCCAACTCGCTGCTGTTCGGCGGAGTAGTCATCAACAACTCGCGCTACTCCGACCGCCGTGCAACGATTGTGGTGACGCTGCCACTGGACGATTTCTCACGCGCAGAGACCTATACACAGATATTGAGCTGTATCGGCAAGCTAGAGAAGGTTCTCCCCAAGCCCGAACCGCTGGTGACGGTCAGCGGGATCATCGACGCAAATATCGAGCTGACTGTGCGTTTCTGGATTGTTACGGGTCAACTTGCGACTGTGACAGATGTAGTGTATGCTTTGCGTACCCTTTTGCCACGGGCCAATCTGGCTGTAAAGGAAACTGCTGGCGATGTCTGACGTATAATAATACATACATGGACATTCTACCGACCTGTATGAAGCCTATTGCTCTGTTACGCTTCAATTGACAACAGTAGGGATGCAAGGGGTGAAACCCTTTGAACTGGGGTCCAGGGCTGTGTCCCAGCCTTTCTCCCCCCTCCGCGTTGCCTGCGGCGACGAAGACAGAGCACTCTAATCGTCGGGTATGTCGGAAGAGAAGGGCGCGAGAGTTTTATAGGGGAGATGTCATGTTGTCAGATTCGGAAACGCAAAGCGGCGGATCAGGCACAAAGAGACGTATCGGGATTATCGGAGGAACGTTTGATCCCATTCATTACGCTCACCTGGCGATTGCTGAAGAAGTCTATCACGCTCTGGGCCTGACACAGATGCTTTTCGTACCAGCTGGACAGCCGCCGCACAAGACGGGATCTCCTGTGACGGCCGCCCACCATCGTCTGGCGATGTTAAAGCTGGCGATCGCCGAGAATCCGCATTTTGCTTGTTCGCTGGTCGATCTTCAACGTACGGGGCCATCCTATACGGTCGATATGTTGCGCCTGCTGCGCCAGGAGGTGGGGAGATACGCCGAGCTTTACTTTGTACTGGGTGGTGACAGCCTGCGCGATCTCCCGACGTGGCATGATCCAGCCGGGATTCTCTTGCAGGCCACGCTGGTTGCTCTGATGCGACCCGGTTACAACCTGACGGATATCTATGAGCAGATGGAGATCCATCTGCCCGCCCTCAGGCAGCGTCTCATCACGCTGGAAGGTCCACAGATGGAGATCTCTTCGACGAATCTGCGTCGGCGCGTAACGACCGGCTGGCCGATCACCTATCAGGTTCCTGAAGCAGTTGAGCGTTATATACATGAGCAGCATCTCTATCGAGACGAAGGTGTTGCTGAGGAAGTGTCCAGCGATACTGGACCTACCCAGGAAGAGAAGCATGCCACCGATACAATTTGAGTTGGGCGATCGTCTGCGTTTGCGCAAGCCGCACCCTTGCGGAAGCTACGAATGGCTGGTGATCCGCCTGGGAGCAGATCTTGGTCTGCGTTGTGTGCAGTGCGGACGCCGGGTGCTTTTGCCGCGTTCAGAGGTTGAGCGGCGGACCCGTGAAATCCTCTCGCACGCCAGCGATACAAGTGCTCCATCGATGGATTAGTCTGGAAAGAAAGCAGGAACGGGAGTTATTATGGCTACAGCGACCTCTTCGGGAGGCGGGTTTCTCACCCTGCTGCGTAAAAGGAACTTTCTTTTGCTGTGGCTGGCACAACTTATCTCCATGACGGTTTTCTGGGCTGCGAACTATGGTCTGATCGTTTTGATCAACGAGAAGACCGGTTTGACGACCCTGGTTGGCCTGGCGATTATTTGCTCCAGCCTGCCTGCTGTTTTGATTGGCGCACCGGCAGGGGTGTTTGTGGACCGGCGTAATAAGCGGCGGGTGCTTTTTTATAGCAACTGTCTGCGAGCCGTGGCGACCTTCCTTTTCGCCCTTTTGCTCCTTGTGAGTTCGGGACAACTGGTGCTGGTGTATTTGCTGGCCCTGTTGATTTCGGCGATTGGACAATTTTTTGCCCCGGCTGAGGGTGCGACAATTCCTAAGCTGGTCGGCGAAGCCGAATTGATGCCAGCATTGGCCCTCTTTCAGATCACGTCTATGCTCTCGAACGCGCTCGGCTTTCTGGTGCTGGCCCCCTTCTTCCTGCTTCTCTTTCCTGCACAGTTGGCGATAGGTACACTGGTACTCACCAATATAGAGGCTCTCTACTTCTGTCTGGGTATCCTCTATGCCGTCTGCGCAGTTTTAATTGCGATGATCCCCGCGCACATTATACGCGAGCCTAAGCCACCCGCTGCAACTACCGTTGAGCTTACTGCCGAATCACTGGGCGTCATCCAAAATGTCTGGAGCGAGATGATGCAGGCCTGGACGTTTATTCGGCGGCGACCTGTGCTTTTCCTGGCGGTCATGCAGCTCTCGTTTGCCGGTGTGATCATCTCGGTGATCGGGCAGATCGCTTCGCCGCTGGTTACTAAACTGCTCAACCTGCCTGCGGCCTCGATGGCCTTTGTCTTTGCGCCTGCTGGTGTCGGTCTCGTCCTGGGTTCGATCCTCACGCCGCGCATCACCCGTTCATTGAGTAGCATGCGTACTATCCTGATCGGGGCGCTTTCGCTAGCTTTGTTGATCTTATTGATCCCACTTGCCACGCTCCTGGCGCAATACCTGGAGCATCGCGGCTTGCAGGTCAACGGGCTGCTGGTGGGTCTCGTCGGTCTGATGATGTTCCTGGCTGGTGTGGCACTCGATTTTATCAACATTCCCGCCAGTACCGCCATGCAGGAGCAGACCCCTGATTGGATTAAAGGGCGCGTGCTGGCGCTGCAACTGGCGCTTTTCAATGGTATTTCAATCCCTTTCATCTTATTGATCGGGTGGATCAGCGATCACTTTCAACTCCCGGTTGCGCTCTATTTTATGGCGATTTGTATCACCGCCTTAGGCATCTGGGGCATTTTTTATCAGCGAAAAACCCATCCACGAGCGGAAGAAGTAGACGAAGAGAATAAAAAAGCTGCCGGTGCCGTGGAGATGCCGATCACTTGAGGCGTCCCGAATATATGTGCCAGAGGCTATTTCATGCTCAATGCGTGGCCTCTTCCTCCTCCTGAACAAAGGATCAGGTGGCGAGCGCTCGCTCGCCACTCGATCCCAAAACCCTGGGGCGGGGGTCATAAGCCAAAGACTTCCATTGACTCTGCTGTGTAGAACGTCTACAATAGAACAAAGAAGATGGCAGATGTATCGATGAATAGTGCAGAGCGAGAGGTGCAGCATGGACCCGGCTGTCAGTGCGCAACTGGAGATCTATAGACCCTGGTTTATTATTGCCGCCGTTTTCGTGCTTTTTATCTTGTTACGTGTAGCGCGTAAAGGTTTACGCAATAGGGTTGACGAGATTGGCTACAGACTCTTTAGCGATCAAGGTCTATTGATCTGGTTCTGGTTAAACGCGCCCGGAGTGATCCTGCACGAACTCAGCCACGCGGTCGTCGTGCTTTTATTCTACCCCTTTGGTTTTCGTATCACCAGCGTTACGTTCTTTCGCATCAAACCGAAAGTGCAGCCCGCTGCTGGTGGTCGTCTGATGCGCAGCAATGGACGTACCTCTTTACAATTGGGTGAAGTGCAGTATCTGCGGCCACAGGGTAAGCTGATGAGTTCCATTGGCGACGGTTTGAGCGCGGTTGCGCCCCTCTTTGGTGGTCTACTGGCCTTTTTGTTGTTGTACTGGGTGGCAACCGGCTATACGCTGTGGGATGCCTGGAGTAACGCCGATCTCTGGCATATTCTCCGTCCGGGCTGGCCGTGGTGGACTCTCCTTTTCGCCCCTTATCTGGTCTTGACAGTGACTTCTGAACTCTGGCCCAGCCATCAAGATTGGCGTGGTGCTCGCCGCCTGCTGCTTGGTCTGCTGGTGCTCTGCGCTGTGCTGGTGGTTGCGCTCTGGTTGACAGGACTGCTGGTGTTTAATCGCGTTTTCTTGCTTGATCTCGCTTCTATCTCAACGAAAATCAACTTTGCTCTTCTTCTCCTGCTCGCCCTGGATATCGTGTTTTTTGTGGCTGCTGACCTGCTTGCGCGTGTTGTGCGCCGTTAAGTCTGCTTATTCTACGCTACAGATCAGCCCCAGACCTTGAGCCGCGGCCATATCGATGGCGTGGTGGAGATCGGCGGCGTAGGTTGGGAGGATCTCGTCGATCAGGCGATAACTCTCGGGAAGATTTGGGTTTTGATAGCGGAAGCGCAGATAGTCAGCCTCGGCTTCGGTCTGTGCGGGGTCTGAGATGCCACGCAGACTCGTGCCGAGTCGCCAGACCTCATCGGTGGTCAGGTAGCCGATAAAGACGCCATAGGGTTCGCTTGGTTCGTAGCCAAAGGGCATAGTTCGTCGACCGCACGCCAGGTATTCAAAGAGCGCCAGGGCGTGGAGCGAGACACTGGCCATCCAGCCGCGTAGCTGGAGAGTGTTGGGGTGGGTGCCGAGCAAGATGCCACCGGGCATAGGTTGTGTATATTCCTCGATCTCCTCCGCCTGGTCTTCCTCGGACTCCAGGATCGCCATGAAGGCGAGATCCTCGTCTTCCCAGTTGGCTTGCTCTGAGAGCAGTGGTTGGGTAGCAGGAGCGCCTTCGACGCCTCCAGTGCGCAGATCTTCGGTAGTATGAGCGGGTGGATTTGTTTCGTGCGTCAGGTCGCCCAGGCCGGCCTCGCGGAGCAGTGCAAGCACCTCGCTACGTTCGACGTGTGCCGGTGCAAAGGCCGCCGAAAGAAACGTCTCGTCTTCGAACTCGCCATCGAGTTCGGTGCTGGTTGACTCGCTGAGAGACCTGGTCTGGCTCCAGGGCAGGCAGTACGTTTCAACGAGCGCCCCCCAGAGGGCGCGAATTGGTTCGGGGTTCTGATAGAGTTGTGGGGCGTGTTTATAGATATAGCGGTCGCTCAAGGTTGTGAACTGTTCGGCTGAACAGAGTTTCTCGTACTCGCGCCGACTATATGGACCAAGAGGCAGCGTTTCCGCAAAGGTTTTTGCCCGCGGCCAGATACGTGCGCGTTGTAGGGGCGCAGGGATAAAGGCCTCTTCGCGTGCGCAGCGCGTCTCTTTAAAGAGGTTGTAGAGAGGACTGTCGTCGCGTTCGAGCAGCCATTTACCAAAGGCCGGCATAACTCGGTCAGTGTAGACAGTCCAATCAAAACCATGCACCTGTACAACCATGCTCACTTTTACCTATCTTAATCTGCTACGTCTCGCAAACGATACTTCACCTGGCAGTATATTTACCCTCTTAATATACAGTATACCATTGTGCTAGCAATGTCTGAAGCAGCAAAAACCTGGCCAGAAATCCACTAAATGGAGAAGAACAAGAGCGGACGATCCCCCAGGATCTTTTAGTCCGGGGGGGCTACACGCCGAGAATGAGATAGCCCTAATATATTCCCAGGGCTGTTGCAAAGCCGGGAATAAAAACGGTAAGGCGAGGGTGCAGGGAACGCAGCGTCCCTGCCGAGGTTCGGGGTGTTTGACACAGGTAGGTTTTTCGCTG
>DAOTTJ010000446.1:0-6002 GCA_034437695.1 Ktedonobacteraceae bacterium
AAAAGGACATATACCTGTTTATACAGGTAAGAAAGGTTTTTAAGGCGTGAAAAAGTTTATCTCAGGCATCTTTGTTATTCTTGCCTGTTGTTCGCTCTTTATGCTGCCTGCTTTCAGAACTGGAGCGGCAAGAGCGGCGACTGCGATTAACGCAAGTTGTACGACCTACCTCTCGGCGCAGTGGCAAATGTTCGGTTATAACGCGAGCGGGACACGCGATAACAGCGTAGAAACGACGCTGAACACAGCAAATGTCTCGACACTGGTCCAGAACTGGTCGTTTACAGCGGGGAACGCGGTGCAGACCTCCCCGATCGTCGCCAGCGGGATCATCTATTTCGGCTCGAACGATAGAAAGCTCTATGCACTCGATGCGACAACGGGAGTGCAACTCTGGTCCTACACCACCGGCCTGGATATCGTTGGCTCGCCAGCGGAATCCAACGGCATCGTCTATATCGGGTCAGTGGATAAAAAACTCTATGCGCTCAAAGGCACGACGGGTGCTCTGCTCTGGACCTACACGGCAGGCAGTACAATTGAGAGCGGGATTACTATCTCCAACGGGATACTCTATGTTGGCTCGGAAGACGATAAGCTGTACGCCTTGAACGCAACCACCGGGGCCTTTCTCTGGTCCTACACCACCAGCCAGAGCATCCAGGTCACGCCGGCTGTGGCTAATGGCATTGTGTACATTGGTTCCGACGACTACGCGCTGTACGCCTTGAACGCGACTACCGGGGCGCTGATCTGGTCCTACGCGACCGGGTCGTATATCAACGGCTCGCCATCGATAGCCGGTGGGGTCGTCTACGTTGGCTCGGACGACGATAAGCTGTACGCCTTGAATGCAAGTACCGGAGCCTTTCTCTGGTCCTACACTACAGGCGCGGCGGTGCAGACATCGCCGGTCATCGCACACGGCGATGTCTATATCGGCTCGGACGACAATAAGGTCTACGCGATTAAAGCCTCCACAGGGAAGCTGATCTGGTCCTATACCACCGGCCAACCAGTGATTAGCTCACCAGCCATCGCTAATGGCGTCCTTTATGCAGGCTCGTACGATACCTCTATGTATGCCCTGGATGCGCTTACTGGCGCATTGCTCTGGTCAACCTCTCTCGGCTCCTATATTGTCAGTTCGCCGGCCATCGCCAACGGATGGCTGTATGTTGGCTCTGAGTTCAACGATAAAATGTACGGCTTTAGTCTGCCCTCACCGATGCAACTCAGCTCCACCGCTCTCTCCTTCAGTGCCTCGACAGGCGGTGCCAACCCATCGCCACAGGTTGTCACACTGACAAATAACGGCAGCAGTACTCTGAGCTGGAGTGTGGGATGCTCAACGCAAACATGGCTGACAGTCTCGCCAACCGCAGGCAGCGATGATCCAGGGACAAACTCGCCTCTGACATTCAGCGTCAATGACACTGGACTACACGCTGGCACTTATACCGCCAGTGTCTTAATTACCCCCTCGACAGGACCCGCCACGCGGGTCAATGTCACCTTTACTATCTCGTAAAAAGAGCACACGCCCCTGATGAGCCAGGTTCTCGTATCCCTGACTCGCCAGGGGCGATTGTATGGTTAACGCTCAAAACCTGGCGACTGCACAATACGATAAAGCTGGTACAAGGATTAGGCCAACTCTTCGAATGGAACACCACCGCTAATGAAAGAAGTAGAGATGGTTCCCTACCTCAAACGCGGCTTGCTTCCTGTTGCATCACGCGCCAGAGTTCCTCGACGTGGACGCGTTCGGTGAGCAACGCCCCGATTGAGACACGAACCATCCACCGCTCATCTAACATGGCCGGTGTCAGATAGGCTTGGCCAGACTGAAGAATGCGCTTGACCCAGGCGTGGGTGTGGCGATCTAGCTCTTCACCGCTCAAACCAGGTGGCTCGTGGCGCACTGAGACCGTTTGCAGTGGCACAGGAGCCAGCACACGCCAGTCTGGCGCAGCCTGAATCTGCTCCGCAAGCCACTGTGCGTTGCTCATATCCCGGCGCAGTCGCTCTTGTAAACCCACAACTCCCTGTTCACGCAGCAAACACCAGAGTTTAAGCGAGCGGAAACGGCGGCCCAGCGGGATGCCCCAATCGCGCAGGTTTTTCACCCGATCGTCAACCGCGCTCTGCAAGAAACTGGGGTTGGTACTCATCACCCGCACCAGGTGTTCTGGATCACGTACATAATAGAGCGAGCAGTCGAAGGCTGCGCCAAGCCATTTGTGAGGATTAAACACCAACGAATCGGCCCCCTCGATACCCTGCCACATCCAGCGACATTCGGGCAGGATCATCGCCGATCCCGCCAGCGCGGCATCGACATGCAGCCAGAGCTGATACTCACTGGTGATCCGCGCAATGGCCTCAAGCGGATCGAGGGCGGTTGTCGCCGTGGTCCCGCAGGTAGCAACCACCGCGCAAGGGACAAGACCACGAGCAAGATCGGCTACAATGGCCTCAGCAAGCGCGGCTGAACGAAGCGCATAGTGCTCATCCGTAGGAATAGCACGAACGTTAGCACGCCCAAAGCCAGCCAGAAGAGCCGCCTTCTCAACCGAGCTATGGCTCTGCTCAGAGGTATAGACGACCAGCGGTCGCGCTTCATCTTGCAAGCCCCCACGGGCCAGCGAGTAGTTCGTGATCCGCTCACGTGCGCAGATGAGCGCGACAAGCGTACTGGAAGAGGCAGTATCCTGAATAACGCCGCTCCAGGCTGACGAGAGATCGACCAATTGACGCATCCAATCGGTAACCACCTCCTCTAACTCGCTCAAGGCAGGACTGGCCTGCCAGGAGAGACCCAGCACGCCCAGACCAGTACTCAGGTAGTCTCCCAGCACCGAAGCCAGCTCGCTATTCGAGGGAAAGTAGCCATAGAAGTGTGGATGTTGCCAGTGCGAGAGTCCAGGTAGAATGATCTGCTCCATATCGCGAAAAATCGCGTCAAACGACTCGGGCGCTTGCGGGGCAACCATCGGCAACTGCGCTTTCACTGCGCCGGGTTCGCTCATAGACATCACTGGCCGCTCGGCAATCGTGGCCCGGTAATCGGCAATCCAATCGATCAATCGATGGCCCGCCATACGAAATTCATCAGGTGTCATCGCTTTCTCCTTCTCCTATCCGACAGTCTCGTTCTAAACAACACCCTCTTTTTGTAAGGGGATCGCAAGCCCCTGGCTTGCAGAGAATAAAAACCAAACCCACCTTGACTTTGAGCGTGCTCTAAGGTGTATGCTGACTCCAGGAAAACAAACTCACGTTTCATTTAATGCAGAGGAGAGATATCTCATGCGTGTTGGTTTACAAATTCCCTCGTTTACCTGGTCCGCAGATCAGGGATCGATTGGCGATACTTTCGCCCTGATCGCGCAGCGAGCAGAGCGAGCAGGCTTTTTTAGTTTGTGGGTGATGGACCATTTTTTCCAGATCTTTATGGTGGGTCCTGCTGAACAAGAGATGTTGGAAGGCTATAGCGCCCTGGCGTTCGCCGCTGGCCGCACCAACCGCATCAAGCTGGGAACGATGGTCACAGGCGTGACCTACCGCTATCCCGCTGTGCTAGTCAAGACCGTTACAACCCTGGATGTCCTCTCACATGGACGCGCCTATTTCGGTATCGGGGCCGCCTGGAATGAAGAGGAACATATCGGCCTGGGCGTCCCATTCCCACCAACCGCCGAGCGGTTTGAGCGTCTGGAGGAGACTCTACAGATCGCGCGACAGATGTGGGCGGGCGACGACAAGCCGTATCAGGGCAAACATTATCAGCTTGCGCGTCCACTGAATGTGCCTGCCTCGGTACAGAAGCCACACCCAACGATCTTGATCGGTGGCGGCGGCGAGCGTAAGACGCTGCGTATGGTCGCGCAGTATGGCGATGCCTGCAATCTCTCTCTGCGCATGGGCAACGAAGAGGTGCAGCGCAAGCTAGGAGTGCTACGCGAACACTGCGAAACCCTGGGCCGCCCCTATAGCGAGATCGAGAAGACCGTCCTCAGAACTATCAACTTGACCCGCGACGGGCGCGACGGGAGCGATACCCCGGCCACCATACTTGCGTCCTTCCGCGAACTGGCGGCAATGGGCATCGACCACGTGATAGTCAATATGCCCAACGCCTCCGATCTGGAGCCGTTCGATCTCTTAGCCACCGAAATTATCCCCGTGGCCGACCAGATCGAGGTGGCGGGCCGCTAGAGGAAACCGCTCAGAGAGTAGCCGATCGAGGAAAGAGAAAGATGCACTCAAGAGGCGTCACATATCCTTCAGGTCAGCCGCTATCAATGTGTCCATTGACACGCTTTTGTGGAGGACTTCGTAGCGTACCACAACGTTATCGGAGTCCTCCCAACTACGGACATCGATCAGCCTGAGCGACGCGTCCGGCCTGTCCTCGAAGACCGGGACGCCTTCACCTAAGACAAGATTACCGATCATGAGATGGATCTCATCAACCAGACTGTGCGCCAGCAGATCGTTCCATAGGGTCCGGCTGCCCGTGATCAAGATATCTTTGCCGGATTGACGTTTGAGTTCGGCAATCTGCTGGTACGCGTCTGCACGCCTGAGAATGCGCACATCGGACCCGTTTCCCGCCAATGTATCTGAGACAACAACAGTGCTGACGGACTCGCCCGCCTGTAAAAGCTCCCTCTGTTCAGGCGTCCACTCCTCAGAGTCAGGATTCTCGGCGACCTTTGGCCAGAAACTTTGGAACAGTTCGAAGGAAACCCGGCCCACCAGAAACACGTCTGCCATCCTCATCAGTTCGGCATTATAGCTATTAAAGACATCGCGCATCATCGGAAACATAACCGTGACATCGTTATCTCGCCCCGTGTGATACCCATCCAGCGAGATAATATTGTAGACAATAATTTTCCGCATAGCCTTTCTCCTTTTCATTGGCTCACTGCAAGAGTGCAGCCCCTTCACCCTACTACTTATCTCTTCTTACGGCGACTCCAAAAATCGGTAACATGCTTAGAATTGACCATGAGTTGGCACATGGTCCGGCGGCACCCAGCCTAAACTCATTCACCAGACTACCTTTGCTATGAGTCATAGTACCCTTTGATGTGTCCGATTTGTCAATCACAGACCAAATAGTATTGCAAATGCTGAGAAAGCATGGTACTCTATATAGGATAGAAAGAAAGAACGAGAGGGAGAATAACAAGAGTGATGTCTAATGAGATTTTAGTGCGCTAGTGCGCTATTCCTATCTCCCCATTTTTGAAGAACGATACGAGAATGCGATCCCACTACTCAAACAAGCCGAAGCTCTTGCCCTGCGAGGTGATCCGGTACTACCCACACGATACTAGACAGCGGCAACCTACGCTGAATCAGAGTCTGGCCTGAAGAATCTTAAAGCATGTCAAAGTGCATTTGAGCGTGCTTGCGATGTCAGCAGCCTCAGAGAAATAAGTCCAGCTTGGATACGCTTTGATGCATCACGACTTCCTGCGATTCAGGGGGCGTGCTATGTTCGGTTAGAGCAACCTGGCCTGGCCGAGCCAGTCCTAAAGCAGGCATTACAACAAAGCGCAAAGACGAGTCGCAGGCGTGCTATGATCCTCTCAGATTTAGCACTTACTGCGCTACAGCGGAAAGATGTTGAGAAAGCTTGTACCTACGCTGAGGAAGTCGTTACATTAACAACCAGTAGTGCATCCGGTTTCTTGGGCAATACTATACTCAAGATACAGCAACAACTTACTCGATTTGCTTCTGAGGCTACCTTGTTGGCTCGGTCTGGAATGTGCTTATGTTCCAGTTACTACGTGATCCGAAAGTATCTTACGTCAAGCACTTTAACGAACTAGATGAATGGCAGCAGAAAACTGACATAAAAATGTTCGAGGCCATTGAGGCTGCGGTACTCCAAGAAATTTCTCCAAAAAGAGAACATTTAGTCTAACAAATGATTCTATTAATACCCTCCGTTGTAGAGGGTATTTTTGCTCCTTTCACTG
>DAOTTJ010000447.1:0-4055 GCA_034437695.1 Ktedonobacteraceae bacterium
TGAACTTCAAATATTCCGACCTGCGCGGACTACGACTCGATGGGCAGACCTTTATCGGCGTCAGGTTTGACCAGGCGGCACTGAAGGATGTTTCGTTTCAGGGCGCGACCCTCAAAAATGTATCTTTCCGTTCGGCGTTTCTCTGGTCTAACAACCCCATTAAATCCATTAACTTTGACGGCGCGATGATGGATAAGCTAACGTATGCCGCTCTCAAAGGCCTGGAAGCGGATGTCTCGAAGGTCACTGTTCTATCATGAGGAGAAGACTGTGCAAAATATCGCAATTCAGGTAAAAGATATACGAAAATCCTACAAGAAGCTGAATGTCTTACAAGGCGTGAATTTCACCGTGGAGCAGGGTAGCATTTTTGCCCTGCTTGGCTCCAACGGTGCGGGCAAGACAACGCTGATCAAAATCCTCACCACGCTGCTCAAACAGGACGGCGGCACTGCCATCGTCAACGGATTTGATGTTGCGTCAAAGCCAGACAATGTGCGGCAATCACTCAGTCTGACCGGGCAATTTGCCGCCGTGGATGAGATTTTGACTGGGCAAGAAAATCTGATCATGATCGCCAGGCTCCGACATCTCAAAAATCCGCGCCAAGTCGCAGACGATTTGCTGAAACGCTTCGGTTTAATCGAGGCCGCAAACCGCAGGGTGTCTACGTATTCAGGCGGGATGCGCCGCAGGCTCGACCTCGCCATGAGCCTGGTGGGAAAACCGCCGATCATTTTCCTTGACGAGCCGACCACCGGGCTTGACCCCGAGGGACGCCTTGAGATGTGGAAAGTTGTGAAGGAGCTTGCTGATGTTGGCAGAACCGTCTTCTTGACCACACAGTACCTGGATGAGGCTGAACAGCTTGCCGATCACATTGCCATTCTCCATGAGGGAAAGATTATCGCCAGCGGCACGCTCATGGAGCTCAAAAAGCTGTTTCCACCTGCTGAGGTGGAGTATGTGGAAAAACAACTGACATTGGAAGAGATCTTTCTGGCCATCATTGGCAAAAAGGAGGAACAATAAATGGAAACGATACAGAGTAACTACTCAGGAACCCGGATACAGAAACACTTTTTCAGCGATATGAGCGTGATGCTTGGTCGTTCCATGCGCCACATTTTCCGCAGTATGGACACCATCATCACGGTCACGATCATGCCTATTGCGTTTATGTTGCTGTTCGTGTATGTGTTCGGCGGCGCAATTCAAACCGGGACAGCTAATTATGTCAATTACTTGTTACCTGGGATCTTACTGATTGCTATTGCGAGCGGGATATCCTATACGGCTTACCGTTTGTTTACCGATGTGCAACGGGGGATAATGGAGCGATTTCGCTCCATGCCGATTGCCCCTTCCACTATGCTGTGGGGACACGTCCTGACCTCGCTAGTATCCAACGCAATTTCGGTTGTTGTCATCATTCTCGTCGCGTTGATTATGGGCTTTCGTTCGTCGGCGGGCATCCTGCCATGGCTTGCCGTCGTCGGCATCCTCGCGTTGTTTACGCTGGCCTTAACCTGGGTTGCGATGATTGCCGGACTGACAGCAAAATCGACAGACGGCGCAACAACATTTTCGTATCCGATTATCTTCCTGCCCTTTATCAGCTCGGCGTTTGTGCCAACCAGGTCGATGCCGCTGGTCGTCCGCGTCTTTGCCGAAAACCAGCCAGTGACGGCGATCGTGAATACTATCCGCGCGTTGCTGTATGGACAGCCAGTGTCTCAGGATATATGGGTTGCTCTTGCATGGTGCGTCGGCATTCTGGTTGTCGCCTACATCTTTGCAATGAGGGCCTATAAAAAGCGCGTGTGAAAAAAGAGGGCATAGAGTTGGAGTCGATGTTTTTCTCCAACTCTATGCCCTTCTCTAAAAAATGGCACTTGCTTCTTTATTTACGCCACTTATATAGTATTACTCTTGTTCCACGAAGGCAACCAGGCGGCAAAAGGCCGCTTCGCCGCCGCTGAACTTCCAGGGGAAACACCCAATCCACACCCGCTGGTCCAGCACTTCATCGATCATACCACCAGCATTCTCAACGTGGAAGACACCGTGGGGAAACATATCGTAATGCATGACTTGCAGATCGTCGTCCGGCCAGAACTCTTCCAGCGGCTTGCCCAGCTTTTGCGCGCATTTGGCGGCCAGGTCGGGGCGCACTTTGCGAATAACTGTGTTCATTGGATGATCCATCGAACCGGCATCGATGGCGAACCAGGAGATCTTACGCTCCAGCACCCAGTTGGCAAATTCGCGGGTTGGACCAGGATGTTTGATAAAATAGCGTGTCTCGTCTGGTTGGCTCTCACCATACCAGTTGCTGGGATAATATTTATGGTAGCCGGTATGCACTACAACGATATCGCCGGGCTGGATGCGCAAGCCCGTTTTGCGTTCCCATTCCTCAAAGTGCGCGGACGTGTAAATATCATAATCTCCCAGACCCAGCGCCTCCAGATCCACAACTACTGCGGGACCGACCAGCTTATCCAGCGGAATGCTGCCAATATCTTGTCCGTTGGTCAGAAAGTGCAGAGGCGCATCCAGGTGCGTACCCACGTGCAGCGTTGAGGAAATGTGCTGGCCTCCCACCTTATCAAAGGCCACGCGTTTAATCCATTTAATGGTTGGCCCTTCATAAGTTGCGAAGCCAGGCGTATGGATATCCCAGTTCCGCGAAAGATCTATTGTTCGCATTTTACTTAAATCTAACATATTCTTCTGCTTTCTTTTTTCAGTGCTTGAAACGAAATTGCATCTTGATGCAACAAAGCTACATCAAGATGCAATTTCGTTTCAAATAAATAATTAGCTTCCAGGATGCTCTATTTCATCCAGGATAATCGAATCGATCAATTGCTCCACGGGAGCCTGATCGTCGGTAAAGTTGACTTTGCGGCTCGTCTCCTCGTGAATGTTGCCGAAACTGATACTACTGTTCGCAGTCTCACGCAACAATGGATTACTCAACGCCTCGGTATTCGTCAAGAAATTGCCGATCGAGGTCGGAGAGTTGGTCGCGACGATGATACTATTAGTGAAACGAGCAGTGTTGAGAATATAGACATTGGGGAAGACCGCGTGCATGGTCTGTGCCAGCGCCTCGACCAGGCGATAATCGCTATTCGTGCGACCCGCGTTGATCACCGCCACCCCTGTAGACGTCAGGTGAGCGCGTACAAGCTGAAAAAATTCCTGGGTGGCCAGTTGGAATGGCACATATGGCTGTTGATACGCATCAATAGCAATCTCATCGTACTTTTTCGGCGTACTTTGTAGATAATAGCGCCCATCCTGAACAATCACATGCAGATTTGGCTCGTTCATATGAAAATACTGGCGCGCCAGGTTGACGATTTCGCCATCCAATTCGACGCCATCAATGGGAATGGGACCGTAGGCCGCGGTCAGTTCGCGGGGAATTGTGCCAGCGCCAAGACCGATGACGCAGACATTATGCACTTGAGCGGCTGTGAACGGCGGATTGTTAAAGTAGGGCGCAATCGTGAAATAGTCCCAGGGACCGCCAGTCAGGATATTATAGGGATCATAAATCGAATGAATGCCCACACCTTCATTGAGAATAAGCTGCGTTTCATAACCTACCTTCACCACCTGGATATAATTGTAAGCCGATTCACGCTCAGCGATCAGCGTACCGCCGTTATTGCCATCCCCATCGGCGTGCTTGATCGGTCCCTGAATAGCCAGCGTGGACCAGAGCATGGGGATCAGCAAGAGCAACGAGAGCAAGCGTACACTCATCCTGGGCAGTCGCGGAGTATTAGCCGCACCCAGTCCAGAAACAAACAAACCGAGAATCGAGATCAACAGCAGCGCTAGCCCAAAGAAGAAGAACGTACGGTAAGTGCCGATGGTAGGAATGAGCACAAGCGCTGGCAAGAAAGTGCCTACAATGCTGCCCGCCGTCGAGATAGCGTAGAGCTTGCCCGCGATACTCCCGGAATTGCCCAGTTTACCGGACTGCTCGACCTGGAGACGAATGGCAAAGGGTGAGACACAACTGAGCAGAATAACCG
>DAOTTJ010000448.1:0-10560 GCA_034437695.1 Ktedonobacteraceae bacterium
AGAATACATGAATCCTGTACCAGATTTAGCGAAACGCCATCATCTGATCGTTGAAGTCGCTCAGACAGCCATTCTGACCTTGCTGATGTTTCTGCTGATCCGCTTCGCTGTACAAAACTTTAACATCGATGGGACCAGTATGGAACCAAACTTGCACAACGCAGAACTCGTTCTGGTGGACAAGTGGACCTATCTATTTCACGCGCCCGCACGTGGAGACGTGATTGTCTTTAAGGCCCCGCCCGAGCCTACACAAGATTATGTGAAGCGCGTGATTGGTCTGCCAGGCGATACCATCACTGTCAGGGGTACGACCATCATTGTCGATGGTATCACACTGAACGAGACATATCTTGATCCGCATAATCAGGGTGTGCCTCCTGGCACCCGCGAGATTACCGATCAGGTGGTTCCGCCGAACGACTATTTTGTGCTAGGTGACAACCGGGCCGTCAGTTCCGATTCGCGGATCTGGGGGTTTGTGCCGCGCCAGAATATCATCGGGCGGGCGGCTATCATCTACTGGCCGTTGAGTCAGAATAACCGTGGCCTGTTGCCGGGGGTTTCCTCGGTCTTTGCCGCCATTCATCAGGGCAATGCCCAGAATTATGGACTGCTTAGTGCCATCGCGGTGCATGTCAATGCGCTCTGGTTGTTGCTCATTCCGTTGTTAGTTGCACTGCTCTACATCGCGCAGAAAACCTATAGACGGCTGTTTCTCCCGGCACCTGCCGAGAAGATCTGAGCGGGTTTGCAGGTCGGTCGGGGGTCAGATAGAGCGGGCTGCCCTGAAACGCAGGCGAGCGATCACCCTGGTCTAGAAGATGATCGCTCACTCACTTTCACACTCTTCAATGTATCAAGGATGGATGGCCGGCTTCCGTCTGCGTAAAAGTGTCAGACCGGGGAGAAAGACGAGCAAGAGGCCATCGAGGCTAACCGTATCGGACGCTGGGAAGGGCTGGTTCAGAGAGGCGGTGCCGGGTCCATGAACATTGGCGAAGACCGCCGAATAGTTTTTCAGAAAGCCATTATTATCCTGGCCGAGGGGCCAGTAAACAAAAGCTGCTCGCCCGATAATATTCTTTTGGGGGACAAAGCCCCAGTCCCGCGAATCGGAACTGACGGCTCGGTTGTCGCCCAGCACAAAATAATCGTTCGGTGGGACCTTGATATTGGTCAGGTTCTTATCTGCATAAGGATTGCCCTGGTTTCTAGGGTCGATGTAGACCTCATTAAGCGTCACGCCGTCAACGCTGACCGTTGTATTGTGGATGCTAACCACATCGCCGGGCAGACCAATAATGCGTTTGACGTAGTCCAGGTCGGGATGAGGTGGTGCGACAAACACGATGACATCCCCACGTGTGGGCTGGCGAAACAGGTATGTCCACTTATCCACCAGGATAAGCTCTGTATTATGCAAATTAGGTTCCATACTTATGCCAGCAACGTTGAAGTTTTGCACAGCAAAGCGGATGACCAGAAACATCAGAAGCGTCAGCACGAGGGTTTCGATAATCTCCCTCAGGAGCCGATAACGCTTCTCGAAATCGAACTCAGGATTCATCGGACCTCCAGAAGTCCTATCGATGTTACCTATCTATTGATAGGTATTCTATGATACTACAATGTACCAGAAAACCAGCATCTTTTCAAACTCTGAAGTATTATGCCAGAGCTATGTGATCTTTGCAAGCCAGAGGCTTGCGACCCTCAGGGCTGTTCAAAAGTGCGCTCTGCCGCCTAGCGCGGCGGGTAAAAGAGGAAAAAGAGGTTTTTGCGAGGGTAGCTCGCGCTCCGGCAGGGGACATCAGTCCCCTGCACCCCTGCTTCTAATGACTTTTGAATCGCCCTGGAGAGGGGTCACACGTTGGGCATTATATAGCTCTGGCATAATTCCCAAAAGTACCGATATTCCTAGCTTATTTGCAGGTCTATCTCGTGGTCTTTCAGAGTAACGGTATTGATTGTTCTGTTTAATTGCTGGCTAAAGCTTTGAAATTGTGTGTTCAGGTCGCTGGTAAGTTCATTGTCAGACATAATCAGGCCGAGCAATCCCTGTACCTGCACATTCGAGACCTGTAGATTGCCGCCGCTCACTATTGGCTTGCCCAGAACTGCGCAATCGATGCCATAGACTTTAAATGTAAGTTCGACATTAGTCGTAGAGACGGTCATTTGCAAGTTTTGCAGCGTGCTTGTATCGTGAAGGGCAAGGTAGGTATTGATCCCGGATTCTGTGGCAACCAACGTATGAGGTCCAGGTGGTAGCGCAAACTGAAGCAGGGTGACCTGGCTTTCTGCGTCCTGGAGGGCCTGGTTCAGTTGTGTTTGCGCCATATTGTGCAGATAGGGTCGTACGGCGATAATCCAACTGCCAGCCAGGACGGCCAGCGTGATGAAGAGGCTCAACAAGATCCGTAGCCAGATGCGCCTGCGGCGGCGTGGGCGGCGGGTTTCGGGTGGAGCGGCTGTAGCGGCCATTGTTGCGGGATAGTTGGGATGAGCGTTTGGTGGCCACGCTTGCTGTGGGGGAGAGACGGCCGGAGGTGCTTGAAAGCTACTCGGTTGTCCACCTTGAGGGTTGCCGGACCAGTCCGCTGCCGAAGTATTCTGTCCGCTGCGGATAGGAGCTGGTTGCTCCGCTGGCCATGAAGCGAGCTGTGTATCGCCTGCATTCGCCTGGGCGAAATTGGGTCCACGTTGAGTCGCGCCGGGGTTGGCCGACGCGGGATTAGAAGAAGGTGCGCCCGCCGGCTGTGCCGGAAGCGACAGCCCGCACACACCGCAAAAGCGGGCGTTTGCTGCTAGCGGAGTAGAGCAACGAGGGCAGTTCATAGAATTTCGCCTTTCCTCAGGGGTGTCTTTCCCTTCCAGTTTTGTCTATTATAACCCACATATGAAGAGAATGCCTATAGTGTATTTCACATGCAGCAGCGTTTGGCAAAAGTCTTTTCTCCCTTGCTCGTCAATGAGCAAGAGAAACATAGCGTGAGGACGACCTTTGCGAAGTCCTGGTAATAGAAGAGGACAGGACTGGACAGAAAGTGGTATGATTAGTCTGGTTGTACAGAAAAAGGTATTTCTGCAACCGCTACCGTCAAGAAGAAGCGATGCAGTCAGCCGTCAAAGCCTCCTCATACTTCTACTTAACACGCAACACTTGACAAGAGAGATTACGCAGTCGTATTGAATAAGAGCCGCTTGCTGGCGAGGAAAACGCACATCTATGCACGAAAAAAGCATTATCACGCTGGAATATCCAAAAGTTATGGAGAAGGTAGCCAGGGAGGCGGCATTTTCAGCCAGCAAAGCACTGGTCGCAGAGCTGCGCCCGACCTCGGACCTGGCGGAGGCGAGGCGCAGACTGGCTTACACCAGCGAAGCCAATCACTTGATCGATCTACGCAACGATGCAAGTATTCAGGGAGCACGCGATATTCGCGTACATCTGGAGCGTGCGGCCCGTGAGGGCGTCTTGAACGCGAGCGAGCTGCTGGAGGTTCAGGCGACCGTCAAGAGTTCGCTGTTTGTGGCTCATATGCTAGAGAAGCTGGACGAGCAGGAATTTCCGCTTTTGCGGCGTTTAGGTGCCGATATGCCGCTGCGTCCGCAGATTGCGCGGCGTATTGAAGAGACAATCAACGACGACGGCGAGATTCTGGATAGCGCCAGTCCGGCCCTGCGCAAGCTGCGTTTTGATCTGCGTGGGGCCAACCAGCGGCTCCAGGAGCGTCTGCGCACCCTTGTGCAGGATTTCGGACCCTCTTTGCAGGAGCCGATTGTCACTATTCGCAACGATCGCTACGTGATCCCTGTGCGTGCTGAGAGCCGAAGCGCGGTCCGTGGTATTGTTCACGACCAATCGTCGAGTGGTGCGACGGTCTTTATTGAGCCGATGGTTGTTGTCGAATTAAACAACAAGCTGCGCCAGTTGCAGGTTGAGGAGCGTCAGGAGATCGAGCGGATCTTGCGTGTTCTGACGCTTGAGGTTGGGCATGAAGCCGATATGCTCAAGTGGGATGTCGAGCTGCTGGCCGAATTTGACCTTCATCTGGCCAAAGCCCGCTACGGGCGTTTGCTGCACTGTTCGGCTCCGCGCCTGAACGCTGAAGGGCGTGTGGACCTGCGCAATGCCCGCCATCCGTTGCTGACCGGTAAAGTCGTGCCGATCAACTTTCATCTGGGTGGCGAGACCTTTATGGTCGTGATTACAGGTCCGAATACTGGTGGTAAAACGGTTGCGCTCAAGACAGTTGGTTTGCTCTCATTGATGGCGCAGGCTGGTCTGCATATCCCGGTGGATGAGCAGTCGGAAGTCGCTGTGTTTGAAGATGTGTTTGCCGATATCGGCGACGAGCAGAGTATCGAGCAGAGTTTAAGCACGTTCTCCTCGCACCTCAGTCGGATCACCGAGATCTTGCGCTCGATCGACCGCGAGATCCAGAGTGAGTTGCCGGCTATTCGGGGTTCGCGGGCGGAAGAGTTGACAGGTGTGGCGGGAAGTCGACGGCTGCGGGCGTTGGTGCTCTTTGACGAACTGGGTGCGGGTACCGATCCCAGCGAAGGCTCGGCCCTGGCTCGTGCTATTCTGACCTATCTGCTGGAACGCCATGTCACGAGCGTAGCTACCACGCACTACTCTGAGCTAAAGGCCTTTGCGCACGAACAGGCGGGAGTAGTCAACGCTTCGGTTGAGTTTAATGTCGAGACCCTTTCGCCGACGTATAAGCTGAATATCGGGCTTCCGGGTCGCAGCAACGCGCTGGCGATCGCTAACCGTCTGGGGTTAGATCCGCAGATCATTGAACGCGCACGCGAGTTTCTGGGGAGTGCGGGAGTGCGTATGGAGCATTTGCTGGAAGATCTGCAATCGGAGCACAAAGCCGCCGAAGACGAGCGTTTCCAGTTGAGCATGGAGCGAGCCGAGGCCGAGTACCAGCGTAAAGAACTGGAGCAGGCTCGTTATAAGATGGAAGAGGAGCGCGTGCAGATCATCAATGAGGCACGCAGGCAGGCGCAGCAAGAGCTGGACGACATGCGTCGTCAGCTCGCCCGTGTCAAGGCCGATGTCAGCCGTGTGACATTGACGCGTGAGCGTCTGAACGATGATCGCCAGCGCGTCAATAGTCTAGAAGAGAGGCTGGCCCCTTTGCCGGAGCCGCGTAAACCGGTGAAGAAGGTCGAGGTAGGCGAACTGGAGCGAGCCGAAGGACCATTGCGGATCGGCGATACCGTACGCGTGCTGAGCTTTGGTCAGAACGCCGAGCTGGTTGGTCTTTCTGCCGATCACAGCGAGGCCGAAGTGAAGATGGGATCGATGCGTTTTCGTGTCAGCGTAGAGAATATCGAGCGTTTAAGTAAGCGCCAGGCCGAGAGTCAGGAGCGGGTTCAGCCGCCCGCTGTGACCGTGCCGAGCTACGAAGATCGTCCAGCCGTAGCTTTGCAGCTCGATATGCGTGGCTGGCGCGTTGAAGACGCGTTGCTTGAGCTTGACAACTACCTGAACGACGCTGTAATGTCAGGGCTGGCGGCGGTTCGTATTGTTCATGGCAAAGGCACAGGGGCATTGCGCCAGGCGGTTCGCGAGCAATTGACCCGTCACCCATTGGTTAAATCCTACGCCTCTGCGCCTCCTCAGGAAGGTGGCGACGGTGTGACCGTTGTGCAATTTCGCGCGTAGTCTACCTACGTAGCTGAAGGAACCTGAGACATTCATAGAGATAGGAGCCGTCATCCCGACGGCTTCGTTGTTGATAGTCGTATAGTGGAGGGATCGTGCAAGCATGGCTTCAACTGAAGCGAACGAGAATAATAACACGTTACTGAAAACAAGGGAAAAGCATCTTGTCTCGGATGCTCATCGACATGAAATCAGTGAGGAGTTCAACAAATTGGAAAAAAGAGCACTGCAAAGCCTGGGAGGTTTTCGGACCTTTATTTTACGCGGGAATGTCGTGGATCTGGCCATAGGTATTATCATTGGCGCAGCCTTTACAGCAGTTGTCAATGCTGTGGTGGGTGATGTGATTACGCCACTGATCCCCGTCCCAGGCCATTCTCTGTCGAGCCTGACCTGGCACCCACCCTATGCAGGCGTCGATGCCAAAGGTGTGCCGGTCGTCGTCGATTTTGGCGCGTTGATCAATGCCCTTATCAGTTTCTTTATAGTTGCACTGGTCCTCTACTTCTTTGTGGTTCAGCCAGTCAACTCGCTGAGCAAACTCTACCAGCCCAAGCTGCCGCCGCCGCCGCAGAGTCGTGAATGTCCTTTTTGTCTTCAGGACGTGAATGTTAAAGCTACACGTTGTGCCTACTGCACATCTGATCTGCCGCCTGTCCCGGCAGACCCGCCAGCGACAGCGGTCGGCGATTAAGTTTTAATCTCTGCTAAGGGCTATTAGATAGACATATCTGATACTCATCACTCTATACAAAGGGCGCGAGTGACGAGTGTGGAACAGTGGTCCCACGCTTGTCACTCGCGCTCAAACACTCCTCGGACGTACCGAGCATGTGAGCCAGTAGCGTTGTGCTTGATACGCTGAAGATAGCTGGCATTGAATGGACAGAAGTGTATTTCGAGGCTCGTTTTGCAGGTACACTAAACGCTGGTCTGAACAGGAAGGAGCGGGGCATTATCGCCCAGCACGAACCTGTTCAGACTTCGCGACTTTGCGAGATGATATCGCGAATAATGCTCTCAAGGGTATCAAAAAAGGTATCGATCCAATGGAACATAACGCCAAAGGGGTCGGCTTTTTGTGTTAGAGAGATCAACGTAATCGAGACGTGACATTCGCCCGTCGTCTGCGTGATCTGCATCTCTATGCGCCAGCCGCCGCTAGCCGAAGCAGTGATTGTGCCAGCCTGTGCGTGCGCGGCCTGAATTCTCAGGAGGCGTTTTGTTCCCATGATACTCTGGATCTCTGGATCGGGTAAAAAGCTCTCTACAGTGCGTACGCATGCTTCAAAGACGACCTGATAGCTTCCCTTAATACCTCGACTTTTTTCTCTTTTAATCATTCTGCCCTCCAGGTAGGTATGTGCTCAACGATGATGGGTCTTCTTCCCTGGGGAAAGATTTATTCTGCTGCGAAAAAATCTCGCTCCGTTGCGTGCTTCTCTCGTTTTTCCATTCTCTATCTTACCTTTTGTCGAAGTACCTTTGCAAGTCGAAAAAGTCGGTTTTTCTGGCGCTCTACTGGCCAGTACAACGGGTTTTTAGTGTACAGCGGGCGCTGATTGTGGGTGAATTGACCAACTATCTAGTACATAGTATACTCACCCTTGCAGATGCGCTGGCGGATGCAGACACGTTGACCCCCAGGCCAGCTCTGTAGGGTATCAGCAACAGATTGATGAAAAATCGCAGACAGAGAGACCTTGTATGGTCTTTGTGTAAGAAAGTACAGTTGTTATGGAACAAAGGTTTCTCCAGCTACTCCGCCAGCGTCCCATGCTTTGTGATGGAGCGACGGGGACGTTGCTTTATGCCCGAGGTATCCCGTACGAGCAGTGTTTTGATGCGCTCAATCTCAGTCAGCCAGCGTTAATTGGTGGTATTCACCGCGAATATATCGCCGCGGGTGCCGAAATTATCGAGACCAATTCGTTTGGGGCCAACCGTATCAGGCTGGCGATGTACGGTCTGGAAGCCCAGGTGCGTCAGATCAACCAGCGGGCGGCTCGCCTGGTGCAAGAGGCACGTGATGTCACGGGGCAACAGGTTTTTATTGCCGGGGCTGTCGGGCCGACCGGACTGCCGCTCCAGGCTCCCGACGAGCATCGCTTGCACGAATTGCGGGCGGTCTTTCGCGAGCAGATGGAAGCGTTGCAGGAGGGTGGGGCGGATCTGTTGATGTTAGAGACCTTCACCAGTCTGGCGGAGCTGCGCCAGGCGGTTCTGGCGGCCCAGGAGCTAGGTGGTCTGCCTATAGTTGCGCAGATGAGCTTTTATGAAGACGGCCACACCCTATCGGGTCAATCGGCAGCCCGTGTAGCCACCGTCTTGCGCGATATGGGAGTTGAGGTTGTCGGAGCGAACTGTAGCTTTGGTCCAGCGGGGACGCTAGATGTCGTTCAGGAGATGTTAACCACCTCCCAGGAGGGGTCAAACGTCGAGGAAGCGCGACCAGAGATGTTGTTCTCGGCTCAGCCCAACGCGGGTCTGCCCAGGCGTATTGGCAACCGTTTTATCTATGTCGCCACGCCCGATTATTTTGCCGACTATACGCGGCGTTTCGCGCGTGCTGGTGTGCGTTTGATCGGTGGGTGTTGTGGAACGACGCCGCACCATATTGTCGCGATGCGCCAGGCGTTGGATGAAGAATACGGGGTACTGGAGCAGAATCAGGCGGGAGAAGCTCCAGCTATTAAAGTCACGAGCGCGGTCGGTGGGCGGGCTGCGATTGCTCGACTGCTCGAAGAAGAGATTATTCTGCCGCAGCAGGGATATACCACGCGCTTGCAAGAGATGCTGGCTGCGGGCAAATTTGTTGTCAGTGCCGAACTCGATCCGCCGAAAGGGCTGAACCCGGCCAAGATCCTGCAGGGAGCGGCCATGTTGCAGGAAGCGGGTATCGATTTTATTAATATTGCCGATAGTCCGATGGCGCGAGTGAGGATGGGTTGTATTGCGCTGGCGCGTTTGATCCAGGATCACCTGGGGATCGAGACTATCATCCATTTCACCACGCGCGATCGCAATTTGATGGCCTTACAGTCCGAGCTATTGGGCGCACACGCGCTGGGCATTCGCAACATCCTGGCTTTGACGGGAGACCCCGTGCGAGCGGGTGCCTATCCGAACGCCACGGGGGTCTGGGATGTCGACTCGGTTGGATTGATCCAGATCTTACGGCACATGAATGAGGGACACGATGCAGCTGGTTCGCCGATCGGCGCAAAAAGTTCTTTTTGCATTGGCACGGCGTTTGATCCAAATATGGCAGACGATCAGATTGATCTGGAGATCGAGAAGTATCAGCGTAAAATGGAGGCGGGGGCGCACTTCATCATGACGCAGCCGATCTACGAGCTTGCGCCTCTGACGCGTTTTCTGGAGCGCGTAGGGAAGCCTGAGGTGCCGATCATCCTGGGTTGTATTCCTCTGCACAGTTCGCGGCACGCCGAGTATCTGCACAACGAAGTGCCGGGTATAACGATTCCTGATCTAGTGCGCGAGCGGATGCGTCTGGCTGGCGAGCATGGTCACGAAGAGGGCTTGCGGCTGGCGCAGGAATTGCTGGCCGAGGCTCGCCACCTGATTCAAGGGGTCTACCTCATGCCGTCGTATGGACGGTACGATGTCGTCAGCAATCTGACCAGAATCCTGCATGGCAGTTCATAACGAGGGCTTCCCCCTCTTTTTGTCCGGGTGTGATACATAGAGTAGCGGTGAGGGAGAGGAAAACGGGTGAGAAGACAAAGCGGGACGTAGTGTAAGAGGAGGTGTGTGGCCGAGAGAGAAGGTTTCGTCCTGGTGGTTAAATTTGACTTGTACCAGATAGTATGTTACACTGGGTAAGCAGCAAAGCGTCCTCTCAAAGCAGCTCCGAGAGCACCGATCGTTGTTCTTGAGCGATTGAGAATAGCGCACGCGTAGTTTTGTGTATACTATCGATGTTTTCACAGTGACGAAGTATGTTTTAACAAAAAAGGAAGGCAGGTCCAGCCTATTAACAGGGATTTTCGGGGGAGCGACCGTCCGCGAGAGACGCGAGTAAATGAACGCATACGCACCCGCGAGGTGCGTTTGATCGATGAAAACGGCGAGATGATCGGAGTGATGCCCCCGGTACGAGCGCTAGACATAGCTCGTGAGCGTAACCTTGACCTGGTGGAGATATCGCCAAACGCCATGCCGCCGGTCTGTAAACTCATGGACTATGGTCGTTTTAAATACGAACAGGCCAAAAAAGAGAATGAGGCGCGTAAGAATCAAAAGACGACGACGGTTAAAGAGATTCGCATGCGTCCACGTACCGATGACCATGATGTTGAAGTCAAGACGCGTAAGATCCAGGAATTTTTGGCTGATGGCGACAAAGTACGAGTGAGCGTGCAGTTTCGCGGAGCAGAAATGCGTCACCCGGACATTGGGCGGAAGTTGCTCGATAGCATTGCAGAGATCCTCAAGGGTGTAGCGGTGATAGAGCGCACGCCGATCATGGAAGGTAGAATGATGTCGATGACCGTCTCGCGAGCACCCGGCTGGGAACCGCCAAAGAAACAGGCTGTAGCTGCCGCTGCGGAGAAACCATCTGCTGCCTCAAACAACGGCAACGTTGTTCAATCCGCTAATCTGACTAGTTCTAAGACACCTCCGGGGGCTGCCCCCGTTGTAGAGAACAGTGAAGCAGAAGAAAATATTCAAAGCGAAGATTAGTGGTTTTATCTGCCTTTTGTGACACTAAAAATGGGCGATACATCAGTCTATGCAGCATATACAGAAACAGGGGTGCAGTTTCTCTTTGAACTACACCCCTGTTTTTTTCTATAAGCATGATCGAAACAAGTAAATTCACGTTTTTTTGATGATTCTACACGCAGTTA
>DAOTTJ010000449.1:0-8940 GCA_034437695.1 Ktedonobacteraceae bacterium
TTAAAGACATTCACAGGCAAAGGCTAACATGATAAGATAAGGGAAGAACAGACACAACGACACCGAGCGGCGGAGGAGAAAAGAGAGATGACCGAGTACCCAAATGAAAATGAAGAACAGACAATAAAAGAAACATTCCCGGAAAAGACCGAGGAAGCTACACCTTTTCGACCAATTACGCGGATGGAGCGGCGCAACCTCTGGTTAAGAGAATACGGTGAACAGGATTTTGCTCTCCAGATGTGGATCAACCTGGTCGAAAAGCAGGATCTGGAGATCGAGATGATGCTCCAGATGCACGGCCTGCTGGTCTTCGGCATTATGGTCAGCACCCAGCGCTACTCGCAATTTTATATTGAACTGAACGAGGAGCTTCATCGCGAAAGCCAGCCAGAAACCGCCGACGCGCTCAGAGAATACTATATGGCGCTGGTCCCTCCCGTCGAGCAGCCAGAGATTGGACTCGATGGTCTGCCGGTGATCTTTCGCGTGATCCATATGCGCGAAGTGACGATCATGAGCAACAACCACAAGGTTAAAGTGCCATACTGGCGCGGAAAGATTAGCTCCGTCGAGGCGTTTGTCATCGGCGCAGCGCCCAGCGAATAGCAAGCAAAGGTTGGGATCTGTCAGGAAAGTTCACGCGACGGCAGAGGGCGGCTTCGCCCTCTGCACTCACTTTTTGTTTTGCACCACAGCCGGCACTCTGCAAGGTCAGGGTGAAGGTCGATAGATTTAAAATAATGAAAGTTGCTGAGGTGGTGGCTCGTCTTTGGCGGTTGAGAGGACAGGTTTGCCGTCGCGTGCGCGGCGTTCGGCCTCGGCGATGATCAGCGGGATTTTTTTAAAGTCCACGCGAAACATCTCCATCGTTTGCTGATTGCGCAGTGCGGCGGCTGGATGGAACATAGCGATATAGATGCGCTCGCCATTGCGCCGGGCGCGACCGTGGATGGAGCTGATCTTCTCCCCATTTGTAAAAAACTTGGCCATCGAGAAACGTCCCAATGTGACAATTGCCTGCGGCTGCAAGGCCTCGATCTGCCGATCCAGATAGTCATTGCACGCGGCAATCTCATCGGAGTTAGGGTCGCGGTTATCGGGTGGTCGACACTTCACAACGTTAGTGATAAAAACGTCGCCGCGCTGTAGATTAATACTGGCCAGGGCCTCTTCGAGCAGCCGTCCGGCTGGTCCGACAAAAGGTCGCCCCTGCTGGTCTTCGTGAAAGCCAGGGCCTTCGCCAATAAACATAAGTTTGGTGTGTGGGTCGCCTTCGCCTGGAACGGCTTTCGTACGTCCTTTACAGAGACGACACTTTTGACAGCCGGAGACTTCGGCGGCTATTTCTGCCAGGGTTTCTTCAGACGACATGCTTTCCCTACTTTCTCTCTCTATTTTTAAGTTAAGGGATAGGGAGGATTTCCTGCAACTGCCTGTCCCGTCGCACTGCGACGCTCGTTCATAATGCTATTTTGAGCAAAGGTCGGGGTGCTCGCGCTCGTATGCGCCGGGCGGACCTCCGTGTACATTACCAACCGCAAGATGTAAAAGATTGGAGGTGAGGGTTGCAGGTGTTCTATAAGACCTGCAACCCTCACTTTCAGAAACGCGAACCGCTTAAAGCGGTCTCAGATTTTTGGTGTTACTGAGACGGATTTTACCAGCGCCGATCGGGGGTACGACCAAAGCCGCCGTCGCGGCGAGGACCCGAAGGGCCGCGGTTGGGTCCACTTGGACCCATTGGACGGCGCTGACCACCAAATCCACCACCACCACTACTGCCGCCGCTACTACCGCCGGGGTTGCGGTCTCCATAACCGCCGCCGCCGCCGGACGGACGCCCACCGCGGTCGCCGTAGCCGCCACCGCCACCGCCGCCATTGCCGCGATCGCCGTAACCGCCGCCGCCGCCGCCACGATCGTTATAGCCCGAAGGACCACGTCCACTGGAAGGCGAGCCTTCGCGTGGGCGGCCACCGCCGTAGCCACCGCCTGGTCGGCCACCGCCTACGCCGCCGCGACCAGGACCGCCGCGCCCGGAGTTGCGATCACTCTCCATCTCGGCTGCGCTCGGAAGTTCACCGCTCAGAGCCGCACGCCGCGAGAGGTTGACGCGTCCCTGAGGATCGACTTCAATCACCATGACGGTGATCTCGTCGCCTACCGAAACTACATCTTCGGGACGCATGACCTGGTAATCGGCCAACTGCGAGGTGCGTACCAGACCTTCTTTACCCGGCAAAATCTCGACAAACGCGCCGAAATCCACCAGACGCCGCACGGTGCCAGTATAGATGCGACCAACTTCGACCTCTTCGGTCAGAGCACGAACAGCATCGATCGCGAGCTGCATCGACTCCCCGGAGGTAGCCGAGACATGGACCGAACCGTCGTCCTCGATATCGATCTTCGCGCCGCTCTCCTCCTGGATCTTGCGGATCATCTTGCCGCCCGGTCCAATAACTGCGCCGATCTTATCTGGGTTGATCTTGATAGTCTGAATCCGTGGAGCATACTCAGAGAGGTCCTCGCGCGGCGAGTCGATCGTGTCGAGCATCTTCTCCATGATAAACATGCGCCCTTCGCGAGCCTGCTCCAACGCCTGCGCCATAATCTCGTACGTGATGCCCTTGACCTTGATATCCATCTGTAGCGCGGTCACGCCATCAGCAGTACCCGCGACCTTGAAGTCCATATCGCCCAGCGCATCCTCGATGCCCTGAATGTCGGTCATCACGGCCCACTTGCCGCCGCGCTCACCTTCACCGGTAATCAGACCCATCGCCACACCGGCAACCGGCGCGTGGATTGGCACCCCGGCGTCCATCAGCGAGAGAGTGGCCCCGCAGACCGAACCCATCGAACTGGAACCATTGGAAGAGAGAACATCCGAAACCGTGCGAATCGTATAGGGGAACTCATCCTGCGTAGGAATAACCGCAGCGATTGCCCGTTCAGCCAGCGCACCGTGACCAATCTCGCGGCGACCAGGTCCACGCATGGGCTTGCTTTCACCGGTCGAGAATGGCGGGAAATTATAGTGGTGCATAAAGCGTTTGCTCTCACTGGCACCCAGACCATCAAGGATCTGCTCGTCGCCGGGTGAACCGAGTGTCACAACGCTCAAAATCTGCGTCTGACCGCGTGTAAAGATCGCCGAGCCGTGAGTACGCGGCAACAGGCCTACCTCGCAAGAGATCGGGCGGATAGTCTTGAGGTCGCGCCCATCGACGCGCACTCCATTGTCCAGAATATTGTTGCGCACATAGGATTTCAGCTCTTTTTCATAGAAGCTGATAATCTCCTTGAGGCGATCGGGATATTCTGCGCCCAGCGTGTTTACCAGGTCTTCCTGCACCGAACTTAAAGCAGTCGCACGCGCAGCCTTATTGGGGTGATTGACCGCAGCCTCGAAGCGCGGGATGACAAAGGTCGCCACCTTCGAGCGCAGATCCTCGTCAGCAGGAGCCGGCTCGAACGCGCGTTTCGCTACATTGACCGCCTGAACAAGCTTATCCTGCATTTTAATAATATCTTGTAGAGCCTCGTGTCCAAAACGCACGGCCTCAAGCATTAAATCTTCCGGCAGCTCTTTAGCGCCAGCCTCAACCATCATCACCGCGTCCGAGGTACCAGCAATTGCCAGATCCAGCCGCGACTCTTCTAATTGCGATTCCAGAGGATTGATTACCAGTTGGCCGTCCAGATATCCCACGCGCACAGCACCGACCGGGCCGGAGAAAGGAATATCGGAGATACTCAAGGCCGCCGAAGCACCAACGATCCCCAGAATGTCGGAATCGTTCTCCTGGTCAACCGAAAGCACAGTAATCACAATCTGGACATCGTTGCGATAACCTTTGGGGAAAAGTGGCCGCAGAGGACGATCGGCCAGGCGGCAGGCCAGAATAGCGTGTTCGGTCGCCCGACCCTCGCGTTTGATAAATCCACCGGGGATTTTACCAGCCGCATACATACGTTCTTCTACATCTACAGTTAACGGAAAAAAGTCAATGCCCTCGCGAGGTTCATCACTACCTACCACAGTGGCCAGAATCACGGTGTCGCCATAGCGTACCAGCACGGCACCGTTCGCCTGCTCAGCTACACGGCCCGCTTCGATGCTCATCACACGGCCACCGATAACAGCTTCTTGACGGTGAATCATAGTTCCTCCGACTACTAGATATCCCCTGGAGCCTGCTTTTGACCTCCAGTTGCCATTTTAGCCATTGCCTCTAGGGGTTCTTCTTCTCTAACAACTAGCTTCCCCTGCTTAACCATCTTGATCCAGTCCGACCTGCTCCGGTCGGGTACGTCTCTGGATACGTCTATTTCCAGTCTGTCTTCTGTACTGTCGCTTCTGTCTGCTCGAAAATCCTGCTAACATTCGTACTTCGTAATCGTCGCCATCGTCAATACTGCATCAACGAGTGTGCGGGGCTATGCGCGGGCTTCTTGTTGTGAATAATCTCTATCTCTCTTCAGCACAGCAAATGGATCTACCACGGTGGAAAAAGGTGGAGCCGCGGTCGGCAGATTTTACGGCGCTCGCCAGAAGTGCGCCGACCGCATCCAACACAACCATCTCAATTAATGGCGCAAACCAAGTTTGGCGATCAGAGCGCGATAGCGGGCCGGACTCTTCTTACTCAAATAAGCAAGCAAGCGGCGGCGCTGGCCAACAAGCATCATCAAACCACGGCGCGAATGCAAGTCGTGTTTATGGACTTTAAGATGCTCTGTAAGCTGATTAATCCGGTAAGTCAATAACGAAACCTGTACTTCGGGTGAACCTGTATCGGTTTCATGGACACGGGAGTTCTCAATAACTTCGGTTTTGTCTTCTAAGGTAAACGGCACGGTCTTTTCTACCTCCTGTTGTGCCAGAGTAAGCAAGGGATATGCTACTTTCGCATTATAGTTCAATTACGAATGATATTCAAGTCCTCGCTTTTTTTGGTCTGGGTTTTCGCTCTAATAGCCTGGGCTATACGCGCTTGAAGCCTTTTCGAAAATGCCTGGTCTGGCATCTACTTAGCTCGGTACACTGACAGAAAGTGGCGAGTGCGAGACAGTGTGGACCCGCCCGCGCTCGCCACGTTTTTTTTTAGGCTAGCTTACTTAACGGTAACTTTGGCTCCAACTTCGGCCATCTTGGCAACAATTTTGTCGGCCTCTTCTTTGGATACGGCCTCTTTGATGGCTTTAGGTGCGCTATCAACTACCTCTTTGGCCTCTTTCAGACCCAGACCGGTCAGTTCACGCACAACTTTGATGACTTTGATCTTCTCAGGACCAACTTCGGTGAGGATGGCATCGAACTCGGTCTGCTCTTCAACCGGTGCGACGGGCGCTGCATCGGCAGCGGCAGCCACGGGGGCGGCGGCGGCAGCCACGGGGGCGGCGCTTACTCCCCATTTTTCCTGTAAAGTTTTGGAGAGTTCGACGAGTTCAAGGACGTTCAATTTTTCGATATCACCGATAATAGTTGCTACTGACATGTTCTTTCCTCCTGATAATGGTCTGTGCCATTATTACATTATTTTTGTTGATCTGGTAGTCTGTTACTCTTCATTTGCTCGCCGCCTGCGGCGGCGGAGAAGGAAGGCTGGGGCGCTTGCCCCAGACCCCTGTCAAGGGGCTGCGCCCCTTGCATCCCCGCTTTTCTAGGCTGCACAAGACGGGTGGGACACTTGCCCCTTGCATCTCTGCTTTTCAAAAGTCGACTAGTATGTAAACTGTTTATTCAACGCTCTGTAGCTGGTCGGCGTGTGCTTGCAAAACGTAACAGAGGTCGCGCAGTGGCGCAGAAAAAAGTCCTACGAGACTTGCGGCAGGACTCTGAATCGTGCCAACAACCTGAGCTTTGGCGTGGTTTTTGCCACCAGGCATCTTTGCCAGATTCTCAACTTGCGCGGCAGTCAAGGCACGCCCGCCGAGGATAGCTGATTTGAGCACGACGATCTTCGAGGTCTGAACATAATCAGTGACCGCTTTAGCCGCGCTCACTTCGTCTTCGTAGCCGAAGGCAACTGCTGTCTGGCCGTTGAAGATAGTTGTATCCAGCTCGCTCATGTTGCTGCGCTCTGAAGCAATCCGCAGGAGCGTGTTCTTCGCGACCTGGAATTCCACTTTAGCAGCTCGCATCTTGCTGCGCAGTTCATTCATGTCTTTGACATTTAAGCCCTGCGTCTGCACCAGGATCACAACCACCGCACGACTGAGCTTATCGGTCAATTGCACGATGAGGTCAGATTTAGCTTGGGTAGGCATCT
The DNA here is from genome assembly GCA_034437695.1 of Ktedonobacteraceae bacterium. Lineage (GTDB taxonomy): Bacteria > Chloroflexota > Ktedonobacteria > Ktedonobacterales > Ktedonobacteraceae > Paraktedonobacter. The sequence continues at coordinate 6,282 of DAOTTJ010000449.1, forward strand.
ACATCTCCTCCTTTCCGAGGGTCTGGCTCCGAGTTCACTGTCTCCGAACTGACTAGGTAGTTAACCAGGTAAGTAGCCACTCGAATGACAGGTTTCTCAAGCAAAAATGATCTTCGGCGTCTACCGAAGATCATGCGAGTTCATCTGTCACCTTCTCGAAGCTGCCTGAGACGAGCCACAGCGAGAGAAATCGCCGGGTCGCCCAAGAAAAACGCAGGAGAAAGATTCATCTGACCTCGGCAAGCCGGCATCCACAACGAATGCCATTTACATACCCGTAGGCATACTTGCTATCTTCGGTCCTCTGGCACGATGCCAGAAGCTAAAAGAATTTCAGAAAATCTATGAGTTTAAACTGGCTTCAACGCTGTAGCAGCGGCTACATCCAGGTGAACGCTGGGGGACATCGTCGAGGAGAGCACTACACTCTTCACATATGTACCCTTAGCGCCCGCTGGGCGAGCACGCACAACCGCGTCCATAACCGAACTGATATTAGCCATCAACGCCGCCTCGCTAAAGGAGACTTTCCCGGCAGGGATGTGGAGCAATGAGGTTTTGTCAACGCGGAACTCAACACGTCCAGCTTTGACATCCTGCACTGTTTTTGCGAGATCAAATGTGATAGTACCGGCCTTTGGACTGGGCATCAGACCGCGAGGACCGAGCTTTTTACCCAGTCGTCCGACTTTACCCATGACATCGGGAGTAGCAATTGCTACATCAAAACCGAGCCAATCGGCCTCAATCTGTTTGATCAGATCGTCCAATCCAGCGAAATCCGCACCAGCAGCGACCGCTTCATTGACCTTCTCGCCCTGCGCGAAGACTAGCACCCTGACTATCTTGCCAGTGCCAGAAGGCAACATCGCTACGCCACGCACCATCTGGTCAGCATGACGTGGATCAACTCCCAGTTTCATGTGGATCTCAAGCGTCGGATCGAACTTGACATAGCTCATCTGTTTGATGAGAGAGATTGCTTCCTGAGGCTGGTAGAGCTTTTCAGCTTCAACAAGCTTCATTGCCTCTAGATACTTTTTTCCGTGTGCTGCCATTGTTTTCTACATGCCCTCCTTGTGGCAAATGAACCGCAGTGACTTTCGGGCGAAACTTAGTCGTCGACAGTGATACCCATGCTGCGAGCTGTACCCGCAACCATGCTCTCTGCTCCCTCAATATTCAGGGCGTTCAGGTCCTTCATCTTGAGTTCTGCAATCTCACGCAGTTTCACGCGATCGATTGAACCAACTTTCGCTTTACTGGTAGTGGCAGACCCTTTATCGACGCCTGCGGCCTTCTTCAAGAGATCCGGCACGGGCGGTGTCTTGGTGATAAAGGTAAAGGAACGATCTTCAAAGATCGTGATTTCGGCAGGAATAACCATGCCTACCTGGTTGGCGGTTCGCTCGTTGTATTCCTTACAGAATGCCATGATATTGACACCCTGCGGACCAAGCGCGGTACCAATCGGGGGCGCTGGGTTGGCTTTGCCCGCCGGGATCTGTAGTCTGACTACAGCTTTAATACGCTTTGCCATTGTGAAACTCCTCGAACTTGATGCGCCGCCGCAGGCGGCGCAGGAGGGGGAAAGGAAAGGTGGGGACACCCCACTCCCCGGCAAAGGGCTACCGCCCTCTGCACTCCTATGCTTGCTCAGGAGGGGAGTTCGTGGGATATCCCACGCTCCGCTAAGGGCTATTGCCCTCTGCACTCCTATTTGCCAGCCTTGTGAATTTGTATGAATTAGATTTTTTCGACCTGGAGGAAATCCAGGACTACGGGTGTTTCTCGACCGAAGAAAGAGACAAGGACGGTCACCTTGTTCTTCTCCATATTAATCTCACTGACCGTACCGATAAAATCGGTGAATGGTCCATCAATCACACGTACACTCTGACCTTTAGAGAAACTGATTTTGGCTTTTGGCTTTTCTGTCTCTTTAGTTACCTGTTTCAGGATTGAGCGGATCTCATGCTCCTGTAACGGGATTGGACGCGTACCAGAACCCACGAAACTTGTGACACCAGGCGTGTTACGTACAACATACCAGGCTTCATCGCTCATGATCATTTCCACCAGTACGTAGCCAGGAAAAACTTTGCGCTGCACAGTACGCCGTTGCCCCTGTTTGATCTCGACTTCTTCTTCCATCGGTACAATAATGCGGAAGATTTTGTTGCGCATATCCATTGAGGCTATACGCGCTTCGAGATGGCTTTTGACCTTATTTTCATAGCTCGAATACGTATGTATAGCGTACCAGGCAGGCGTACCCGCCTCGTCGCCTTTGTGTGGCTCCGGTACTGGCAGTCCAGATTCGTCGGTATGTTCAGTAACCACAGCATTTCCCCTCATTCATTCCCGGTTCGTATACTTACTGACCGGTGATCAGACGGAAGAGTTGGAAAAGTCCCTGGTCCACGACACCAAGTATCACGCCGATCACGGTTGAAAGCACAACTACCACGATGGTCATGTTGCGAGCTTCGACAAATGTCGGCCAGGTGACCTTATAACGTAACTCGTGGTACGCTTCGCGCGAGAAACGGATCGGAGTCCAGTTACGCCAGCCGCCGGGCTTCTTAGGGGCTGCCGACGCGTTTTTGATTTCGCGACGCACCGGCCGGCTCTGACGCTCTTCACGTACAGGCACTTT
>DAOTTJ010000450.1:0-8460 GCA_034437695.1 Ktedonobacteraceae bacterium
GGCCAGAATGGCCGCCTGCGGCTGGTTGATGATGGCGTTAAATGCATCTATTTCGTACATCCCGAGGTTACTGATGGTAAAGGTTCCGCCGCTGATATCTTGTAAACGTAGTTTACTAGCTCGCGCTCGACTGACCAGTTCTTCGCGCTCGTGTGCCAGTTGACTCAGGCCAAGCTGGCTGGCGTGATGAATAACCGGCACGACTAGACCTTCTTCGATGGCCACGGCCAGTCCAACGTTGACCTCGGGGTTCAAATGTATCTTGCCCTGGTCCCAGGAAGCGTTCACGCGTGGATGTTTAAGCAGTGCAAGTGCAACGATTTTTGTGAGAAGATCCGTATAGGTAATCTTTCCCATACCGCGCCCCAACAGGTACTCACGCCACGCGATAAGCTGTCCAGCGTGGACCTCGCGTTCCAGGTAAAAATGCGGCGTGGTGGTCCAGCTCTGCGTGGTGCGCTCAGCCATGATCCGCCAGATCGTGCTGATAGGCAGGACGTTGGACTCGTCGGTGGACGACGCGGCGACCTCGACCAGCGAGGTTGCAGACGGTGAACTTGCCTCGCCACCGATCTGGGGCGCGGCCAGGACATCGGCGGCCAGAATAGCCCCCTGGGGTCCACTGCCACGCAATAGGGCCAGGTCTTTTCCCTGCTCTCTGGCCAGGCGGCGAGCCTTTGGCGAGGCGAGCGGCAAGGTGAGTACCTCGGCGCGATGGCCGTTCTGCTGCTGCGTGCGCAGATATTCCACGACATCGGCCTTCTGGACGCGCCTGCCACCGGTCTGCACCAGGCTCAGGTCCAGCTTGTGCTCGTCCGCCATCCGCGCCGCCAGTGAACTCGCCGTGACCACTGCCTGACGCGCTGGCGTGCGCTCGACGGGAGGGAGAGGCTGCGCCGTGGGAAGCGACGGTGCCACAGCAGGGAGAGGCCGCTCCACGGGGGGCCGGGCTGGCGCGACCTCTAAGGCTTCACCAATGGCGAGAATCGTAGCGATGACCTGCCCGACCGGCACGTCTTCGCCTTCCCTAGCCGTCACGTGCGCGAGCACGCCATCCGCCTGGGCTTCGAGTTCCACCGTCGCTTTGTCGGTTTCAACCTCTACCAGCGGCTCTCCCCGCTTGACGCGCTCGCCCTCTGCTTTGAGCCAGCGCACAATCTTCCCGGTATCCTGCGCCATGCCTAAAGCCGGGAGGATGACATCTGTAGCCATCGTTGCTCTGTCTCCTGTAGAACTGCGCACCGATCACCTGCCTTGCTCTGATTGTATGCAGAACAAGGCACCAATCTTTTCCTAAACAGTGGCAATCCAAACTTTACTGAACGTTGTTGTTGAGATGCGATTGCGTGTCACGCGTGGTAGGAAGCGGACCTCCGACCGTGTAGTAGCGCACACCGCCGACCAGCAGATTCTCGGCCGGGAAGCGGGTAATCACTTCACACCCGTCTCTGGTCACAACCAGTTGCTCCTCGATGCGTGCCGCCGACCAACCATCAGAGGCCGGCCAGAAGGTCTCCAGCGCAAAGACCATGCCTTCTTCGATCATCTCGGGATGATCCAGCGAGACAAGACGACTGAAAATCGGCTTCTCCCAGATGGAGAGACCAACGCCGTGTCCGTACTGGAGCGCGAAGGCCGCCTCTTCGTTGGGGAAACCAAACTCTTCTGCACGCGGCCAGAGGCGCACGATATCCGCGGTCGTGACCCCCGGCTTGATGGCGTAGATCGCGCGGTCGAGAATCTCACGACAGCGCTTGTACGCGTCAACCTGCGCCTGCGAGGCGCTACCTACCGCAAAGGTGCGATAGTAACAGGTGCGATACCCGTTATAGCTGTGCAAAATATCGAAATAGGCCGGGTCGCCAGGTCGCAACGCGCGGTCGGTATAGACGTGCGGGTGCGGACTGCACCGTTCACCTGAGATGGCGTTGACGCCTTCGACGTGCTCGGAACCCAGGTCGTAGAGGACCTTGCTGACCAGTCCAACGCACTCGTTCTCGCGTAGACCAGGGCGCAACGCACGGTACAACTCGTCGTAGGCCGCGTCGACCATCATACACGCCGTTGAGAGCAGGGTGATCTCGTCCTGCGTCTTGAGCACGCGTGCCTTCTGCATCAACTGCTGACCGTCAACGACTTTGATGCCTTCGGCCTGCAAGGCAAAGAGGACCGGCAGCTCGATCACGTCCACTCCCAGCGGCTCGTGCAAGAGACCACGCGCCTCTAGTTCAACGCGAATCTTCTTCGCTACATCCTCGGCCCGCCCGGCCTCGGGCAACATGGCTCCGCGCTGCGTGGAGATACCCGCCCGCGAACGCCCTTCACCGAGCCAGGGACTATAGATCTGGTGGTGACGAGCCGCCGACCCGAAGTCCCACATGATCGGCTCGTCATTCTGCGGGAGCAGCGAGTAACGCGCCAGCTTATCCATCGCCCAGGTGCCAATATGCGTGGCGGTGATATAGCGAATATTGTTCATATCGAAACAGAGAAGTGCGCCCATCTCCGACTCTTTGAGTAGCTGCTTGATGCGATCCAGTCGTTCGGTGCGCAGCCGCTCAAAGTTGGCTCGTTCTTCCCAATCGACGCCCATCAAACCATACGTTTTAATTGTCATGACTGTATCTCTTTCGTTGGCAGGTTCAAGGACATGTTAGACACGACCACACAGGGTTTTCGCAACCTCCAGGACTGTAGCTAGGGTCGGAACTGTCATATCTTCCAGTACAGGCGAGAATGGCACCGGGACATCAAGCGCTCCCAGGCGTTTGACCGGCGCGTCCAGGTAGTAGAATGCCCCCTCGGCAATCACCGCCGCCAGTTCCGCCGTCACTCCGTAGCGCTCGTAGCCCTCGTCTATGACGATGGCCCGGCTGGTCTTTTTCGCCGAATCGATCAACGTCTGTTTATCCAGTGGAAAGGTTGTGCGCGGATCGATAACCTCGGCACTGATGCCGAGCTTCTCAAGTTCCACGGCAGCCGCCAGAGCCACCTGGACCATACTGCTGGTCGCCACCAGCGAGATATCGGTCCCGACACGCTTCACGTCGGCCACGCCCAACGGAATCGCGTAGTCGCCCTCGGGAACTGGTCCTTTGAGCTGATACATCATCTTGTCTTCAAAAAAGACCACCGGGTTATCGTCGCGAATCGCGGACTTCAAAAGACCTTTGGCATCGTAGGGAGTCGAGGGCAAGACGACCTTCAGGCCTGGAATGTGGCTGACCCACGCGTGCAAGCTCTGGCTGTGCTGCGCAGCACTCCGGCGCGACGCGCCCAGGGTTGTGCGCACCACCATCGGCACCTTGAGCTTGCCACCCGACATATAGTGAACTTTGGCGGCCTGGTTGACAATCTGATCCATAGCCAGGGCAATAAAGTCGCCGAACATCAGGTCGATGACCGGGCGCATGCCGGTCATTGCGCTGCCGACGCCCAGACCCGTGATCCCAGCCTCGGAGATCGGACTATCTATCACGCGCTCGGCTCCAAATTCCTCGAAAAGCCCGGAGAGTACTTTGAAGGGTGTACCTGCCTCAGCCACATCTTCACCCATGATAAAAATGGATGGGTCGCGGCGCATCTCTTCGGCCAGGGCCTCACGGATCGCCTGCGCCATAGTCAACTCGCGAACACCCTGGGCAGCCGACTGGCCACTGGCGGTTTTAAGCATAGACATGCTCGGTCACCTCGCTTGGATCGGGATAGGGAGCCTGGAGAGCAAAGGCTTCGCCAGCCTCAACCTCTGCTCGCACACGTTGCTCAATCTCAGTCAGCACCTCGGCACCGACCACATGCTCCTCGGTCAGCCAGGTCTGCATAAGGATCAGAGGGTCGCGCTCGGTCTTCCAGTAGGTTTCTTCTTCGAGCGAACGGTAGTACGCCCGCTGGATATCGCCGACATGGTGGCCGTGGTAGCGATAGGTCTCACACAGAAGAAAGGCCGGTCCTGCACCCTGACGCGCCTGGTCAACCATATGTTGCGCAGCCGCATAGACCGCTCGCACGTCCTGACCATCGACCTCCTCAACAGGTATGCCAAAGGCCGCAGCCCTGGCACCCATGCTGCCCGCCGTTGTCTCGGCATTGTGCGTGTATTCGTTGTAGAGGTTATTTTCACAGATATACAGCACGGGTAGCTTCCAGAGGGCAGCCATATTCATCAGCTCGTATAGGACCCCCTGACCCAGCGCACCATCGCCGAAGAAACAGACCGCTACCTGATCACTGCCGCGCATCTTGCTGGATAGCGCCGCCCCGGTGGCCATGCCCGCACCACCACCCACAATGGCGTTCGCGCCCAGATTGCCCGTGTTCTGATCGGCAATATGCATCGAGCCACCCTTGCCGCGACAATAGCCAGCCTCTTTCCCCAACAGCTCGGCAAACATACGATCGACCGCCGCACCTTTCGCCAGACAGTGACCATGACCACGGTGCGTGCTGGTAATATAGTCATCGCGCCGCAATGCAGTACACACACCAACCGCTATCGCTTCTTCACCAATATATAGATGAGCGAGTCCAACCATCCTGGCACTCAGGTAGAGCTGATTGACATGCTCCTCAAAAATCCGAATTTTGAGCATCTGCTCGTACATCGTCAACCAGCGAGCCTGATCTTCCTCAGTACGCGCTGTCTTCGCCACTCTGGCGGTCTTTGACATCCTTGATTGCGGCATTGCGCTTCCTTCTCCTGACGCAAAACGACAATAGTCGTGTAACGAGAAAATCTGCTTACTCTTCCAACCCGGCCTGGCGAGCAAGTACCTTGTAAACCATCGCAAAGTCCTGCTGCTCTAAACCCTGCGCCCGCGCCGCAGTCAGATACTCATTGCTAGTCGCAACCATCGGCAACGGCACGTTCAACTCACGTCCCAACTCTAGCGCCAGCAGCATATCCTTCTGCATCATGTTCATGTTGAACCAGACCTCTTCCGGCGCTTCCAGAACAAACGGTGTACGATATTTTAAGGAAGGCGAAGCGATCACGCTATTCAACATAACCTCCAGAGCCGTAGCCCGTGGAATACCCGCTTTCTCCGCTAACAACAGCCCCTCGTAAAAACCCATGATCTGCACCTGCAAGTTGAGGTTGATCGCAACTTTGAGTAGCACCGCCAGACCATTGGCCCCGACATAGTTTACTTTGGGACCAATCGTCAGCAAGATGGGCTTGATGCGCTCAAACACCGCTTCATCGCCACCAACCATGAGCGACAGTTTGCCCTCGTCCAGCGTGATTACGCTGCCCGAAACTGGCGAATCGAGCATAAAACTGCCCTGCGCGGCGACCTCCGTGGCAAGCTGACGGGACATAGCAGGACTTATCGTGCTCATATCGACGTAGGTCTTCCCCGTACCCAGACCGGCAAAAATTCCCCACTCACCGTGGACAACTTCTAACAGAGCCGCCGTGTTGGTGACCATCGTGAAGACCACATCGGTCGCCTCCGCAACTTCGCGCGGGCTGTCAGCCCAATGCATTCCAATATCAAGCAGCCACTGCGCCTTTGCTCGCGTGCGGTTATAGCCCGTTACCGTATGCCCGGCTTCCAGGAGCCGCTTCACAACGCGACCACCCATCGCTCCTAAGCCGACATATCCAAGATTCGCCATCGATTACCTCCAAGAACTGCATCAGTGAAAGCTAAAACTCATTCCCCCAACTTATGCGCTACCCCGACATCAGCTCGTACCTGCTCAAGATGAGCACGCATCGCCATCCGAGCAGCCTCAGGATCACGCATCAAGATACTCTGCAAAATACGCTTATGATGAACCTGACCGCGTTGAGGTCCACCTTCAGTCGCGAAAACCTGCTTGCGCTGCTCACTGAGTAGATTGACAATCGAGTTGAGCAAAATCAGGATCAATACGTTCTGCGTGGCCTGCGCCAACACCTGGTGAAAGGCATTGTCCGCCAGAATAAACGCATCAGCATCGGTTAAACTTTGATCCATCTTCTCAACCGCCAGACGCAAAGCCGCAATCTCTCCATCGGTCACCCGCGCCGCCGCCAGACCCGCAATCTCCACCTCCAGAAGCTCACGTACCTCCACCAGATTATCAGATCCACCCACCTCTCGCAGCTTTAAACGCATCATTAGCCCTATCGAATTCTGCAATGCCTCCGGCGAACCATCGATCACAATCGTCCCACGACCCGGCCGCATATCGACTAACCCCTTCTGCGCCAGAATTTTTAAAGCTTCACGTACCGCCGTACGACTGACCTGAAACTGCTCAGCTAGCTCACGCTCCGTCGGTAAACGATCACCACTACGCAACTCGCCACTGAGAATACGCTCCTCAATCTGCACTGCAACCTGCTCAAAGACCTTTAACGCCTGAACCGGCCTGTACATAAACCTACCTCACAACGCCCAATTCTTCCTAGGGCGTATCTTCTTTCTGCTGACTCAATAGAGCAATTATGTAATGATCATACCAATTGACCACAGCAAAGTCAAGCCAAAAACCAAAGGTCCCAGTGCTATTGCTTGCTTAACAAGCCTCTGGCTTGCGACCCCCCGAAAGTAGCAGAGAGCATCTCTCTGCACTCCTGTTTTACATGTTTCTCCTCCGGCAAAACATGTAAAACAAAAGAAAAGATTTGTTAGGAACACCCCAAATCCCGGCAAAGGGCTACCGCCCTCTGCACTCCCGCTTCACTTTGTGCCTATGCTCTGGCTTGCGACCCCTCCCCCTGAACAACCCGATCCGTTGTTCAGGGGGAGAGGCCACCCGTCGAGCATTGAATAGCCCTGCAAAGGTCCCAGAAGCAGAGGTGCAGACTCAGGCGGGATTGTTAAGGGCAGCCCTTAAAACGCGCCTCCAGATAGGAAATTCAGGTACATTTTCCATACAAAATTCCCTTTCCTACTAAAGTAGGATAAAGTAAGCTGACAGATATTTACGGCTGTGTGTCGCCATCTTCAATTTATTAAGACATCGATGTATGCCGATTAGTTTAGATAGACACACGTGCTCGATCTTCGACAGTGCCGTTTACGGAGAACCATCACGGTTACGGAGAACCATTACGGAAAGAGGGGAAAGGGTGTGCTTACACAGCATCACACAAAACGCAAGGCAATCGTACCAATAATTGCCAGCCTTATCTTACTACTCACCGGGCTGAGTGCCTGTGCGCAAGATCAAAATACCAGCCCGACGTTTACCAATCCAAATCCTATTCAAATAGGGGTTTCCATTTCAAACAAAGCAGACTTCGCCGACGATGGTGCTGCGACGCTCCAGGGTTACCAGCTCTGGGCCGACATGACCAACAGTCATGGCGGGCTGTTGGGTCGTCCTGTCCAACTGGTTGTCCTATACGATGATAGCGACCCGAATACGGTAGCGAAAAACTATGAGACGCTGATCAATCAGGATCACGTCGATCTCCTGTTTGGGCCTTTCTCTTCTCTATTGACCAAAGCAGCAGCCCCCATAGCACAAAAATACGGGTATGCCTTCCTCGAAGGCTCTGGCGGTGCTCCCTCGGTCTTCACACAAGGGTGGACCAATCTCTTTGACTCTTCCATTCCTGTCGCTAACAACCTGGTCACGTTTGCCTATTATATTCTTTCTCTGCCACCCGCGCAGCGACCCCGGACCGCGGCGTATCTGACCTCCGATGACCCCTTTACGTTTCCCCAGGTACGCGTGGCTCAAACGTTATTGGAGCAGGCTGGCGTCAAAACGATCTATCCTCATCCCGCGCCAACCGAGGCCAATCCCTATCAATTCGCCGCAGGTGATACAAAGGCCGAAGCCGCAGGAGCCGATGCCCTGGCACACAGCAAAGCCGATATCGCGATCCTGGGAACGCAGCTGCCCGATGTCCAGCTAGATATCCAGGAATTTAAAAAATATCATTATAACCCCAAAGCCCTGATCGCCACAGCGGGTCCCGATGCTGGACAGGACTTTATCCACGCCGTCGATGGCGTCAAATACACTGAAGGCGTCTTTGTCCCCAACGGCTGGTACCCACAGGCCAACAATTATCAAAATGCCGAGATGGTCAATGCCTATGTCGCGAAATATTCAGGTTCGATAGCCAACATCAATGCCGACGTTGCGGAAGCGTTCTCCGTCGGTCAGCTCCTGCAACAAGCTGTCGACCAGACCCAGAGTATCAATAATGCTGAAATCATCCAGAAGATCCAATCGGGGGCCGTCTTTAATACGGTTCAAGGTACGGCTCAGTTTGGAGCACCAAACGCCAATGGATCGGGACAGAATCTTCAGGCCATCGCCTACCTGTTCCAATGGCAAAATGGTAATTTCATTCCCGTCTATCCCTATTCGGTAGCGGCGGAGAACCCGCAGTATCCCAAAACCGCGAATTTTTAAGGCACTATCGCCCAAATACATTCGCAAGTCGTTAGAGAAGGGATGAAGTTGAGATGATTCAATTTCTCACAAATATACCCATTTTCCGCCGCCTCT
>DAOTTJ010000451.1:0-7058 GCA_034437695.1 Ktedonobacteraceae bacterium
GCAAACCTTCTACCCGCAGGGGACTTTGAAAGTATAGAGCAAGTCCGGGCGTGCTAACCAGTACGCCCGACACCTCCCTTCTCCGGTCCGGTCTGTCTGGCCACTGGCTAATAAACTACCTCTGGCACCACTAACCACTATTCTAACTTGCGCTCACGTGTATACCAGATACGCCGGCACGACTAATCCAAAGGAGCTTTAAACCCTATGAGCCAGCTACTGAGCACCTTTAAAAAGGTCCCCTATCTCCTACTTACCCTGCTCTTGACGCTCTTCTTCTGGGCGCTCTATACGTTTTTCGACCTCCGCCAGGGCGGTATCCACCTGACTATCTTCTCCCTCCATCTGGAACCGTTGCAGTTCTTTATCTCTCACTTCGGCCTCGGCTATGTCGTGCTACGCTTGGTACTCGATCTCTTGATAGCTCTCCTCTCGGCTGTCTTGATAGCTTTCACTATCGATCTCCGCCGCAGCGGGACCAGCTTTCTCGGCGGTTCCGTCTGCTCAACCGGCGCAACTGTGATCCTGGGCTTCGCTCTCTTTGGCTGCCCTTCGTGCGTCCTACCCATCGCGGGAACCTTCGGCCTGATCTTTACTTCGGAAGCCCTGCCACTCTTCGGTTTTGAATTTAAAATAGTCTCGCTACTGGTCCTTATCGGCACGTTCACCTGGCTGTTGCTCCGCCTCAGACAAACGTCTCCTACGCAGAGCGCACACTTAACACCCGGAACAGATGCCTCCATCGGTTGATGCGAGGCACGTCCATTGCTCAAAAGAGTCCCTCTATGCCATTTCCCCCACACACAAAAATATCCAACAACAACTTCACGTCCGATCACAGTGAGCAAGCCCTCTCCTAAACGAGGATGCTCCACTCCTCTCCCCCAAAATAATACCTATCCCACTCTCCCTCACTTTCACTATCTCTCTACTCATGAAGCGTCTCCCCAGGCGCTTGTAAAACATGTCAGGTTATGTGAGGCTGTGTTTTGCAGTATATATTGAACGATTTTCTAACTATTACAGGCCGAAAAAAGGCGTGTATCATCGCATAATCAGGCAGGAGCATCAAGGCCTCGCCAGCTCTTTTCTGCTCTGAGGAATCACCCACTTTTACCAATTTAGCCAAAAAGTTAAGAAACTGGGAGTATAAAGGTGTAAATTCAGTAATCCATTTATCTATGGTCTGCGTATGATTTATTGGTCTACTGCTGACCCGGTATCCCTGCGAATTTTGTGAAACGCCCGGCATGTGAGATGCTTTTTCCTCGAACTTGTAATCAGGTACGCAGGCACTGCTCTGAGAGCAGAGACGAAAAACCGGGTCTCAACACATCGACGGGCAACAAAACTCTGCCCCATAGGGCAAAAGATATCTTTATCTCTGTAAAGAAGGAGTTACTCATGGCAAAATTAACCCGACGCAGGTTAATCAGACAGGCGTCTATAGGTGCGGGAGCAACCGGCGTGATTGCGGTGGCCGTAGCCACAGGAGTCCACATGGAAAGCGCTAGTGCGCATACCATCAGCACAAACACTTCCAAAGTCTCTCAAGAGCCAGTTGTGGTCTTTATTAACAACCCGGCTAGCGATACCCTCATCCTGATGCGCGGCGAAAACCAGATAACTGTAAAAAATGCTGCTCTTGTTAAAAGCATCTTGTCTCTCTAGCACGATCCCTCTCTGGCACTAGAGTAGATACATTCATTTTCCTATGAGGTTACGTATATGTCATCACACCGCGAGGCTCCTGGGATCGCGAAAGATCCAGTCGCCGATAACACCGATGTCTACGCTTTTGTAAGCCCCGACAAACCCAACACGGTCACTTTAATCGCCAACTATATCCCTCTGGAAGGCCCAGATGGGGGTCCGAATTTCTACGAATTCGGCGATGACGTACGCTATGAAATTCATATCGACAATAATGGCGACGGTATTCCCGATATCACTTATCGCTTCAATTTCTGGGTCGAAGTGCGCAATCCCAATACCTTCCTGTATAATACTGGCCCAATCACTTCACTCAACAGCCAGACCTTCAATCGCCGCCAGTTCTATTCGGTCAGCCGCATCAGCTCCAATGGCCACGAGACGGTCCTGGCCACCAATCTGATAGCTCCTCCCTGCAATATCGGCCCACGCTCAACCCCCAACTATTCCGATCTCGCGGGCGAGGCAACCTATACACTCCAGAGCGGCGAGCGCGTCTTCGCTGGTCAGCGCCTCGAAGGGTTCTATGTGGACCTCGGATCTATATTTGATCTGGCCGACCTGCGTCCCTTCCAGAACCTTCACTTGATCCCATCACCCGCCGCTCCCGGCGTCGATTCTACTGAGGATCTTAACGTCCATACTATCGCGATCCAGGTACCAATCAATTACCTGACCAGCAATGGCTCAACACCAACCAGTGTCACCGATCCACACGCTGTCATCGCTGTCTATGCCTCGGCCAGCCGACGCAAAGTACGCGTGATCTGGGGCGGTGACCAGTTGCAGGAATCCGGCCCCTGGGTCCAGGTCTCACGTCTGGGCAATCCACTTTTTAACGAAGTGATAGTCCCAATGGGCAAAAAAGATCTGTGGAACTCCCTGGAGCCACACGACGACTCTCAGTTCGCTAGCTATGTCCAGTACCCCGAACTGGCCACTCTGCTGCCAGTCCTCTATCCGGGTGTATTTCCTAACCTGGCCGCCTACACGAAAGCACGAGCTGACCTCGCCGCTATCCTGCTCACCGGGCTTCCCGCCGGGGTTATCCCCGGTTTCCAAAACTATACAGGCACAACCCAGGCCGATCTTCTGCGCCTGAATATGGCTATTCCACCCTCCAGCAACCCCAGCCTGTTCGGCATCCTGGGCGGCGATCTCGCAGGCTTCCCCAATGGTCGCCGCGTCTTCGACGATACGGTGACTATCGAGCTACGGGCAATCGCTGGAGCTACAATCCCTCTGGTCGATCCAACTTTCACTCCCGATGGCGCGGCCTCCCTGGTCACCGACGGCGTGACACCAAATCTGAACACTCGTTACCAGACTCAATTCCCTTATCTTGCTAACCCCAAGAGTGGGTATAATGCCTAGTAATCGGTCAATGCTCAAATTAGCAGACGTGCAGCAGGCGTCAGCCTGAACACCTCCCTGCTTAGATCAGAAAGAGTTCGACGACTAACCATCGTCGAACTCGCTAAACTCGCATTAGGCAGAAGTGCAAAGGGCGCAGCTCTCTGCCGGCACACTGTCCGCGGGACAGGGCATCTGGGGTGTCCCCAACAACCTTTTTCTCGCGTTTTGCCTGTTTTGCCTTCGGCAAAACAGGCGTACAGAGGCGTACCCTCTGCCCAGGTAGCTTGACAAAGTCATAAGACTCAAGAGGGGACTACAATGCCAGAACGTTCTGTCGATAAGGTATATACCGAGCAAGCAGTACTCGATATCGGTGGAGATACAGGCGCACTGATCATCTACTGCCATCCAAAACTACGCGGCCAACAGATCGAGGTCAGCCCCCGCGCAAATGAGTGGCAACGCATCCATACCGATGTGCTCGAACGACGCGCTAACCAGCGACCGGTCTTCGCCGCGCTCTTTCTCGCTCTGCTGGCAGGAGATTACGTTGTATGGGGAAACGGCACAAACCCAATCGGCGAGGTGACTATCTGCGGCGGCGAGGTGGCAGAGATCAACTGGCAACACCTCTTACCCACGGTCCTGGCCGCTAGCGACTATCCATTTGCATCAGGACAGTGCGCCCCTTCACAGTTGAGCGATCTGCTCCCAGCACGTTACCTGGATGGCCGCACAGTAAGTGCCGCCCCAATGGGTAGCACTCCAATGCGCTACGATACACAGGGTCAGGTCGCATGGGACGAGATGTGGACCGGCTTCTGTGAACTCGCTCTGGCCGGTGGACCCCCCCACCGCGGCACTCTGCTCGAACCCGCATCCCCCGAACAGATCCGCGCCGATCTCCCCAACTACGAGCGCGTGGTCAACGAGCTTGAGCGCGGCCTGCACCTCGTAACTGGCCTACCTATTGTCCGCACCGCACAAACAGGCTGGATTGGCGTGCAGTGCGCAAACGAACAGATGGCCCTCTGGCTGCTTCGAGCAATCCTGGTGGAAAATGTCTGCGCCAGACGCGAGGGCGATCTCCTGTTTCTACCCGTCGGACCCGACTTCCAACTGGATCAGGCGATCAAGAATGTGATTACTGTCATAGCTAAAACTCACCACTACTGGATCGAACACGCCCGCCGTTAACTCCACCTATAGTTCTCCGTCACACTTCAACTAACCACAGCAGAGGTGCAACAGGTTATACCCCTTTAGGCCCTGGAGCTGTGTCCCATGAGCGCGTACGTAGCGCGATGGTTAAGGGCAGCAACCCTTAACCACCACCCTGTCCGAGGGATAGGTAATCTGGTGTCCCCAATAACCTTTTTCTCGCGTTTTGCCTGTTTTGCCTTCGGCAAAACAGGAGCGCAAAGGGTGGCCCCTAGGGGCTGCGCCCCAGCCCCTTCCGCCGCAGGCAACGCCTCACAGGAAGCGTCACAGACGCACTAGAGAGCGTTGCCAGACGCTCCATACCCATGCAGAGCGCGAATCGGCAAACGCCCACTCCTCTTAACTGAGCGCGTACGCCCGCACGTAATCAACATTGAAGTAACCGGGAAAAGGGGTGCTAGCATCGGGCGATTTAGGCCACTGACCCCCAATCGCAAGGTCGATCAGGATAAACATCGGATTATTATACACCCCATTGGTGACGGTGTATTGCGCAACGTTGTCAAAGTAAAACGTGATAGAGTCAGGCAACCACTTCACCGCGTAGGTGTGAAAGGCCGCCGCTAGGTCCACCCCGTGATAGACCTGCTGCTGATCCCCCACATCCGAATGATAGGTCATATAATAGGTCCGCGTATCATTGCCCAGGTTCTCCATCACATCGATCTCAGGCGTGCCGTCGGTCGCCGACTCGTACAACCAGAAGGCCGGCCAGTACCCCTGACCGCTCGGTAATCGCCCGCGAAACTCAAAGTACCCATACGTCTGCTTAAACGTTCCCAAGGTATTGAGCATACACGAACTGTACTTCTTGCCATTGGCCGGAATATCTTCACCACGCACGATAAGCTGACCGTTGGCTACGCTACACTCGCTGCCCAGATAGGCCTGCTGCTCACCGTGACCACCCGATCCCCAATTCTGTCCACCATCCTGCCAGATATTCCAGTTCACACCAGTTTCGTTAAATTCTTCGTCAAAGGTCAACTTCCACCCATTTGGATGAGAAACAGGCGTCGCACCCGACGGCACACCCCGCACAGAAGTAGATGCGGTACTCAGAATACGCGGCAAAGCCGGCTCGGTCGCGGAGAGCAGGTGCGCCGAGGAGTAACAACCGGTCAGACAGGGAACACTCGCCAGACTAGACCCCGCCAGGTGGGACGGGTTGAAGAAGTAAATTCTGGAGATCACGCTGGCAAACAGAATAAACACAAGCAGTCCACTAACCATTAGCGTTTTCCGCCAACGACCCTTCTGACCAGCCGAACTCTCTGGCACAGTACGAGTAGCAGCCTGCATAAGCTGGCTTGAGCGCTGCTGTTGGAGTTTCTTGTCAGCCGGGATGACAATCATCCGACTGGTGGTATCTTGATTATCCATCAACACATCAGAGCCAGCAGCCTGGATTTTACGCGTATCTTTGACCGCGACAATATGATGCGAACCAGTGAGTAGATACACAGGCAAACGACCCGTCACAGGAGCCGCTGGCAGTGCATCAGTATTCTCAGCAGGCTGCTTTCTACTCTCTTCCGCCACATCCTGTACGCCAGGCAAGGCTTGCTCTGCCGATTTGTCCTCGGCCTCCCCACCAAACTCTAGCCCTGAACGAAATTGCGACATAGCCTTCCTCGTATGTTCCAGTTCTTGCTGGATAGAGAATTAACATAGAAATACATTTCATTGTATGTCCATCATAACATACTCTATCGCAACATAGAGATATCCCCCCCAAAAATCCCAGTATCCCTTTTCTCTTCCCCGCCAATGAACCAGGCGAGATTAATGCCTTTGCACAATATAACAAAGCCCACTATAAACGTTTTCAAGAGTACTAACTGGATAACATGGTCCTCTTTATCCCAGTCACATCAGGCTAGATATGCTCAACCAAAGAGTACACAATGCCTCGTGTTTCCATCAGGTGTTTTATCCCACAAAAGGATTATGCCTTCCTGAGCATCTCAAAGGGAAGGCGCAGCACCCGCAGGTTACTATTCGCATTTTCAAGCCGTGTATACTAGTAGTTTGTCAACGATCAAACACCTGGTGTGCGGAGCAGGAGTGCAGAGAGCGAGTATCCTTTTTATACCAGCATCTTCGCTTCGCAAAAGCAAAATGATGGACTTCCTGGTTCTATGCCAGTTACATTCATATTCTATAAAAGCAGGAAAAGAGGCGATTTTATGAACACATCAATCCAACCAACAAACGTAGCGCCGCGCGGAACAGTGGCAGTTATCCATTTCTTTTCTGAACGCACCGATGGCGTCTCATTGCAAATTCACGAAAACGACCGCGTACTCGCAGAACAGGGCTGGAATGTCGTAGTGTGCAGCGCGGACGCCAGCGGACCAGCGGCTTTTCCCATCCCAGAACTCGACTATTCGACTCCCCAGGTGCAGATGTTTAAAACAAAGTTGGTCACCGACGCGCACGACGAAACGATTATCACTCAGGCTTTTGAGACACAGGTTCAGATACTCAAAGAGAAGCTACACGCGATGCTCAACCTGCATAATCCCCAGGTCGTTCACCTGCGCAATATCTTATCTCTGCCTATCCATCCCGTAGCCACAGTAGCAATGGCCGAGTGCATCGCCGAACACCCAACCATCGGTTTTCTCACCCAACACCACGATTTCAGCTTCGAAGACGATTTTGTGCCAGGCGACCGCAAAGAGGCGTATACTATCCCCTATCCCGACATTCAAAAACGCGTCGATGCCGCCCTGCTCTATACAACCCCCCAGGTCCAGCACGCG
>DAOTTJ010000452.1:0-6145 GCA_034437695.1 Ktedonobacteraceae bacterium
TCTGGGAGCCTCAGGAAGCGATACTGCGACTCTCGGCCGAGACATCTGATGCGCCGGCCATAAATAGACGTGGAGGGCGGCTAGCAGGAACCAGACGTACGTTAATCCATCCATTTGTGCTTTCATGCGAGCGCTTGTCCGAGGTCCTGGGAGAGCTAGTGGAGGGGGTGTTCTTTGCGGAAAAAGAGACTCCGAGCATACAATTGCAATTACCTTCTGGCCTGCGTGAGCCGGAGGCTTCGCCCGAGTTGATACGCGAGGTGAAGCGTACTCCTGAGGAGGTAACGTTTAAGCCCTGGAAGGTGCCGACGCGCGATCTCCATGCCCGTGAGGCTCTCGCTTTCCTTCTGGCGCTGCCTGAGGAGCTGCCCCCACACATCGTGGCCGGGAGTTCGCTGCGTTTCTGGAGTACTGCTGCTGATCTGGTCTTTGAACTCTTAACGCGCCAATGTTATATTCCATCGTGTCGGCAGAGCTTTATCGGCGGGAAAGTTGGTTTGCAGGCGGTGTGGCAGCTGGTGCTCGTCCCAGACGACGCTAAGCGCGTGGCAGAACTGGCGGGTCTGATGCCTCCTATATGTTGGGCGGCTATTCCCGCAGAGCAGAAGCGACCTGCGTTGCGCGGCGATCTCTTGCTGGATTTTCTTAACCAGACGCTTGATGCCTTTGTACGTGCTTCGTCTGCACTTACTGATCCTCGGTTAAAGGTGAGTGAGCGCGGACATAGCCGCTCTGTTTTGCCTGATAAATGGTTTCGCGCCCTTTTCGCGCCTTCGGCAGAGCTTGATGTCTCTGCCGAAGAAGCCTTAGTCTTTGCAAAGAAGCTCAAAACTTGGCTGGCTCAGCTTCAACCTGGCGAGCAAAACGCAGCCTTTCGCACCTGTTTCCGGCTGGATGCTCCTAACGAGGCCAGTGAAGGAGAGCAAAGTAGCAACGAATGGCAGGTGAGTTTTTATCTGCAAGCCAATGATGACCGCAGTCTGCTGGTGCCTGCTGAGAAGGTCTGGCAGGAGCGCTCTGGTACATTGACGTTTTTGAAACGTTCTTTTGAAAATCCCCAGGAGCGTCTGCTTGCCGATCTCGGTAAGGCCTCGCGTCTCTTTCCGACGCTTGAGGAGAGTTTGAAAACGGCTCGCCCGGCGGGGTTGAGCTTGAGTACAGAACAGGCTTATACGTTTTTGCGCGAGGCCGCTCCCCTGCTGGAGCAGAGTGGCTTTGGTGTACTGGTTCCTCCGTGGTGGCAGAAGCCGACTGCTCGTCTGGGTGTAAAGTTGAAGATCAAAGGGACCTCTGCCGAGGCCTCGGGACTTTTGGGACTGAATGGGATTGTCGCTTACGATTGGACCGTCTCGATCGGGGATACCGCGCTCTCGGCCAGCGAGTTTCAGCGTCTGGTTAATCTTAAAATGCCCTTAATTAAGGTACGCGGTCAGTGGGTGGAGTTGCGCCCTGAAGAGATCGAACGCGCCATCGCCTTCTTTCAGAAGAAGCGGCGCACGGGAAAGATGACTCTGGGCGAAGCTCTTCAGGCCAATCTGGGCAAGGAACTCGCTGGGGCGGGTTTGCCAGTTGTCGAAATCGAGAGTGAGGGTTGGATTGGCAACGTACTCGACCAGCTCTCTGACAGCATGAAGATCACGCAGATCACCCCACCGGCCACCTTTCAGGGTCAACTGCGTCCTTACCAACTCAAGGGCGTCTCGTGGATGGCTTTTCTGAGTCAGTTTGGTTTGGGAGGATGTCTGGCCGACTCTATGGGTTTGGGCAAGACCATTGAGCTGATCACCCTGTTTTTGCATAATCGGGAAGTCGCGGTGAAGAATGCGCCTCAGACGCCAGCGTTGCTGATTTGTCCAATGTCGATAGTTGGGAACTGGCAGCGCGAAATCAGGCGTTTTGCGCCATCGCTCAAAGCGATGGTTCATCATGGTCACGAGCGCCTCTCGGGGGCAGCATTTCTAGACGAGGCTGGTCAGCACGACGTAGTGATTACCACATATTCGCTGGCACTGCGCGACCAAGAGCACCTCTCTGCGCTCGAATGGGACTACATTGTCCTGGATGAGGCCCAAAATATCAAAAACGAGGCCGCCAAACAGACGCAGGCGATTAGAAGTTTGCGTGCTCGGCATCGTATAGCCATGACTGGAACGCCTGTTGAGAACCATCTGTCTGAGCTATGGTCGATCATTGAATTTCTGAACCCCGGCTACCTGGGATCTTCGAGCGATTTTCGGCGCGATTTTGCCCTGCCTATTGAACGCTATCACGACGTAAAGCGTGCTGAAACGCTGAAACGCGTGATCCAGCCTTTTGTCCTGCGTCGCCTCAAGACCGATAAGGCGATTATCTCCGATCTACCCGAAAAGATGGAGATGAAGGTGCTGTGTAATCTCACGCAGGAGCAGGCGTCGCTTTACGAGGCCGTAGTGAAGGAGATGCTGGAGAAGATCGAAGCGGCTGAAGGGATTGAGCGCAGGGGATTGGTGCTGGCCACTCTCCTCAAGCTTAAACAGGTCTGCAACCATCCTGCTCAGTTTGTTGCCGATGGGAGCAGGCTACCAGGTCGTTCTGGTAAGCTGGCGCGTCTTGAAGAGATGCTTGAAGAGATTATAGAATCTGGCGAAAAGGCCCTGGTTTTCAGTCAGTTCGCGGAGATGGGGATGCTTCTGCGGCGGCGTTTGCAGGAGAAGCTCGGTTGTGAAGTTCTTTTTCTCTACGGAGCGACCCCTAAGGCTCAGCGCGACCTCATGGTGCAGCGTTTTCAGGAAGAGCGTCATGGTCCGCCCATCTTCTTGCTCTCCTTGAAAGCTGGAGGGGTGGGACTCAATCTCACGGCAGCCAATCATGTCTTTCATTTTGATCGCTGGTGGAACCCTGCGGTTGAGGATCAGGCTACCGACCGGGCTTTTCGCATTGGACAGACGCGCGATGTGCAGGTCCATAAGTTTGTCTGTGTGGGAACCCTGGAGGAGCGCATTGATCAGATGATCGAGCAGAAAAAAGAGCTGGCCGAAAGCATTATTGGGAGTGGAGAGAACTGACTGACCGAGATGTCGACGACGCAATTGAAAGAGCTATTCGCGCTCAGTCGCGAGGCTGTAGGAGAGTAGCACATGGGCCGATGGGACGATTTTTCAGACGAGTGGAACTACTATCGAGCAGACCAGCCAATCAAGGTCGAAGGTGGCTTAAAAGCGAAGAGTGAACGTGGAGCTATCGGCTCGACGTGGTGGTCGAAGCGCTGGCTGGCCGTCCTGGAGTCCTTTAGCATGGGCAACCGTCTGACCAGAGGACGCTCGTATGCTCGCCGTGGTCAGGTACTGACTATCGATATCGAGCCGGGCGTCGTCCGGGCGCAAGTTCAGGGTTCGCAGGTCAAGCCGTATGCGCTCGCCATCCAGTTACAGCCGCTTTCCGACCAGGAATGGGAGCTGGTGATTGCGCGGATGGCTGCTCAGGCTATCTTTGCTGCTCGTCTGCTTGCGGGTGAAATGCCTACTAATATAGAAGAGGCATTTGCCGAGGCGCATCTCTCGCTGTTTCCTGTGCGTGCGGCCGACCTTGTCACCAGGTGCTCCTGTCCCGACTGGGCCAATCTCTGCAAGCACGTAGCCGCGGTTTATTATCTGCTGGCTGAACGCTTTGACGAAGATCCTTTTCTGATTTTTAAATTGCGTGGACGTACCAGAGAGGCGATTATTCAGGCGCTCAGGCAGAGGCGCGTTGAGACATTGCCTGTGCAGAGCGTGATGGTGGAGGAAGGCAGCGAGGTGGTTATACCTGGCAGTGGGGCTTTGCCCGTAGAAGATAGCGCTACATTTTGGGAAGCGGGAGAACGTTTGCGCAGTTTTTCTATTGATCCTACTGCGCCGCACGTTGAGAAAGCGCTATTAAAGCGTCTGGGAGATGCGCCGTTTACGGTCTATAATCAGAATCTCAGCGTACTGCTGGCGCGTGTCTATGACATTGTCGATGCCGGCCTGGCCAACGATAGCGACCAGGAGGACGTGGAGAACTGAGAGCGAGAGCAGACGAAAAATTACCCTATGAAAGAGTCTCTGTCAGCGAACTGGCAGAGACTCTTGTGTGACGATAGCTGGTGCTTCAGGATTGCTTAGACCACGCTACAGTGTACTCCGTTAAGAGTAAATGCAGTGGGTGCAGCGTTCGTGCCGCTCCAGTTGCCATTAAAGCCGGGTGCTGAATTCAGCGATGTCCCAGGTGCGATAGTTCCGTTATACGAGAGGTTGGTGACTGTAACTGCACTGCCGCTTTGCGTAAATGTTGCGTTCCAGCCTTGCGTTATAGTCTGTCCGTTGGCAAACGAGAACTGTAGACTCCAACCATTAATCGTCGTAGTTCCCGTATTAGTGATAGTTAAGCCGCCTGAAAAGCCTCCGGTCCATTGACTGACTATCGAGTAGTGTACCTGACAACTTGTGCCAGAGACAGGTGTCGGAGTAGGCGTTGTCCCCGGAGTAGGCGTGTGGGTTGGGGTCGCGGTGGGTGTCGGCGTGACACCCGGAGTAGGCGTGTGAGTAGGTGTCGCGGTGGGTGTCGGCGTGATACCCGGAGTGGGCGTGTGAGTAGGTGTCGGCGTGACACCCGGAGTAGGCGTGTGGGTAGGCGTCGCCGTGGGTGTCATACCAGCAGTTGGAGTCGCTGTTGGTGTAGTCCCTGGCGTTGGCGTGGTCGTTGTACCACCAAACAGGATATCAACATCGGCCATTGCCATAGCGATGTCCGACTGCGCCCAGAAGCGGTGATAGTGGAAGACAGGAGCGGCACCGCCATTCAGGTACGCCTGAATTTGCGGATAGGCTGGATCGCTGGTGTACTTGGGGCGTTCGGAAATGAATGTCAGGGCGGAATTCAGCGTTGCACCCTGGGCATTCGTCCCGGTCCAGCCAGCGGGGATATACACGGAAGTATTGAACTGACTATAGTCGGTGCGAGTTTCCGCAGTAGTGATGCCGATGCTATCCTGATCGTTGTTCCACATATCGTCCAGCATCGTCTCGGCGAGGGTTAGAGAGGCCGTATCGCCGGATTTAGCTGAGTAGTATTCAAGCGTCTGAGCGAGGCCAGCGGCGACGCCGACATCCTCTGACGTGTTCACTACAGTGACATGCAGACCAGAGTTATTCACAGAGGTAGTCCCGGATGCCCAGTTTCCGCCGGGTTGACCGCTCCAATTCAACGTCGAGGGGACAGCGAAGGTACCGTCGGCATTGGTGACAGTAACGGTCTTAACCCAGGCAACCCATTTATCCAGGACTGCTTTGGCTGTTGCGTTGCCGCTTGCGTAGTAGTATTCGGCTACGCGCTCCATTGGCCAAACCTGGAAACCAAACCAGTTGTTGCTTGGCGGATCGTGATAGACTGGCTCCCAGTCGTATGCTTCGCCGTAGAACGTAGGATCGCCAGCGGGAGGTGTGCCATACTGGCCGTTCCAGCTATTGGTCGCACCACCGGCAATTGCGCCTTCAGAAGATTGTAACCACTGATAGAACTGTAACTGTCTTTGCAGACTGGTCGACCAGTCGGTTGGAGCGGTCGGAGATTTGGGTTCAAGGGCCGGGACAGTGCTCATTGCCCAGGCCGCCAGTGGATTCTGGTATCCTTGAGCATCAGAGCCATCGCCGATGCGCCAGGCCCAGTTGCCGGAAGACGGCAGAGCGCCACCCCAGGCATAGTACCAACCGAGCAGGTAGGTTTCGCTGGTGCGCCCGTTACCAGCCGCACAGTTTGTGCTGGTGCAGCCCAGAGCCTTGAAGTACTTATCGAAAAGACTATAGCGCAGATAGTCACCCATCTTCGCTGCTTCAGCGACTTGAGGAGCGATAGTGCTTTCTTTTCCCTGAGCGGTTGACCAGACGTAGGCCCAGTATGCTGCTTGAACCGTACGCGCGTCGGCATCGGGGGCATCGGTATAGCGCCACTGTTGGGCGTAGGTACCGCCGGGGACAGCCAGTTGGAAGAGAGTCAAGAAGCCAGTGCCGGTGCTGCTGCCCCATTTAAAGGTTTCGCAGTCGGGCTGAACGACTGTTTTCCAGACCGACTCGGAAGCACCGCGCTGGTAGGAATTGACGTAAGACGGCTTAGTTGTGCCGTCGCCACAATGACCATACCCATACCAGTT
>DAOTTJ010000453.1:0-7382 GCA_034437695.1 Ktedonobacteraceae bacterium
AATTATCGGAGGAGGGCGGCGAGGAAAGCGAAGCGGCCAGAGCAGCAGTCGCAGCGGTTGCTGAAGCGGTCAGCGAAGTCGTCGAGGAGATTGCCGCCTTAGAAGAGGCCGAAGAGGCGCTCGAAGCGGCACTTGAGTCGAGCCAGGATGAAGCTGCTGAGGAAGCGAGCGAAGAAGAGGCAACCGCCGAAGGTGAGTCCGCAGACGAAGAGAGCGAACTGGCTGAGATAGCAATTGTGAGTGAGGGTTCGTTGGTGGCCGAGGACGAGGGTGGGGACACGGAACCGATAGGAGAAGTGGCAGAGGACTCGACCGAGGAGGAGGGTTCGTCGGTAGCCGAGGACGAGGGTGGGGACATGGAACCGATAGGAGAAGCGGCAGAGGACTCGACCGAGGAGGAAGAGTCAGTTGCTGACGATGCAGGCGGGGACACGGAACCGATAGGAGAAGCGGCAGAAGACGCGCTCGACGAAGAGGAGGAGTCAGAAGGAGAAGAGACAGCAGAGGCTACATCCGATGAGGAGGCCGCAGAGGCCGACGAGGGAGAATAAGCCTATCTGAGTGTTTGGCCTGACTGACGGGCAGCCAGAGACAGAAGCCAGGGAAGGACAACTTCCCTGGCTTCTGTCTCTGTGTGAGCGAGCGGACTCAGGAGCGGATAAAGTCCAGGACTTCGTCGCGTTTCTGTTCCATCTGTTCAGTGGTTTTTGCCTCGACGTTCAGGCGCAGCAGTGGTTCGGTATTCGAAGAACGCACGTTAAACCACCAGTTGCCGAAATCGAAAGTGACTCCATCGAGGTGATCGACCGAGATCGCCGTTTGGCCGTAGTGTTCTTCCAGCGCTTTAAGCTTGCCCGGCGCGTCGCTGACCTTGCTGTTGTATTCGCCGCTGCGCACCCACTGGTCCAGGGGCTTGAGCATCGCTGAAAGAGGTTCGTCGCCCTGTGAGACAAGTTCGAGCGTCATCAAAAATGCTATCAAGCCCGAGTCGGCATACCAGTTGTCGCGGAAGTAGAAGTGGCCGGAGTGTTCGCCGCCAAATATCGCGTTATACTTGCGCATATCGGCTTTGATGTGCGAGTGACCAACGCGCGTTTTGTGCGAGACACCGCCCAGTTGCGCGACAAGTTCGGGGACGCTTTTGGAGACTATCAGGTTGTAGAGAATAGTTGAGCCTGGGTACTTTTGCAGCAGACTGTTGGCCGCGACAGCCGTAACCATCGAACCATCGACGATATTGCCTTGCTCGTCGACCGGGAACATGCGATCGGCGTCGCCGTCAAAGGCGGCTCCGATATCTGCTCCCACCTCGCGGACCTTTGCTTGCAGATCGGCCATGTTCTCTGGCTCGATCGGACTGGCCGGGTGATGGGGAAAGTTGCCATCGAGTTCAAAATAGAGTGGAACGAGCGTACAGGGCAGATGCTCAAAGACTTTGGGCATAGACAGACCCGCCATGCCGTTACCGGCGTCGATCACGACCTTGAGTGGCTTGATCTTGCTGGCGTCGATAAAAGACAGTGCGTGCTTGACATACTCGTCGAGCACCTCGCGCTGGATGACTTCGCCTTTGCGCGTTGGCTGTGCAAAGGTGCCGCCGATGGCGAGATCGCGAATATCGGACAGGCCGGTCTCCTTGCTGATTGGGCGGGCTTCGGCGCGGCAGAACTTCATTCCATTATACTTGCCGGGATTATGTGAAGCAGTGACCATCACGCCGGCCGCGTAGCCATACTTGCCCACTGCGAAATAGAGTTCGTCGGTCGTCGTCATGCCCAGTTCAATCGCATTGACGCCCTGCTCGGTGATCCCGCGGATCAGCGCGGCGGTCAGTTCTGGAGAAGAGAGGCGCATATCGCGTCCAACCGCGATCTCGGAGGCCTGCAAATACTGTGCGGAGGCGCGTCCAATCAGATATGCCACATTTTCATCGAGGTCCTGACCGTAGACGCCACGGATATCGTAAGAGCCGAAAATCTTTGGATCGACGCTACTATTTGAAGTGCTCATGTCTGAGTAAGATCCCTTCTATGTTTCCAAATTTCGAGTAGTACCCAGGGTGCGCCTGAGCTGCGAGGGTCGAAAATCTGCCCTACTTCGAGAAAGCCGGCTCTGGCGAAGGCTTTGCGAGCGGGTGTATTCGCCAGCGCGGTTTCCGCGTAGAGACGGACAAAGTGTGGTTGTGTAAAAAGGTGAGTGGTCAGGATGAGGATCGCCTCGGAGCCATAGCCTTTGCCCCAACAACTTTTGTTGCCGATGCCCAGGCCTATCTCCGCCTGACCTGAGCGCTGGTCGACGTTGAAGTAGGTAATGGTGCCAATGGGAATATGTTGCTCGTCTTCAATGATAAACCAGAATTGCCGGCCGTTGCCGCGTACATAGTTGCGCTCGAAGATAGGCAAGAAATCCACCATCGTCTGGGAATAGGGACGGTGGGGATCGTAGCGCCAGACCTCATCGTCGCGTTCCCAATAAAAGACAAAGTGCGCGTCAGGTAGTTGTGGCCGGCGTAGCCAGATACGTTCCCCGTGCAGGGGGAGATCCTGTTCCTGACCGGCAGAATAGCTTTGTTGTAAATCTGTCATACCGAGCCTATTCTAAAAATCAAAGGCCTCTCTGGATTGTGTCTGGTGTCCCTGTATGCCGGATGGGGCAGCGGATGTTGCCGGTGGGAGTTCCAGCAAGATCTGCTCAGCAAAGCTGGTGCCTGTAGCGAGGGCATCCACACCTAACGCCTGAGCGAGCGTCTGACCGAGGTCTGCGTATGTTGAGCGCACCCCCAGGTCGACACCAGCCCGGACAGGTTCTCCATAGGCCAGTAGCGGGACGTATTCGCGGGTGTGGTCGGTCCCTTTAAACGTGGGATCGACGCCATGATCCGCGGTGAAGAAGATAGCATCGCCGGGCCGCAGCACCTGTTGGACGCGGGCGAACCAGCTATCAACCTCGCGCAAAGCCTGAGCATACCCCTGGCTATCGCGCCTGTGTCCCCATAACATATCGAATTCTACCAGGTTAACAAAAAGCAGGCCTGTGAAATCCTTTTCCAGCCAGTCGAGCGTGGCTTCCATACCTTCGCGATTCGTTTCGGTGTGGTCTTGAGCGGTCAGACCGCGATCCGCGAAGAGATCTGCGATCTTGCCGATGCCGACCACCGTTTTGCCCGCGGCTTGCAGGGCGTCGAGCAAGGTTCTGCCCGGCGGCTCCAGAGAGAAATCGCGGCGATGGGTAGTGCGTGTGAAGTCTCCAGGCGTGCCGAGAAACGGGCGTGCAATCACACGACCAACTGCGTGCTCGCCGGTCAAAAGCTGGCGGGCGGTTTGACAGATAGCATAGAGTTCGGTCAGCGGAATGATCTCCTGGTGAGCGGCCACCTGGAAGACGCTATCTGCTGAGGTATAGAGGATTGGTCGCCCGGTGTGTACGTGTTCTGCGCCGAACTCTTGGATGATAGTTGTCCCCGAAGCCACCTGATTGCCGAGTGTCTGGCGTCCGATGGCCTGTTCAAACGCACTGACGACCTCTGGTGGGAAGCCGTGTGGATACGTTGGTAGGGGACGACGCAGCGTCACGCCGGTCATTTCCCAGTGACCGGTTGTGCTGTCCTTGCCCGCGGCGGCTTCGGCCATGCGACCAAAGGAGCCGGTGGCAAGGGGTGTCGGAGGAGTACCCAGGATGGGAGTAATATTGCCCAGACCCACGCGTCCCAGGTTGGGAAGTGCCAGGCCGCCGATGGCGCTGGCGCAGTGCTCCAGTGAACTGGCCCCAGCGTCTCCATAGGCGGCGGCATCGGGATTTGCTCCTGCACCTACGCCGTCCAGGACGACGAGAATTGCCCTGGTGAGTTCGCTCATGTCGCAATCCTTACATATTCCAGCTTAGGATAGGCCGGCAGTGGACTACCAAGCAGTGGGAGTGCATACTCGACGAAAGCCGGTGTGACCATCGTCTGGTTTGCATCCAGATAGTTGGCTGGCAGAAGGCGCTGGACGTTAGCGATCTCATGTAGATCGGCCAATGCCGTTGTGCAGTGGTAGACTGGCTCTGACTGGCGTACGAGAATGACCATTGTATCGCTGCTATCGTTCAGAAGCGCCTGGACGCCTGCCTGACCGACCAGATACGCCTCGTCGCGATCGACCTCTGAAACGTAGAACGAAGCCATACGTTGGAGATCGCCGGGTTTGTCAAAACGCGCTCGCAGTTTCAAGCGTGCTTTGACTAATTCTACCAGATATTGTGCTGCACCGCTCAGTAGTGGATGTTGAAATGCGTCAGTGCCGGTCTGACCAGAGGCCCCTAGCGCGTGACCATCTTCATCGCGCAGCGTCTCCGCGGCCACTACTACGACATAGCCCAGGCGTCGATAGATCTCTTCCACCTGTGCTAAAAACGGGTCAGCCTGAAACACCTTCTCTGGTGGGAGTAGGATATGGGGTGGATCGCTCTCAGCGCGTTTGCCGAGGGCGGCGGCGGCGGTCAACCAGCCGGCGTCGCGACCCATCGTCTCGATCACCTTGATCGGATAGTGCCAGGGGATAGAGAGCGTATTCATCGACGAATCCATCGTAGCCATTGCGATAAAGCGAGCCGCGCTCCCGTAGCCTGGGCAGTGATCGGTCAGAGGGAGATCGTTATCGATAGTTTTTGGTAGACTGATAGCGCGTAGTTCGTAGTGCTGTGCCAGAGCGGCCTGGGCGATCCGATGGGTCGTATCAGCTGAATCGTTGCCGCCGATATAGAGCAGAGCATGGATCTCGTGGCGTCTGAAAATCTCGATAACGCGAACGAGATCGTTATCGTCTAGTTTATAGCGACAAGAGCCGAGAGCGGCGGAAGGAGTAGCCTTCAGCGCCGTCCACAGAGAAGCGGGCTGGCTGCGCAGATCGATAATATCGTCCTGCAAGAGTCCTTGAATGCCATGCAGCATACCATATATCTGCCCGACTCGTTGATCTTGTAAGGCTGTTTCGACAGCGCCAGCCAGGCTGGCATTAATGACTGCTGTTGCGCCGCCGGATTGTCCAATAATGAGATTGCCGAATGTTCCCACGCAGTAAATCCTCATCCATATATAAAATCACGGTTCCTATGGTCATTATAGCAAGCGCTCTACCTTATCGTCGAGGGGTGTGGACTTTTGCGCAAAAAAAGCATGCAGGTGGTCATCAGATCTGGTAGTCCATTTCGCCATTCCAGCCCTGGGTTAGTTCTTCGTGTTGGACCAGAGTTTCGCCCTCCTTGACCAGGAGTTCGGCGGGTTTGGAAGCGACGACCGAATTAGGAGCGACCGATTCCAGAACGATGGCCATAGCGCCGATGCGGCTTCCGCGTCCGATCGTGACAGAGCCGAGGATAGCAGCGCCGACGCCGATCGTGACATCATCCTCGATTGTGGGATGGCGTTTGCGGCGGCGGCCTGGTCCAGATCGCCACCAGCCGGTCGCACCCAGGGTCACCTGATGATAGAGCATAACATTGTTGCCAATGACCGCCGTTTCGCCGATCACCACGCCTGCCCCGTGGTCGATAAAGAAGCGTTTCCCGATCTGAGCGCCTGGATGGATCTCGATCCCGCCCGTGAGTAAGCGGGCGAATTGCGAGATCAGGCGTGGGAGCAAGGGGATATGCCAGGTATAGAAGGCGTGTGCGATGCGGTGGTAGAAGATAGCCCAGAAGCTCTGGTAGATCAACGCTTCAAAGATATTATTGCACGCAGGATCTTTCTCAAAGATCACATCGATGGCATCGGGCCAGATAGTGCGTTGGCGTGGTATCGTGCTGGGTGCTGGAATATAGATTCCAGGGGGAAGCTCGGGCAACTGAGTTAATTCATCATCGCCGCGCACAGCATTGCTGGCTGGATTTGGAACGCGCTGTGACATGGTTTGTTGCTACCTTTGTTCCTCGCTCTGTTGTAACGGTAAGGATCAAGTTCTCTTGTTTGGAGTGTAGGTCAGGGAAGCGATGCTTGTCAAGGGTTGGGCGCACAGGAGGAATTTCGCAAAGAAACCTCTTGACAACTCGCAACATCTCCTTTATACTGAAGGCACATCAGAGATGTATGGTGGCCGTAGCTCAATAGGTAGAGCTCTGGATTGTGGCTCCAGCGGTTGTGGGTTCAAGCCCCATCGGTCACCCTTCTTCAATCCCTCTCCACAAGATACTGTTCCTTTCCCCATAGTTTGTCCGCTGCGGACAGACTTTCTTTGCTTCCAGAAGAGACTGAAAAAGATGCTCAGCTATTTTCTGCGGCTTGTTTGTTACAAAGTGAGGGTACAGCCGTTCGCGTGCTGTACCCTCATACAGTAGTACATCCCTGGGAGGTTGCGAAAGATGGAAATCAGGGATAGAGTGGCAAAAGATGGTTAGCGATGACTATCGCGCCATTGCACCAGTTTGCGTACGGCGTCGAAATTCCAGGGTTCGCCCATGCCGAGGATCAGGTGACTGGCTCCGGCCTGGAGGTACTCATTGCGTGTTTCGTCGCTATCGTCGGCGTTGGTGCCGCAGCCGCGTTCGATTTCCGCGGGGTTGCGTCCGACTTCCTCGCACCATTTATCGAGCACCTGCATCTTGTGGGAGATCCCGGCGGGATCGCCGAAACCGTGCCACATGTCGGCGTATTGGGCCGTGATGCGCAGCGTGACCTTTTCGCCGCCGCCACCGATCAAGATAGGGATCTTGCGCGTGGGTTTGGGAATGTCCTTCTCCCAGCGCTCTTTGATGGTCTTGAGCGATTGCTCAAGGGCTGCTAGGCGGCTGCCCGCCGTGCCGAACTCATAGCCAAATTCGCTATAATCGCGTTCGAACCAGCCAGCACCGATACCTAAGATCAGTCGACCGCTGCTAATATGGTCGAGCGTTTTTGCCATATCCGAGAGCAGAGCTGCGTTGCGATAGGTATTGCAGGTTACCAGACAGCCGACCTCGGCGCGTTGCGTCAGCGTCGCCATTGCGGTCAGCAGCGTCCATCCTTCGAAGTGGGGTCCATCTGGTTCGCCGTAGAGCGGAAAAAAGTGGTCCCAATTCCAGATTGTATCGACTCCTAGCTCTTCGATGTGCTTCACAGCCTCAGCGAAAGAGGTGTAGGTGGTGTGTTGTGGGTGCAATTGTACACCGACGCGTACGGGATGATTGGTCTGTGTTTGAGTCACGATAGATCCTTTCTGTCCTGGGGGATATCGCTACAGGTAGAGTGCTCTGCGAGCAAACAGAACATAGGCCAGATACTGTCTCGATGAAAGTTGGGAAGGAGCGCACTTATGCAATGTTATGCAGAAGCATTGCCAGTAGTATTCTATTGTAATCACGGATTTTCTCTAACTGCAAATATACCTCTGGCAGGGCATTCCAGTTCTGCTCAAGCCTGCTGCTTGCGC
>DAOTTJ010000454.1:0-4252 GCA_034437695.1 Ktedonobacteraceae bacterium
GAAGGCAGGTGGCAGGCGGCAACCGTCTGACCATAGCACCCGGCTTCGACCATCATGGTCTCAAGCAGCGAATCTGTATAGACATAGCTGTTCGTAGGCGCAAAGCCGACCCGGCTACTCAACTGCTGCAACAGTGGCTGCAAAGAGGCAGAGCTACCCACATACACCCCATTGACGCGCACCAGCGGGTCCGAACCCTTTGTCGCAGTCCCCAGCAGCAGACAGTTCGACCAGAGTTCGTCGGGAGCCTGGGGTCCCCAGTTCTGCCAGGCATCTACGACGCGGGCGGCGTGCTGCCAGGACCAGTTGAGGGTAAAAAGCACAAGGGTTGCGACTGGATGAACCCGGAAGGTGAACGAGGTCACGACACCAAAGTTTCCTCCACCACCTCCGCGCAACGCCCAGAAGAGGTCGGCATTCGTCCCAGCATTGCAGTTGAGCAGCTTGCCGTTGGCCAGCACAACCTGCGCCGCAAGCAGATTGTCGCTGGTCAGACCAAACTTACGCCCCAAAACTCCAACACCACCCCCCAGCGTTAAACCCGCTATCCCAACGGTCGGACACGAACCAGCCGGGATTACCACGCCAGACTGCGCCAACTCCGTATAGACATCGATCAGGTGCGCTCCCCCACCGACCGTCGCCGTACCCGCCCCACTATCGACCACGATCTGCTTCAGCGCGGTGACATCCAGGATAAGCCCCACACCAGTCGAATAGCCCGCATACGAATGACCACCCGAACGCGCCGTGAGCGGCAGGTTAAAACGCTGCGCAAAGGCCAGACTCTTCTGTACGTCCTGCACCGAGGCACAGTAGGCAATGCCCACAGGCCGCACCGCGTCAAAGCGCGTATTGAAAAGCTGACGCGCCACTGCATAACGACTATCCTGAGGCCGCACCAACGACCCCTGTAAACTACTACCAAGACTCTGCCATGCCGACTCGGTCAACGCAGGCGCTTGTGTCGCCGTCGCCGTCGCCGTCGGCGGTCCAGGAATCACACTAGCAGCAGGCGTGACTCCCACCGGAGCACTATTGCCCCCACACGCACTCACCAGACCACCCAAACCCAACGCGCTTAACGCCAGAAATGTCCTGCGAGCAAGAATACGCCCACCCAAAATCGGTTCATTCTCTTCCATTTTTTCATTTTCTCTCTTACCATTCGTCTCTGTTAACAGAGACGGAGCACACAGAGGAAAAGTTACGAACACGCCCGCCTATACTCGCCTTCGTAAACACTGAATAGTTATGGTACAAAGCTCCCATCGATACAGCTATCGCTTGAAAAACAAACAACTATTGCCTAAAATAAATAGGCAGTACCTTCCTATTATTCCTAAAATATGGATCGATCTTTCTAGCAAAAGCAGCAGGCGAAAGCGAAGAGGCTAAATAGAGATATGCAGCTACCTCAAATCTTTGGAGCATATCATTTACTCGAATTAATTGGTCAGGGCGGCCAGGCGAGCGTTTATCGTGCAGAAGACCTCCGTTCATTGGAGCGCATAAATGTGGCAGTCAAAATTCTTTCCCCACGCTTTGAAGACCCCACCTTTCAAACGCGCTTTGAACGCGAAGTAGAGATTCTCAGCACGCTGGACCATCCACATATTCTGCCCCTGCGCGACTATGGGAAAAACAATGTCTTTTACTACCTGGTGACTCCTTATTTACGCCACGGCTCGCTGGCCGGCGAGATGCAGCGACGCGGCTGGCGTTTCTCCGTCCAGGAAGTCTACAATCTCGCCTTGCCTCTGCTACAAGCGCTCGACTACGCCCACGCCAAAGGCTGCATTCACCGCGATATTAACCCCAACAATATCCTGCTGGACGACCACAGCCTACCAGTCCTCAGCGACTTTGGCCTTGCCAAGCTGCTCCAACCAAGCACAAATGATCCAAACCAAGCACACATCAGCAGCTTTTCGCTGCCCATTATGGGGACACTGCCCTATATGTCCTTTGAGCAGCGCCAGGGACAACCAACCAAACAAAGCGATATCTATAGCGTCGGCGTCGTACTCTACGAGATGCTTGCTGGCCCGCTCCAGGGAACGCTGGCGCGACGGAACGGTCTGCCGCGCTCGCCCCGTGAAATCAACCCCGCAGTCTCACCCGAGATGGAGCACCTGCTCTTCAAAGCACTGCAACAAGAGCAGAGCGCACGCTACCAGTCCGCAGCCGAGTTTTTACGCGATCTGCGGACTGCGCAGGCCCGCTCCTGGAACCCCATCTCCGGCATGCCCACCGGTCCGATACCACCCTCACCTTTCGCGCATCCCAATCCCAATCCTCCACCCCCGCCAGAGACGCCACCCACGTTTCAACATCCAACGCCACTGCCTCGCCTCAGGTCGCGCAAAAAAAACGCCGCTCTCCTCTCGCTCCTTGTTCTCCTGTTGGCTGGCACTATCTTAGGAAGCATCTTTCTCTGGCCTGGCTCCTGGACCTCCTGGGTACCTGCGCTGCGCAGCCTGTTTCCCATCTCGCACACGATTTTTATCGCAACCGATTTTCCCATCTCAGGCAACGACCCAACCGATGGCCTGCCCGTCCAGGACGGCGTCAACTACGCTATAAGCGTCGCCGCTAACGCCATTCCAGGCTATACCATACAGGTCCAAAACGACGACGACGTGGGACGCAACCGCGACCCCGATCCCGATAAAGGCGTCCAGAATGTCACTAACGCCATCAATAACGCACTAATCGCCGGCATGATTGGTCCACTCGACAGTTCGATAGCCGCCGCCGAAATCCCCACGGCCAGCGCAGCCTCGTTCCCACTGATCAGTCCAACCACCACCAATCCCTGCCTCACTAAAGATATCCCTACCCTTTGTACTGGAGAAAATGATCTGCTCGCCAATCCCGATTTCCACCCCAACAATCAGGATAGCTTCTTCCGTCTGGCAGCCACCGACGACATCCAGGGTAGCGCACTCGCTAACTTCCTCTGGAAAAAGAAAGGCTACCGCACCGTCTTTATCTTTGAAAATAGCAGCGATCTCTATAGCGATGGCCTGGCGACAGCCTTCAAAGACCAATGGCAAATCAATGGAGGCACAGTCAATACGCAGAACGAACCCGACCACACCAGCGAAGCAACCTACCATTCGGCGCTAGAACAGCTCACGACTCCACCCGATGTAATCTTTTTTTCGGGCCTCACCCCTGACGGCACGCTGGCCAGAGAGGCGATGATCACTATCCCCTCACTCCAATCGACAGCTTTTGCCGTGGGCGACGCAAGCGTCGTCGATAGCTTTGCCAGCGCCGTAGGCTACTCCGGCGGCGACTCCAGTCCCATCTATGGCACTAAACCCGTGGGCGACCCCGGCTCCGGCTTCCGAACACTCTATAATGCAGCCGGCCACCAGGACTACCGACTCGATACAGCGGCAGCTTACGACGCAACGATGATCCTGATCGCCGCGCTTAAAAAGGTCTTGCAGTCAGGCGTACTCCCACCACGCGGCACCTGGGACGCCGCTGACGCGACCCCATTTCGCCAGAGCATTGTGGCCGCACTCAAATCTATACCCGCACCCGGCTATGCAGGCTATACAGGCAACTATAGCTTTGACCCCACCAGCGGCGATAACAACAACCCGATCATCTCCATCTATCAACTCGAACCGGACAGCGGCTCACCCCAATGGGTACCCCAACCCACACCATAAAAGGAAAAGCTCGCACTTCGTTTTCCCCCTTTATTGATTAGAGAGGGGGCGGTTTCTCCCATTCGCGCGGACAGCCAGAGGTTTTTCATAGGTACTTCACATGCAGCCAGAGGTTTGCAGGCGCATGCGCCTGCAAAACCTCTGGCTTCATCTTTTCTTCTTTGGGTGGGGCGGTTTCCCCTATAAACAAGAGAGATCTGCTTAATAAAGGGGGGCGGCTTTAGAAAAAAGAATGTGATACAATACCATTCATAGGAATATCAGAAGGGGAGAGCGCTGAGAGGACCCATCCAAAGCTATCGCCACATAGCATATCCCTTCAGCCAGGTAAGCACAAACAGATGAAAGCACCATTCCATAAGGCAAACAACAGGTGTTACCTGCATTCAGCTAACACACAGGCACAACGCTTTCACCAGCCGGGTCCAGCAAGCGCACTCGGTTCCATGTAAACGGTACATTGTATCACCATTTCAACCCTCGGGTTGCAATTTTTTTATTAGAGGAGAAGGAGAATTGCAGACACAACGCAAACGCAGCGAGATCGGACAAGAATATACCTG
>DAOTTJ010000455.1:0-4943 GCA_034437695.1 Ktedonobacteraceae bacterium
TAACATAGTCACAACGCCTACCTCTCGCAAAATATACCTGTGATAAAAAAGAGCTTCTCGAAAATCCATCACTTCCAGATAAAATACACGCCGGGTCCGACGTTAAAGTCGTTGTAAGAAACCCTGCCGTAGCCGCCGCCGTTGGTGTACCAGTTCATATTGCTGGTGTAGACTGTGGTGCTGTTAATAATTCTTTCTACTACAGCGACATGCCCATAACCGCTTGCTCCCTGCACGCCCGGCATCAAGACAATGATGGAGGGTACGTGAGGTCTTGTCGAGACGTTCCAACCGGCTTTACTGGCTCCGTCGACCCACTGGTAGGCGTTGCCGAGCCAGGTTACCCAGACCGAGGTGAGGGTGTGGTAGCGCAGGTTGGCCCAGTAGGTACAGACGCCAAAGGGCCATACCTCGGGACTGCCAGTCACGATGGCCCCGCCGCCTGTGGCGTTTGGATCAAAACCGTCGGTCTGCTGATGGATGATTGCGGTCGCGGTGGCCTGCTGGGCCATCAGGTTCAGGTTGTTGTTCTGTCCATTGGCAATCAAATGGCTGTTGTTGTTGAATGGCTTGAGGTTAAAGCCAACGTCGTGACCCAATGGCGAGACGGTCAACAGCATGCTTACTGTCATCAGGATGAGCAAGACAAGTGCGGCAATGCCGATCACATGGCGACGACCCTGCGGCGGACGCGGCGACTTGCGTATCTTGTTGCTGCCTTTGATGACCACTGGCGGACGCAGCGGAGGCATGGCGAGCGCTGTGCCAGGCGTCGGCGTAACTATTGGAGCCGGTTGCGTGTCCGGTAACAGCCAGCCCCCCGAGTGCGGCGAAGGTGTGGATCGATCAACCCTGACAAAATTGGGGGCCGGCTGGTGCGCAGTATCCATCTCCGCCACGTCGAGCACAGGCCGCTCAGTGGGCTGAGGGACCTGCGATACAGGATGTGGTGTTGCTGGATTATCTGAGAAAGAAAGCTGCTCAACCGGGTCGATATTCTGTACCAGACCCGGTATCTGTAAGCCGTTTTCAGACTTATTTTCCTGGCGATTTTCAAGCGACGGCATATTACTCTCCCCATCCATTAGGGTCGGATATATTTGCATAAGATCGCAACGTTACATTTCCATTTGTTCTAACTTTGACTGTACATGTTTCGACACGGAGTAGTCAACCTCAGAGCGGTGTTTCTAGGACTATGGTACCGGAAAATGCTACGGTTACTTGTCTTTTTCTTGTTATGCTTTGCAATCTATATAAATAACGTTGCCTGTCGCGTTTTTCTATGCATACCATCGCGCTTTTGCGTCTCAATCAAGCATGCCAGATAAAATAAACTCCTGGCCCGGTTGTGAAGTTGACATACGATACGCGGTCAAAGCCGCCTCCGTTGGCGTACCAGTTCATGTTACTGGTCTGGACGGTCGTGCTGTTGAGACTTTTGACCACAACGGCGACGTGGCCATAGCTGCTGGCCATCTGGACAAAGGGCATGAGGACGATAATCGCGGGGATGTGCGGCGAGCGTGAGACGTTCCACCCGGCTTTCTCTGCACCGGCAACCCATTGATAGGCGTTGCCCGACCAGGCGACCCAGTAGCCACTGTATTGATGGTATTCGTAGTTGGCCCAATATGTGCATTCGCCTATCGGCCAGTCGAGCGAGAGGCCGCTGTTGGTGAAAATCTGGCCGCCGTTATAGTAGGGGTCGTATCCGTCGTTGTTGTGGTGGAAGACTGCCGTGGCTGTGGCCTGCGCGACCAGACTGTCCGGCCCGCTGCTCGGACCTTTCAATAGCTTGCTGCTGAATCTGAGCGTGCTAAAGTTCCATGTGAGGTCCTGACCGAGCGGCGAAACCCAGAAAAAGGTCAATCCGAGCAGGACCACAAGCGTGACTAGACTCCAGATTTTGACTAACCGATGCTGCCGCCTCTGGTCCGCTGGCGTCGGCGGGAGTGGGGGTTTGACAGGAGCAGCCTTGATGACCAGGGGGACGCGTTTCTGCGTCTCAGTGGATACGCTGAATAGCGTATGCCTGGTGGTCTCCGGCAGGTAGGGTTGCTGGTTGGCCGGTGGAGCGATATAGACGGGCAGATGTGTGCCTGCCGGTTGCTGGTTGGCTGACTGGGTGCGTTGCTCGGGAAAGAATGGCGGTGTCTGCTGAGGTTGAACCTGCCTGGCTCTGACTGGCGGTTGCTGGCTCGGAGGTATCAGCGGTTGTTTCGTGCGCGGCTGGTTCGCTGCGTCGAGCGCCTGGCGCGTCGTACGATTGTCAAAGGATGGCATACAAGTTCTCCCTCCCCACTTCCACAACACTCAGGCACTGTTTGCCTGGACTACCCTTGTAGCTTTGCTCTGATCGTAACGGTTTGGGCGAGGGCCGTCAATTGCCTACGCTCCTGCCTGGGAAGAAGGTACCGGATGAGCGCGAGATCTTAACCTCGATCCGCGCTCTTTCCACAGGCAAGAAGCGAAACCAGCGAGCTATTTACTCCGCCGTTTCGCTTCTCTTCTCTAAAATATCCTAAACGTATGCTAAAACGTTTGTAACTACCTGGCCTGCTCAGGAATGCCAGACAAAGTAGACCCCGTATCCTACTGTGAAGTCGACAAATGACTCTCTATCCCAGCCGCCGTTCCCTGCCCACCAGTTCATATTGCTGGTGACGACCGTGATCGGCGTGACATTGGATACGATATTCTCGACCACTGCAACGTGTCCATAACCACTCGCTCCCTGCGTGTAGGGGTACAGGACGATGATCGAGGGGACGTGCGGCGTGGTCGAGACGTTCCAACCGGCTGCTCGCGCCCCGCTGACCCATTGCCATGCGTTGCCGGACCACGTGACCCAGTGGCCGCTCAGCGCGTGGTAGTGCAGGTTGGCCCAGTAGGTACATTGTCCGATCGGCCAACTGAGCGAACCGGTGCCGCTTGAGACGACCTGCCCGCTGTTGGCATTGGGATCGTATCCATCCGTCTGCTGATGATAGACCGCCGTCGCGGTCGCCTGCGCTACCAGGTTGCCCGGATTGTTGCTGGCGTTATTAAACATATTGCTGCCAGAGGCCGCCGCTCGATTGATATTCTGCCCCAGGTCTTTGCCCAACGGCGCAACTGTCAGCAGGGTAATACTCGCAATAACAAGCAGACTGAGCACGCCCGCTATGGTCACGTACAGCCGGCGTCTGGGATGCGGTGGATGAATGACCTGCGCCGGCCCTTTTCTCTGGCCGTTTCCTTGAATGACAATTGGCGCTCGCCTGCCATACGCGGAGATCTCGCTGGTATCGGGCGACATTCTTCTAAATGTGCCTGCCATATTGGGCTGCGACGGCACGTTTAACTGATGATTCGTTGTCGGCACAACCATTGGTAGCTGCGCCGATGGAATACGCGTTTTATCTGTATCTGGATTGGGTAGCTCGCCGGTATCTGGCACTGCTGGCAGAGACGCTGTTGAGCGAAATTCGCCAGAGAGTAGTCCAAACGACGCTTTGGCATGGTCTGCATCTGACGCTGATGCGCTTTTCTTCTTAGGCTGGTTGTCATCCAAGGATGGCATACGTTACTCCCCATTCCTTCGTATCTGAAGTGATTGATGTAGAGCCATCTATGTATGCTCTGCTACGAGCGTACAGCGAAGTTATAGTTCAGTCAACCTTGTGTACAATGCTTAGGAAGAAGGTACCGTATCGCTTCAGCGGCCTTAACCTGCATAGGCCTATATGTGCGAAGAAGCATGGCATATTCCAGAAGACTATCAGGGCTGCGCAAAAGTGGTGGTTGCCAGGTCCATTGTGCTACACTATACGGCGTGCTGGTCTGTCAGCAACGACTTTAAGCGTGTTGAAAGGTTGCGGCTGTTGAGCGAAGAACTACAGGAACCTGAAATCGAAACATCTTTAGAGTGGCGTTCTGTCTTGAACGCGATTCTCAACGTCAATATACGTTCTACACTTGGCTCTTTAGATCAGAGCGGAGTGGTCGCGTATACTGATGGGGCGTGTATTAAAAACCCTGGTGGTCCTGCGGGCTGGAGTGCGTTATTATGGGCGGCGTCCGACGCGGTCGGGGGCAAGGTTACAGCGGGGGCCGACTGTTTCGAAGCCTATGGCCACATTCCCAAAGCGCCGACGACGACCAATAATCGCGCCGAAATTGCCGCTGTGCTCGCCGTGCTCTCGCTGGCCCCTCCCGGCCTGCCATTGACGATCTACAGCGATAGCGAATATACGATCAAGGTGGCGCAGGGGACTTTTAAAATGAAGGCCAACCTGGATATGTGGGCGGTCTATCATCAGCTTCTCAGCTACCGCAAGCAGCAGCCGACCTTCACCTGGGTCCAGGGTCACGCCGGCCATCTCCACAATGAGCGGGCCGATGAACTGGCCGGCCTGGGCGCGTGGGACAATAACCACAGTGCCTTTGAGCGGTGGCAGACCTCCCAGTCGCCCGAGGCACGCACGGGCCTCTCGTCCACACAACTCGTTGCGTACAGGCAGCAGGCGCAAAAGCTCAAGGCGCACTTTGATGCGGCCGCAAGTGCTCACGGCACCTTCAGTGCGCAGGAACGCCAGTTTGCCGACGATATGTGTAAGCATCTGCAAAAAAACAATTTTGCCCCGACTGAGAAGCAGGGCGCGTGGCTGAAGGCGCTGGTGGGGAAATATAAATTGTAGTGAGCAGATTTTGGGCGCTGTGGTACAATGAGAATATAGAGTTTTCTCTATCTGTAGTGAGAAAGGAAAGTCTAGTTTGTCACAGGAATTAACCACGCGGTTTGTCGCATTGCTTCAACTCCAACACACTCCAATAGGTATGGCTTTCATCGATACCATTCCCGCGCATGTAACGGCGCTCGGCAGGCGTGTGCCGTCGGCCTGTACCTTCTGGCGTCTGGCAGAGCACGGCGTTTTTTATGCGAACGCCGACGACCACCA
>DAOTTJ010000456.1:0-7960 GCA_034437695.1 Ktedonobacteraceae bacterium
GCTCGCAAATCGACCGACTTATGGTACAATGTACACTAAGTCGATTGATCGACAGAAAATGAGGGAGGAACGTTATGTATCGTCGCGCACCGAGTATTCATACAGGGCTGATGACCGACATGTACCATCCAGATTCCGCCTATATAAGCTGGCGGACGGGTTTTAATGGATTGACCACCTTCGATTTATACACGCGGACGGCTCCGTTTGGGGGGGCGTATCTGCTGGTTGCGGGGATTGAGAATGCGCTGGAGTTTGTCCAGGCATTTCGCTATGCGGAGGAGGATTTGCGCTATCTGGCAAAGATTCGCGACTACGACGCAGCTTTTCTGGATGAGCTGGCGCAGCTACGTTTTACTGGTGAGATTATGGCCATGCCTGAGGGGTCGGTCGCGTTTGCTCAGGAGCCGATCATGCGGGTTACGGCTCCTTTTCGTGAGGCTATATTGATCGAGGCAGGACTTTTGCAGGCGATCAACCTGGCGACTCTGGTGGCGACCAAAGCCTCGCGTATAGTTTATGCGGCCAGCATGGATGGTAAGCAGCGGCGGATCTCGGAGTTTGCCTTTCGCCGGGCGCAGGACCCGTTGACGGTGGCTCGCTCCTCGTATATTGGCGGGTGTGCCAGTACCTCGCTGCTCAATGCGGCCTACGATTTTCGCTTGCCTGCTACCGGGACCGTGCCGCACGCGCTGATTGAGCTATTTCCCAGTGAAGAAGAGGCGTTTGAGGCGATTGCTGCGGCGTACAACCGTTACACCTTTCTGCTTGATACCTATGATACTCGTCAGGCCATTCATACGGCGATCGAAGTAGCGTTGCGCTATCAGGAGACGCTGGGTCATGCGCTGGCGGCGGTGCGGCTGGACAGTGGCGACCTGGTGGCGGATTCGATCTATATACGGGAGCAACTGGATAAAGCGGGTCTGGAGAGCGTGCGTATCCTGGCGAGCAACGATCTGGACGAATGGAAGATCGCCGCCTTGTTGCAGGCGGGGGCGGTTATCGACTCGTTTGGGGTGGGTACATCGCTGGGCAGTGGGGCTGGCTCGGCTGAGCAAGGAATCGAGGGTGGAGCGCTGGGAGCGGTCTACAAAGAGGTCTGGTACGTAGACGAGACCGGGACCGAGCACCCCAAAGTCAAAATTGCCGGAGCCAAATCGACGTGGCCGGGCAAAAAAGAGGTCTATCGTCATCCTGCGTGGCAGGAAGACGTAATCCAGTTGGCTCACGAGCCGCGTCCACAGAACTATCAGCGTTTGCTGCGTCCGGCTATGCGCAACGGAGAGATGGTGCCAGGGAGTCTGCCGCCGCTGTCGGAGATTCGCGAACTGGCTCAGCAGAACCTCAGGCAGTTGCCCGATGCATATCACGCCTTGAAGGTCGAAGCTCCCTATCCAGTGCGCATCAGCGATGGCTTGCAGGCCCTGCGCACCCAGGCCATTCAACTGGTGGGTGGTTCACAGGTCTGAGATAGTAGGGGGGGAGTTCAGGCGCGTTTACGGCGCGTGTGGACTATCAGGCCTGTAATTGTGGCAGCTATGCTAACCAGAAGGGGGAGAATAGCTGCCGCAGCCAGCCAGAGTGCCAGGAGAGTCAGCGGGATGAGCAGATTGAAGGCGGCCAGGATATGATTGAGGAGAAAGTTATAGGCGGGCTTTACCAGATAGAGGCCAGCCGCGATGGCCACCGCGATCAGGCTGAACAGCAGAGTAATCAGCAGACGTTTGACGCCGTAGAGATAGGGTCCGCGCCAGGCGTTGACCAGGAGTAGCGAGAGGCCGATGCTTTCGAGCAGAAAGCCAACGAGCACAGGGATACCAGGCTTGAGCAGCAAGAGGAATGAGCCGGCCACGCCCAGAAGCAGACCCAGGAGTTGGATGCCGAGTCCGCCGAAAAACGAGCCGAGGCTATCGCGTGGTGCTTGAGCGGGGTCGACCAGGCGTGAGCGTTTGCCAGTATCGTGCTGCTCGCCGACCAGTTTTTCGCGGATCATC
This sequence comes from Ktedonobacteraceae bacterium, assembly GCA_034437695.1. Taxonomy (GTDB): domain Bacteria; phylum Chloroflexota; class Ktedonobacteria; order Ktedonobacterales; family Ktedonobacteraceae; genus Paraktedonobacter. The sequence continues at coordinate 1,998 of DAOTTJ010000456.1, forward strand.
TCCTTGATAGCAATCGTTTCGCTATTGCTGGGGTCGAGCGATAGCGAGCGGTCGGCGGCTGACATTGCATCGGGGAGCTGACCGAGATTAGCCAGTAGAGCTGCCGCCATACTCCATCCCAGAGCGTTATTTGGTTCGAGTTGGACTACCTGTTTGACCCCGACCAGCGCTTCGTCGAACTGGCCGATGGCACCCAGGATCTGGCTTTTAAGGATCAGCGCCTCGGCAAGCGTCCCATTGATTTGCAGGACCGTCTCTACGAGCTGATAGGCCTGTTGCATCTCTTGCATCTGTATCAGCTGGCGAGCTTGCGCAAGCATTTGCTGGCATTGTTGCATGCGGTTCTGCTCAAGGGTAACTTGAGCGGGCCGAGGTGGGTTAGGGAGTGGAGCGGAGATGCCAGAGGCTGCTGGAGCCATCTGAGCGAGCGTACCGATGCCAGAAGCGGTCGGGGCTATCCCCTGTTGGCGTGAGAGCAGGCCGCCGGTTGCAGGGGGTTTGGCGTTAGTAAGAGCGCCAGTCTGAAATGTCGGCAGCTCGCCGACCAGCACCAATGGACGAGCTTCCTGACCGAAGACCTGGGGTTGATGTTGTTCATTGAGATGGTCGGCCAGAAAGACATGCAGGCGTTGGAGCGTAATCTGGCCGTTGGTCGGATCGATGGCGGGTCCACCCACGCCCATTACCAGACTATACATAAACGAACCCAGATTTTTCTCGCTGCTTTCGGGGATCGTCTCGGTCCCACGGCAGACACAGTAGAGGAGGCGGCCCTGGAGCTGCTGCAACCCACTTTGCAGAGTTGGGCCGAGGAGCGGCTTAAAGTCGAAAGGTGAGGTGCGGCGCATATTCCAGACCGAGCCAGCCTGGCAGCAATCAAGTATGCATAAAATTTGCGCGGCAGAGCTGCGTGCCATAATCTGACTGACCAGCGAAAGCAGATGCAGGCCGCTCGCATTTTGTTGGTAGCGAGTATTGCTACAGGCCAGATAGCCTTCGCCGTTGACCTGATCGACAAAAGCATAGCCTGCGAAATAGACCAGGATCAGATCTGCGGGGGTGGCCATTTGCAGGCAGAGTTGAGAGAGTTGAGCTTCGACGCGTTCGCGGGTAGCCTCAGCGCCGAGGACTGTCTGGACATCTGGCGGGTTCCATTGGCCGCCGCGGGGATGGATCAGCCATTGTGTCAGTGCTCTGGCGTCGGTTTCTGCGAATTGCAGCGATCGAAAAGTGGGGTCCTGGTAATTGTTTACCCCGATGATTAGTCCCAGGCGTTTGCCCACGCGCTCTCTCCTTCAAGCATGTTGACACTTTTTGACTTCCAGGTGTATATGCTGGTTCTTATTTTACTAAAATCGCCAGTTTATTGTACGATACTAGCAGGCGTTTATGATACACCCAGGTACTTTTGGAAGCAAGTCTATCTGTTGTTTGCGTCCGCCGCGGGCGGCGGGCAAAAGGGGAAAAAGAGATTTGTGCGAGGATACCTCCATATGCGCAGACTTTAGCAGAGGGATGTCCTCTTTACTCCTGTTTTGCGTGTTTTGCCTCCGCCAAAACACGCAAAACAAAAGAAAAGGTTTGTTAGAGACACCCCAGATTACCTGTTCCCGGATAGGGTGCTGGCAAAAGGCTGCGCCCTCTGCACTCCCGCTTCACTTCATGTTTATGCTGCGGCTTTCGTCCCCTTCCCAGAGTGTAGGTGTGCGAGCGAGGAGCGCGAGGTGCGGCCCCGCGCTCCTCGCTCGCAAAACAGAGGGTAGGTACGCGCGGAGATTGCCAACTTTGCGGAAAATGCTGAATTTTGATCTATTGTATGAGGCGATGGGTGTGAGACTTTTATTGAGTGTATAAAGGAGAGAAAGCGATATGGTGCGTGTGATAGGTATTACGGGTAATATTGCCTGTGGGAAGAGTGTGGTGGGGCAGATGTTGGTTGAGCTGGGGGTAGAGAAATATATTGATGCTGATGCACAGGTGCATCGGTTGTACCTGAGAGGGCAGGAGTTGGCGCGTGAGATAGGCAGCGTTTTTGGGTGGGGAGTGATGGCGGAAGATGGGAGTGTGGATCGTAAGGCGTTGGGTGCGCGTGTCTTTCAGGACGCCGCTGCGTTGCGTCGTCTGGAAGAAATGGTTCATCCGGCAGTAGCCGTCGCGATTGCGGGAGAACTTTCTGCGGTGAGTGCTGCGGGTATTGCCGTCATCGATGCAGTCAAATTGCTCGAAGGAGGCTCAGGAGCACTCTGTCAGAGTAAATGGTTAATCACCTGCCCGTTGGAGCAGGAGCTAGAGCGTTTAATGGCTCGCAATCGACTGAGCGAAGCGGAGGCTCGCATGCGCCTCCAGGCTCAGCCCTCGGTTGAGCGCCGTATACCGCTGGTCGACGAAATCATTGATAACGGCGGTTCGTTGGTAGAGACGCGTCGGCAGACCGAGGCTGCATATCGGCGTTTTAGCGTTAGTTTTCCCGCACCACAGACCTTTTAATAGGGCAGAGGATTGGTTGTTCTGGGCAAAGGATTGGTTGCGCTATTGATGCGTGTGCCGATTACCGCGTAGAGGGGGTCTTGACCGCCGCGGAACCAGCTAGAATTGCCTCCGGGAAAGCGTTCAGTCTGGATATTTGTAAAGCCGCTGGAGAGGCGATGGTATTCCTGGACCAGGGCGATATGGTCTTCGTCGTCGTTCTCGCGCCAGACGCGGATAGCTTTGGTGGGGAACATACGATCGGAGAAAACGACAATCGAGACGCCGCCTGGGCGTAGGACGCGGGCAATTTCGCGAAAGACCGCCGTTGGTTGGGTCAGATATTGTACAGAGACCGTATTGAACACCACATCGAAATAGCCAGAATTGAAAGGCAGCTGTGGTACCTTATTGAGATCGTGTACGATAAAGCGTGTGAGTTGGGGATTAGCCTGCATCTCCGTTGCATTCATCCCTAAGCCGATAATTTCGCGGTATGGACGATCTTCGGGCAGATGTGAACGAAAGCTACTCATCAAATCCAGAACGCGTCCATTCATCGGAGGCATATGACGGCGGGCAATATCTTTGACGCGGGCAATAGCTTTTTCATCCAGGTGAATAACCATACGTGGAATTGCATAAAAATTTGCGTCGTCGGCATCATCCTGGCGAGAAAAGTCTTTTGCAGTAAGATTTCTATACATACGGCGTTCTTTCCTTTACACGTGATCTGGCCTACAATTCCTATCTTCTGAGTAGAGAGTATTTCATAACATAGCATATATTGTATTTTAAATTGTTCGTCAGAACAATACGCATAGGACATAATTTTAAAAAAGCCGTGGAATAGGTCTGAAAGCAGTTGAATTGAGACGCAGAAATAGCTATCATAGGGGATAGGCTAAAATTTTTTCTAAGAAAGCGGTGTTTTTGTGTTAAATGTACCGAATATCCTGAGTGTTTCTCGTATTCTCATGCTTGCGCCGCTTGTGCTACTGGTACTCATCAACCAGCCGGGAACGTATGCTGTGGCAACCTTGCTCTTTTTGCTGGTCTCGATAACCGATACACTGGATGGGCGTCTGGCTCGTCGTTATAATCTGGTTTCGAATCTAGGCATTTTTCTAGATCTGACTGCTGACAAGATGATGGTTTCAGGCATATTGATAGCAATGGTGGAAGTTCACCTAGTCCCTGCCTGGATTGTGATTATCATCGTAGCGCGTGAGTTTCTAGTGACGGGCATGCGTTCTCTGGCCGCGGCGGCTGGAAAAGTTATCCCGGCTGGCAAACTGGGCAAGCAAAAGACCTTTCTCACGCTTCTAGCGACCGGGGGTATTATGCTGGGTAAAGCCTTTGGAGCTGCGCGATTGACCCTCTTCCCGCCGCATTTTATCCCCTGGTCGCAGCTTAATCTGGGCGAAGTTTTGCTGTTTGCTGCTGACCTTTTAATGGTACTGGCTCTGATCTGGACCGTACTTTCGGCAGTTGAATATATGCGTGGTGCGGCTTTTCTGTTTCGTGCTCAGCCGGTGAGCGTTGCGGAGCGACAGGTATAGGCTGATGAGGTGAGGCGAGCGCAGAAAAATCCGCCTCACCGCATCGAGAGTGCTTGCGAGGTTGGATAGCCTGTACCAGTCGGACGGGGGCTGGTGGGATGTGAGAGCAAGCGTGTCAGACGCACTCTCGCAGTGTAATCGAGCCATTAATGCCGCGAAGTTTCATCAGTGCAACCACCTCAAGCTGGCGGACGCGTTCGCGTGAGATACCCAGTTCTTTGCCAACTTCGAGCAAGGTTCTGCTGCGTCCGTCGCCGATGCCGTAGCGGAGAGTGATGACTGAGCGTTCGCGGGGAGTGAGGACAGTCAGGGCGCGGTGTAGTTCTTCGCCGAGCAGGTGCTGTGAGGCGGTCTCCGCAGGAGCGGGAGCTGCGCTATCTTCGAGCGTATCGCCCAGGGAATAGCGAGCTTCCTCGTCGACTGGTGCATCCAGTGAGACGGGTTGTTCGATAATACTGAGGAGATCTTTTACCTCTTCGAGACCGATGCCGCAGGCGCTGGCGATCTGCTCGGGCAGCGGGTCCAGTCCATTTTCCTGTGAAAGTTGCGCGGCTATTCTGCGCACCTTGCGCAGACGTGTTGCCACGTGTTCGGGGAGATGGATCAGGCGTGATTGCTCGCCTGCTGCGCGACTGACGGCTTGGCGTATCCACCAGGTTGCGTAGGTGCCGAAGTGGCAGCCGCGTTGGTAGTCAAACTTTTCGGCGGCCCGCATAAGTCCCAGGTTGCCTTCCTGGATCAGATCGATGAGTGGAACGCCTGTACTGGTATAGCGGCGAGCTATCGAGATGACCAGGCGTAAATTGCACTCGACCAGGCGACGGCGGGCGCAATCGTCGCCGGCTGCGGCTCGTTGTGCCAGATCGACTTCTTCGGTATGGGAGAGCAGGCCCAGACTACGAATGTCACGCAGGTAGCTCTGAAAAGCATCCTCAGAACCGGGAGTCAGGCGTGCCAGCTTCTCTTTGCCACGCCGTGGCGTGGACCTCTCTTCAAGGACTTCGTTAGTATTTTCTTCCTCGTCATTCTCGGCAAGGAAAAGATCACCGATTTCATCAAGGCCTGTTTCCAGATCCTCCAACGGCTCGGTACCGCGTCTGGCTGTTGGGGCGGCGAACAGCCGCTCCAGACCTGACGTATTCGTAGTGGCCGAGGCAGAAAACAGCTCTGATGAATCTGTCTGGGGAACGAACAGTTCGTCGAACTCGCGGCTGTACGCTTCCCGCATAGGATGAACGACTGCCATAAATCCACGCTCCCTTAGGGGACTTTTCCGGTAAAAAGCAGCTTACCGGACCCCTTCGTGTGGCCTTATGATCAACGCTTCCAGGCTCAAAAGCATGGTTGCGCCGCACATAGACGGGTATTTTTCTATCACTTGTTTCTCTAGCCTAATTGTAAGGAAATTACGCTCTCTAGAGTATCAGGTGATTACCGTAAATCCTCTCAGGTTGTAACCGTATCTTTGCTGGCAATTTTCATGCCAAGCTAATTGATGGTCCAATGAGCGAGTGAGTCTACATGCCAGGCTGTGTATCGTCGAAGGGATCGTGGATGCCATGACCGCGATCGTAGAGCAACTGTGTTGGATCGCCCAGGTGTCGATCGTAGTCCGGGCGTTTTTCCCACTGCGGATCGTTAAATTCGGCAACGTTAAGGGTTAGCTGGAGGCGATGCTCTTCTATATCGGCGATAGCCGAGTAAGGGATATAGCGATCTTTAGGGAAGAAGTAGCCCTGGTGGACAAGGAAAGAATCTGCATACATTTCTACGACATGACCGACAGGGGCTTCATCAAATGTATAGACTTTCATATGAGGAAAGAGATCTTCTTGCGTCCAATTTCTCATAGTATTGACTCGCTTTCTTACTATTAAAAACAACGTGTGTCTTTTTCACGTTTCGATGCGCAAGAAGTTGACGCTAGTGCGGTCA
>DAOTTJ010000457.1:0-12876 GCA_034437695.1 Ktedonobacteraceae bacterium
TCGAAGGTGAACCAGGCGTGGGCAAAACCGAGGTCGCGAAGGTCCTGGCTGCTTTGCTGGATACGCGCCTGATCCGCTTGCAGTGCTACGAGGGCATCGATATCAATACCGCCGTCTACGAATGGAACTACACCCGCCAGATGCTGCATATTCGCCTGCTTGAGGCCCGTGGTGGCTTCGATGCGCGTTCGCAGGAGCTTCAGGAGATCTTCAGCCCCGATTTCCTGATCCAACGTCCCTTGCTTCAGGCTATCGATGCCTCTAATCTCAAGGCCCCGGTTCTGCTGATCGACGAGTTGGATCGCAGCGATGAGGAGTTTGAGGCCTATCTGCTCGAACTGCTCTCGGATTTTCAGATCACTATCCCTGAGATTGGGACGATCAGTGCGATCGAGCCGCCGATTGTGATTATTACCTCTAATCGCACCCGCGAGATCCACGATGCGCTCCGTCGCCGCTGTCTCTACTACTGGATCGATTTTCCTACGCTCGACCGCGAGTTCTCGATTGTGATGACGCGCATGCCCGAGACGCCGCAGAAGCTGGCCCGCCAGGTGTGTGTGTTTGTCCAGGAACTGCGCAGCGCCGACCTCTTTAAAGCGCCCGGCGTGGCCGAGACGCTCGATTGGCTGAGTTCGCTGCTCGCGCTTGATCAGACCGAGCTGCTCGAAGGTCCAACTCGCGAGACGCTGGGTGCTTTGCTTAAATACCAGGACGATATCCTCAAAGTCGGCGGTCCCGACCTGAGCAAGATGCTCAGAAAGGTCCAGGGGGTCTCCTGAGATGATGTCTACTCCACCGTCACCCGATGACAACTCACTAGCAGACCAACTCCCCACGCCTTTGCTACCCTACGAGTTGGAACGCGGCGCTCGTTTGCTGCAACGCCTGACCGAGTTTGGCCATCTCCTCTGGGAGGGAGGCATCGATGTGGGTCCAGGCAAGCTACTTGATCTCGCGCAAACGCTTGAATATATCGATCTGGCGAACCGCGAGGATTTTTACTATACGTTGAAGTGTAGCCTGCTGGTCAAGCACGAGCAGGAGGTTGTCTTCGATCAGATGTATTTCTACTACTGGCAGATGCACGATCAGCAGGACAAACAGCAGCAGAGAAAAGAGAAACCCGGTGCGTCTAAACGGAACGATAAATACCTGCGCCTGCCCCCTTCAGAGCGCAAGCGCCTGGCCGAGCATATGAACGCGCAGACGGAGCAGCGCAAAGAGCTAAAGATGGAGCAGCGCCAGAAGGATCGCAGGCGCATCGCCGAGGAGCGCGAGTCTGCGCAACGCGAGGAGAAGGACGGCAATCCCGAGGGGACTGCCTATAGCGCGGTTGAGATCTTGCGCAAAAAGGACTTTGAGTCGTTCTCGTGGGACGAGGTGCAGGAGGCGAAAAAGCTGATGGCGGAGATGCGCTGGCAACTGGGGATGCGCAAGACTCACCGCAAAGCCCCCTCGCGACGCGGTAAGCTGCTCGATATGCGCCGCCTGATGCGCCGTAACCTCAAGTACGGCGCAGAGCCGCTGGAATTTACCTGGCGCTCGATCCGCCTCAAGCCACGCCCGCTGGTGATTGTCTGCGATATCAGCGGCTCGATGAGTCTGTATTCGCGCCTGCTGCTGCACTTTATCCATACGATCTCCAACGGACGTTTGAACGTTGAGACCTTTGTCTTTGGCACCCGCCTGACCTGCATTACGCGTCAGTTAAAGCGGCGCGATGTCGATGAGGCGGTGCGCGATGTCTCTAAGATGGTGCAGGACTGGTCGGGGGGAACGCGCATCGGCGATGCGCTACATACGTTTAATCACGACTGGGCGCGGCGCGTGCTTGGTCGCGGCGCAGTGGTTCTGTTGATCAGCGATGGCTGGGATCGCGGCGATGCCGGGACGCTGGCCGTCGAGATGGACCGCCTGCAACGCAGTTGCCACCGTCTGATCTGGCTGAACCCACTGCTCGGCTCGCCCGACTATCGACCACTGACCATTGGCATGAAGACCGCTCTGCCCTACGTGGATAGCTTTCTTCCAGCCCACAATCTGGATAGCCTGATTAACCTGGGCAACCTGTTGAGTACGATCGATGAACGTCGACCTGTACGCAATCCTGGCGCACGGAAAAAGGCTGCCGCTGCCTGGAGCCGACCTCGCGTCTGATCTCCTGGACCGAGGGTTAAAAATAAGAGAGGATCTTTCCTGAGTATGCGTGACATTCTTCCCGATCTTGAACGCTGGCAGTCCAACGGCGATATCGTAGCCCTGGCCACTGTCATTAGTATGCAGGGTTCGGCTCCCCGCCGACCAGGCGCGAAGCTGGCGGTAAACCAGCGCGGCGAATTGACCGGCTCGGTGAGCGGCGGCTGTGTGGAACCCGCCGTCATCACCACTGCTCTGGAGGTTATGCGGAGCGGGCAACCGCAATTGCTTGAATTCGGCATCTCCGAAGCTCAGAATATCGAACAGATTGGCCTCGCCTGTGGAGGGACTATTCGCGTGTTTGTCGAACGCCTGGATTGGTAACGGGACATGGGAGAACTCTATCAAACGTTGACGCAGCGGCTGGCACGCGAAGAAGGGATCGCTGCTGCGACGCTCGTCCAGGGCGGTGCCAACCTGGGTGCCAGGCTGCTAGTCTTGCCCGACGGCAGCACGCGTGGGAGTCTGGGCAACCCCGCTCTGGAGGCGCAGGTGGTCGCCGACGCCGTCCGCGCTATCTGGAGCGGCGAGGCGCGAACGCATACGTACACCGTAGAGAGCGCCGCCGACCTGCTCACCTGCGAGGTCTTCATCGAAGGCTTTGCGCCGCCGCCGCGCCTGATTATCGTCGGAGCCGGCCATATCGCGATCCCGCTGAGCATCTTTGCGAAGACGCTCAACTATCGCGTCGTCGTCGTCGATGCTCGTGCCGCCTTCGCCACTCGCGAACGCTTCCCCCAGGCCGACGAGGTCATTGTCGAGTGGCCCGACACCTATCTTGAACGCGTCAAGCTCGATCTTTCCACCGCCGTCGCAGTCCTGACCCACGACCCCAAGTTTGACGAGCCGACCCTCAAGGTTGTGCTCAACCACGAGGTCGGGTACGTCGGCGCAATCGGTAGCCGCAAGACCGGCCAGGAGCGAGCCGCGCGTCTCAACCAGCAAGGACTGAGCCACGAACAGATCCAGCGTATTCACAGTCCGATCGGCCTGAATATCGGCGGAGCCAGTCCCGAGGAGATCGCGCTGGCGGTCATGGCTGAAATCGTCGCAACGCGCTACAGCAAAAGCCAGTAGCGCAAAGTCCCACATGAGTTATCCCTACCATTTCTGAAGCATGTGGTCAGAGAAGGGCAGCAGGAGTGCAGAGGGTGGCCTTCTGCTAACGTTCGTGCGAATGGGGCGCAGCCCCCGAAAAACAGACAGGATGTTTGTCCTGATTTACAAAATCAGAGATAACTCATATAGCAATCATCTATTGAAAGGATACTTTTATGCAAACTATCACCGACGAATTTATGCGCGAGAGACTTACCCAGAGCAAGAGCTACTGTCTCGTCATTTTGAAGGCCGGTCCAAACTTCGCAATGGCAGGCGTCCGCGAGATTATCTGGGAGCACGGACGGCGCAATATGGCGCTCAACGTCGAGGGACTGATGCCGATCGTCTGCCGTGTCTCAGACGCTAGCGAGGTCGCAGGTGTCGGGATCTTCACTGTGTCACCCGCAGAAGTCAAGCGTATTATGGACGAAGATCCTGGTGTCAAACAGGGCGTCTTTGTCTATGATATTCACCCCTGTTTGGGCTTTCCCGGCAGTACTCTGCCTGCGGAGTAGCTAGGACTTGTTTCTGTTCATATTAGGAGATCTGGCTCTCCTTGAGGATGAGAACACCGAATGATCGTAGGGCTTCTTGTCAGGAGAGTACTTGTCCAAAAAAGTGCTCTGCAAAGGGAATATCCTTTTTCTGTGGCTCAAATCATATGCTTGTATCCTTCATTGCTATAGAATGGGTTACCATACATAGTGGACAAGCGTTTTAACTCTCTAGAAAATCATGCCCGTTATTGACAAGATGCTCAAGGATTATCTATGAATAACAACTATCCTCAGCCAGATCAGTTTGGCCAGCGCGGCGAAGGGTCGCCTTATTATAATCAGGGTTCTGCCGATGAATATAGTCAACCGACCGAGCGGGGGCGTAAGCCTTATCAATTTCCAGGCGGAAATAGGGCGCAGCCAGTGAATAATACAGACCCCACCAGCTACAGGCCGTACGAACAGAACGATGTCCCTGTCTACCAGGCCACACAGCCCGCCCGACCATTTGCCAACGCACCTGTCCCTGGTGGCAGACCAAACGGTGGACCACCTCCGCGCCGCCGTCGCCCACGCAGAAAAGGTGGCTGTCTGATTGGTTGCCTGAGCGTCTTGGCAATCTTTCTGGTGGTGTTTATCTTCCTGTTTATTGGGTTTCAGAAGGCGATGGCCTTTGGCAGCGCGATCTCTCAACAAAGCCCACTGAGCACACAGACCAACTTTGTCAGTGGCAGTTCGCGTATCAATTTCCTGCTGATGGGCTACGGTGGCTCTGGACACGATGGGGCCTACCTGACCGACTCGATGGTCATTATCAGTCTGATCCCCGATACCCATCACACGACGCTGATCTCGGTCCCGCGTGACCTGTGGGTGCAGAATCCGGCCAATTCGGGCAGCTATACCAAACTTAACGCGGTCTATCCCGTGGCGGCTGGCGATCAGAACCAGAACCCTCTGGCCGGCGGCAATGCCACCGCTCAGAAGATCTCTTTAATCACCGGTCTACAGGTTAACTACTGGATGACTATCAACTTCGCTGGCTTTAAGGACTTTATTGATGCCATCGGAGGCGTCGATGTGAATGTCCCCGATGCCTTTACCGCGCGGTATCCCGCCAACGATGACCCCAGTATCAATCCGAACTGGCTGACTGTGGCTTTTACCAAAGGTCAACAACACATGGATGGCCAACGGGCCATTATCTACGCTCGCGCTCGCTATGTGCTTGATAATAATGCCGAGGGTTCGGACTTTGCCCGTTCACAGCGCCAGCAGTTGATTATGAAAGCCGCGCTGGCCAAACTCAAGGATTGGCATACCTGGCCACAGTTCTATGGCGCGACCGATAAGTTGGAGAAGACGATCTATACCAATTTCTCGCTGGCCGACCTGGCCGAGTTCGCGCTCAAGATGGATCTGAACTCCGCCCACCGCGTCGGCCTGAGTAACGCCAACGTATTGACGGATACAACCTCAAGCGATGGGCAATCGATTCTCCTCCCCCAGAACGGCAACTGGTCGCTCATTCCTACGTTTATCCAGAAACAACTCTACAGCTGAACCCCTGCACTGTCGAAAATGGCGCGGCCAGATCCGGCCGCGCCATTGTGCAGGGATAGCCTCACACTGCGTCGTTTTATGCCGAATACCTCCATCTTCCGGGTCTTTTCTCCGCCTTTTCGTGGCTACGCGTGGCTCTATGATTTGAATAGCCATAAAATAAATACTCTCTCCCCTATACTGATTAGTGTTTTTTGGGATACAATGGGGGCGCACATTGCTTTAGAGGGAGTTTGTCATGGCCCAGCGCAACTCTCGCCTTGTTGGCGGTATCTATCAAGTAGGGCAGACATTTACTGTCGGTCAGTTTCTGACCATCTATTCAGCCTACAACCGCAATACCAACGATGTCGTAGGCTTGCTGGTCATCGACCTGCCATCCACGTTGAACGTTCAGGCAGCGGAACACCTGTTGTCCCCCCTGATGCAGAGACGCTTTGTCCAATCGCCACATGTTATGCATGTCTATGATTGGGGGATCTCTGAAGGTAAAGCGTATATTGCAACCGATCCTCCGCGGGGGATCACACTTCAACAATTAATGAATGCCGAGAATCTCAGTCTGGCGCGTGGACTTGAGATGGCGATCCAACTGACACGGGGCGTGGCCGCGCTCCAGGCGCAAGGTATTGTCGATACCGATCTGCGCCCACAGTTGATCACCGTCGATTCGATAGTCGGCCAGGACGATCGTGTGCAGATCGACGATGTCGGTCTACGTACGATTTTTCGCCAGCTCGGCTACGTTCATGGCCAGAATAGCCAGGATATTGAGTATCTTGATCCGCGCTACACGCCCCCGGAGAGTATCTACCAGGGGATAGTTGGTTCCCCAAGTGATGTCTATCAACTCGGTGTCCTGCTCTTTGAACTGATCACCGGTCGACCGCCATTTGTCGGGCGTACACCGGCCGAGACGGGCATTATGCAGAGCAACAATCCAGTCCCGCGCATGAACCAGTTTAAAAACGATACCCCGGACGGCATTCAAGCGATAGTCGATCGGGCTATGATAAAGAATCCTGAGCAGCGTTATCCGCACGCCATGGCACTTCTGGCTGCCCTCGAAGCCCTGCCCAAACCTGGCCGCCAGAGTGCTTCGGGCGAATGGCTCATCGCCAAAGGTCGCGCACCTCTATCGCCCGACTCCGGTCCACCCGTGACAAAAAGTGCGAACCTGACGAGTGAGATGGCGCAGGTCCCGATTGAGGCGATGGATACCACGCTCGGAGGCGAACGCACCGTCCGCCGCGAGCAACTGAATACCGACTCGCATGCGCATATAGCAGGCATCTATGCCTATCTGGATTTTGAGCAGGAAGGAGCCGAGACGCGGCGCATTCCACTCACACATACCTATGCTATCGTCGGTCGCCTCGATCCCAAACGCGGGATCACCCCCGAGATAGACCTGACCGACTTCGATCCACTGGTCACCGTTTCGCGTCAGCACGCTCGCATCCGTTTTGAAAAAACGTTCTTTTATATCGAAGATCTTAAAAGTCGCAATAAAACTCGTCTGCGTGAATTGGTGTTGATGCCATTCAAAGCCGAATTGTTGGAGCATGGTGATAGCATCTCCTTCGGCTCGGTGAAGCTGGTCTTTCGTGTACCCGGCAGACATGATGTCCCGGTACCCAGGAATCTCCCTTAGCGTTCGGTTGAGTAGCAGACAGTGAGGAGCGGCTTATGTTAGCCTATGTCTTCTGGCACTGGCAAGATGTTTCCAGTCAACGGCAAGCCTATGAAGAGTATCTGGTGGCTTTTCACCAGACACTCCAGACTGCGAAGCCCGCCGGCTTCCAGTTTTCGATGGTTTTGCAGACCAACAAGTTGCCGTGGATTGATGGAGAAACGGTTGCCTACGAGGATTGGTATCTGTTGGAAAATTCGGCGGCCCTTGATAGACTCGACGAGGCCGCAGTCAACCGGGTCCGTCGCCCGTCCCACGATCGTGTCGCACAACTGGCAGGTGGCGGCAGTGGCGGACTCTATCGCCTGCGTACTGGTACGCCCGATGTCCTAAAAATGCAGAAGCTGGCCATCTGGTTCGACAAACCACAGGGCATGACCTACGAGGCGCTCTATGCTGTTTTGCAACAGCCAATGCTCCATGCCTCGGGGTGTCTCTGGCAGCGCCAGATGAGTCTCGGCCCTGCCTGGGAGTTTTGCTGGCACACTACCTATGAAGCCCATATCCCTGCCACCTGGCCAGCCTTACAGGTAGCTATCAGCCCACTCTGGCCAGTGTAAGTCAGCGGGTCAGTCCAGTTGCTTCTGTAAACGCTCTTCTGTTGCCTGCAAAAGCTGTTGTGTATAGAGATCCCAGACAGCGCGTATCTCCTGGAGCGTCTCAGAGGCAACCGGCTCGTCCGCCTCCAGGATGGTGCGAATACTCTCTGACAAAAGCCGCGTAGCTTCCTCAGGTGTCATCTGCATATTCGCGGGGAGGTATTGGTTGACCGTGAGAAAACCGATTACCAACGCACTATAGAGCTTTATCTGTTCAGTTACACTGCGGTCGGCACGGAGCATGCCTTTGGCGCGATAAAAAGTCATCAACTGGTCGCTGAGGACCATTTTCTGGCTTGAGAGAAAATGCAGATCACCGTGATTGCTCTGGATCAATTCGCCCAGCACTTCAGTATCTTGCAGGAATACAGCTCGTATCAGCGGATGAAGCAGAATGAGCCGCATGGTGTGCTGCGTGATATGGCTGATATAGACACCCTCTGGGTCGCTGGCGATCGCGGCCTGGAGCGCTTTGAGCATCGCTACCGACTCGCGCAACAGCAGCGCCTCGAAGAGATCCTCGCGCGTCTTCCAGTGAAGGTAAATCGTGCCTTTGGCCACTCCGGCCTGACGAGCTATATCTTCAACTGTGGTCTTTTTGTAGCCCCAGCGCTGGATCAACTCCGCCGCCGCGTCCAGTATACGTTGCGCTCGCGCCAGGCGTTTTGTACGATTGTCGCCCGCTGTTTTTGCCGCTTGCTCTACCCGTGTGCTCTGCCCTGGCACGGCTCTTGCCTCTCTCTCCAATACTTTGTGTCCAATAGGATTGATGGGTTACTCATGACCCTCATTGTATGCAGAATGGCCCCAGAAAAGCAAGTCTTGCCTGCTAAGGCCCTGGCTAAGACCAACCAGATGGGCTTGTCTGGCTGGCATATAACGTGATAGCATAGAGCTATTCTGACCATATATGGGAAAGGCAAAAAGATGGAGCGCCCCGAAGCATACCCGATCACCTATGGCGTGCTGGGCCTGTTGGCCTTCTTTGGACCACTTTCAGGCTACGACCTGAAGCGTCTCTTTGACCACATCCTTGCGCCAATGTGGGGGGCCGCACACAGCCAGATCTATAACGAGTTGCGGCGCATGAAAGAGCTGACATGGGTCGAAATGCTGCGTGAAGAACAAGAAACACGCCCCGATCGCAAGGTGTATCATATCACGCAGGTGGGCCGCGAGGCACTTGCAGCCTGGCAGCAAACAGCGCCGTCCACCCTGCAACTGCGCGACGAATTGCTGCTCAAGGTCCTCTTTGGCTCCTTCGCCCCCACCTCGGGTCTGGCCGACAACCTGCGCGAGGCCATCGTTCAGCACGAACAGCGCTTACTGACCTACCGCCAGAATGCCCAGCAACTGCCTGTACAGGGCATGAGTTTTCAGCCCAGCGGTCGCCCTAATCCTTATGCGACACAAGGCGAAGAAGACCCATATTTTGCACTGATTACCCGTTTTGCCATCGATTTCGAGAAGATGAACCTTACCTGGCTGCACGAAACGCTGGATTTTTTGCAAAAACAGCAAACGCCCGATCACCAGAGCTAAGCAATACTATCCCGCCATGTTATACAGACCTTTAGCTCTGGAATGGATACAATGTACGTATTTTACCCCAACTCCATGCGATTGTCTGCGGATGAAACGCCGGGTCTGAGATTTTGTAGCGATTTTTTCTGAAAAACTACCTCGCCAGAATAGAGAACGGACTTCTGAGATTTCCCTGCTCTCCTTCTGCTACCAACCAGCACCTGCTTCACCACGTTTCTAGTCGTCCTCGGTTATCTCTCTTCTGCCTCGTCCATGTCAGACTCTCCTCATTTGGATGCATTACTATAATGAATAAAGAGGCTCTTCTCTCGCCCTAGTACAGGGAGAGTAAAACTTTGGAAGGTGGATATGCAGTACACAAACAATATTCTGGCATGAATAGTCTCAGCGGTGCTCAACGAACGAAACCCTGACTAGCAAGACAGAGGATAGGCACGTTCAAACGTATTCACTCACACACATGTATAGCAGACTATGATTATTCAATGTATGAAATCTTGTTAGAAGATGCTCTTGAACAAAGACGTTCGTTTTCCCCTGGTTCTTCTCCCTGCTTTGGGAGCTTTGACCGAATGTTTTTTTTAGGCGCTTCAGGATGGGGAATAGTTTCAAGGAGGAGGTACTTTACATATGCTTGGTTTAAGCACCTTTTTTCGGAAATACCGCGTAGGACGTTCTGCTGTGGAAAAACGCTCTTCCAGTGATCCGCAGCAAGGGTCAGTGCAGACCCAACGTCTATCTCCTCTCTCCACGCAGACCTGGCAAGAAGTCAGTGACTATCTGCATCTGTTTCAGCGGGAATGTACCCCTCAGGATGATATCTCTGGCAGGTTGGCCGCTGTACGGGCAGAGCTTGACAGTACAGGAACCTACTGGCAGACCCCGGCCGAGTTGACGTATGGCGCAAGGGTGGCGTGGCGCAATAATACGCGGTGTATCGGCCGTCTCCACTGGCAAACTTTGACGGTGCGCGACCTCAGGCACGTCTCAACTGCCGAAGAGATGTTCCAGGGTCTCGTCGACCATCTACGTTTTGCAACAAATGGTGGAAAAATTCGTTCGACTATCAGCATCTTTGCTCCGGCTCTGCCTGACAACGAAGGCCCGCGTATCTGGAATCCTCAGCTTATCCGCTACGCCGGCTATCGCCAGGCCGATGGGAGCGTCGTAGGCGATCCCTTATCTACCGATCTGACCGACGCACTGCGCTCGCTCGGTTGGGATGGCGGTGAAGAGTCGCCCTTCGATGTGCTGCCGATCGTGATCCAGTTGCCGGGACAAGCGCCGCAGACCTTTGTCTTGCCGGAAGATCTGATTATGCAGGTGCCGCTCAGCCATCCCGAGTATCCCTGGTTTGCCGAACTCGGACTCAAGTGGCACGCACTCCCAGTCATCTCGAATATGCGTCTGGATATCGGCGGCGTCTCCTATACTGCGGCCCCCTTTAATGGTTGGTATATGGGGACGGAGATCGGCGCACGCAATCTGGGCGATGTCCAACGCTATAATCTCCTGCCGGTCGTCGCGCAGAAGATGGGTCTGGATACTCATTCCGACTCTACGCTCTGGCGCGACCGCGCACTCGTTGAACTGAACGTCGCCGTCCTCACTTCGTTTCATAGTCATGGCGTGACTATCGTCGATCACCATACAGCATCTCGGCAATTTCTCCTGCACGATGCCCGCGAAACACGCGCCGGGCGCAGCGTTCCCGCCCACTGGACCTGGCTAGTCCCCCCTATCTCTGGTTCGGCCAGCCCTATTTTTCATATCCCTACCTATAAAAATACGCGTATGAAACCAAATTTCTTTTATCAATCAAATCCCTGGCCGCTGCCTATAACGCAGGCTATTGCATCCCAACACATCGGTTGTCCCGTCGCCCATACAGCAAGCGAACCCGTGTGTCCGCTTTAGGCCACTGCCGCTCGCTGCCTTGACTTGTAGATAAAGAGAAAGCGGATACCTCTAAGGAATGAAAGGAGAGTGCGGTTTGCTCCTGGCTAAAACAACCGGCCTAGCGTGTCTTCTCTTCAAGGAGCGTATTCGAAGTCGTGCTTGCCTTCGGCATGGTGGTCTGCGTGGCTGTTCGTCCACCAATCAGGAGGCCGGCGGCCAGTGAACTGGTAAGTGCAAGTCCGGCACAGAGAAGTACGACCACGCGGAACCCGTCAATGAAGGAGCGGTGAATGGCCTGTTGCAGAAGCGTCTGCGCTGAGCCGCTCAGTCCCGCAGGAAGTTTGATCGCGGCCAGATTGCCACTCTGGGCCGCGACTAGCTGCCGGGTATGCTCGGCAATCGGGAGTGTAGAGAGTTGTTGGAGCAGACTGCTGTTGAAGACATGCAGCATGACCAGTCCCATCACGGCGATGGCGAGAAGTCCGGCGGTGCGCGAGAGTGCATTGTTGATGCCAGAGGCGATGCCCGCGGCGCGTGGCTCAACGGCGTTCATGACCGTGGTCGTGAGTGGTGCAACCGTCACGGCCATGCCCAGGCTCATGGCCAGGATGGCCGGGAAGAAGGTAGTCCAATAGCTTTGTCCACTTCCACTGCCCGGCAGTGCGTAGAGGATAAAGCCAAGCATAGTGAGGCAGGGACCAATCACCAGGGGAAGCTTTGGTCCGAAACGTCTGACCAGACCGCCTGTCCAGCGTGAGAGTAGAAACATGGTCAGCGCAAAAGGCAGTAGGGCCAGGCCGGCCTCAGATGGGGAATACCCCTGAATCTGGATAAGGTTGAAGGGAACGAAGTAGATGGAGGCGCTTAATGCACCGTAGAGCAGGAATGTCAGCAGGTTTGCGCCGGTAAAGGCTCGCGAGCGAAACAGGGGCAGCGGAACTATTGGCTGTGCTGTGCGTCTCTCTACCAGGAAAAAGGCGCTTAAAGCACAGGCTCCCAGCACTAGCTCGATCAGCACCTGCGGCTGAGCTAGACCCGTCGCGCCCGATTCGATCAGACCCGCTACGATGCCCGCCAATCCGAGGGTGACCAGGAGCGCTCCTGGCCAGTCCAGCTTGCCCTTTGCGCTTTCGTCGCGGCTCTCGGGTACTTTCCAGAAGGAGACTAGCAGCACGGTGATCGCCAGTGGGATGTTCAGAAAAAAGACCCAGCGCCACGTGGCGTACTGGACTAACCAGCCACCCAGCAAGGGACCAAGCACCGAGGTCACCGAGGTAAAACCCGACCAGGTGCCAATCGCTTTCCCACGCTGCTCGGCGGCAAAGGTTGCGCTGATGATCGCCAGACTACCCGGCACAAGTAGGGCTGCCCCGATACCTTGAAGCGCTCGCGCGGCAATTAAAAACTCCACGCTGGGCGCAAATCCGCAGAGGATCGAGGCTAGCGCAAACAGGCTAGTGCCGAGCATAAATATGCGTCGTCGGCCAAAGCGATCGCCCAACGACCCACCAACCAGGAGAAGCGATGCGAGAAAGAGTGCATATGCCTCTACAACCCACTGCACCTCGCTGGACGCAGCCGTGAAGTCACGTTGGAGCGCAGGGAGGGCAATATTGACGACCGAACCATCAATAAAAGCCATGCTGGAGCCGAGGATCGTCGCGACTAGCACCCAACGTCCGTCTACTCTAGCCGCTGGCCTGGGCGTGACAGTATGCATTATTCCATCGTCACAGGGCGATTTCACCGAATGGATCATATATCAGGCCTTTCTCTTGTC
>DAOTTJ010000458.1:0-5699 GCA_034437695.1 Ktedonobacteraceae bacterium
TCGGCGGGCCA
Source organism: Ktedonobacteraceae bacterium (assembly GCA_034437695.1). Classification (GTDB taxonomy): domain Bacteria; phylum Chloroflexota; class Ktedonobacteria; order Ktedonobacterales; family Ktedonobacteraceae; genus Paraktedonobacter. The sequence goes on from DAOTTJ010000458.1 coordinate 12, forward strand.
TGAAATGGCGGAGAAGCAGATAAGAAGCGCAAGCATGGAGATAGTGCGCAGGGAATATCGTCTCTCATGGATAAAAAAACTCTACACAATTTTGTTGAAACACGCTATACTATTGATAGTAGGTAACTGATATCGATGGTTGAGATTATAGATAAGAGAAAGTTACCTGAAACTCCGTACGGTTAATCAACGTATCAAATTCTCATAGGCGGACCATTCATTGCCGGGGTAATTCCTGATGCCAGGCCAGATGGTTCCGGCGATCTGCGTAATCCATGACAGAGAAGTTGCCTTAGCGGATCTTTGGAGCTTGTGGGCTGAATGGCGAACCATCTGTCAGAATCAGGGATGATGCGTATAGAACATAGAGATGTGTTTGCTAACGCAGCGGTCCTTGTTTTATAGAGTGTAGTAGGTTTACCTGACTGGAAACAAGCAAAGGAGGACAACTTGCATATACAACAGCGATACATGGATTTGCTGATCGACGCCCTCCTGGATGAGGGTTTTACAGTGGACGAGGCCAGCACGTTGATCACACTGCGCGAAGTTTATGAGCAGCGTCAGGCTACGCAGATTACCAATCGCCACCGTTTTATTCGTTGGCTGGTAGAACAGGGTCGAATAAGCGACTGGGATTGACGAGTTGCGTGCCGATTTTCAGGTGAGCAAAGCAGAAGCCGTAGGTAAATGAACAAGCGAAGAGCAGCGATGCATCAGCTTGCGGCTCAGCACACTTATGTTGTACAATCGGGACGGCGTGGCAGGTGCTACGCCGTCTCTCATTTTTTTGCGCATTTCTAAGTCCGAGGAGGCCTTTATGAAAGCGGTTGTCATGGCCGGTGGGGAGGGATCAAGGCTGCGGCCACTCACGATCAGGCGTCCTAAACCGATGGTTCCTATCGCTGGTAAACCTGTTATGGAGCATATTCTCAATCTACTCAAACGTCACGGCATCACCGAAGTTGTTGTAACCGTGCAGTATCTCGCCAGTAATATTGAAGATTATTTTGGCAACGGTTCACAATTAGGGATGCGCATCACCTATTCGCGAGAAGATGTTCCATTAGGTACTGCTGGTAGTGTAAAGAACGCTGAGGAGCAGTTGACTGAGCCTTTTGTGGTTATCAGTGGAGATGCTCTAACTGATTATAATCTCTCGGAGATCATCGACTATCATAACAGTAAAAAGTCCCTGGCGACGCTGATGCTGGCGCATGTTCACAATCCTCTGGAGTATGGGGTGATTATCACCAATGAGAGTGGGCATATCACGCAGTTTCTGGAGAAGCCGAGTTGGGGTGAAGTGTTTAGCGATACGATCAACACCGGTATCTATGTTCTGGACCCCAAGATTTTCAGCTACTTTGAGAAAGATCGCCCATACGATTTCAGCCAGGAGCTTTTTCCTTACATGTTGAAGAAGGGTGACCCGATCTACGGCTATGTAGCCAGTGGCTACTGGTGTGATGTAGGTAATCTGAGCGAGTATATGCGAGCCAACGCAGATACGCTGAACGGGTTGGTTGAGGCAGAGATTCCGGCAAAGAATATTGGTGGGAATATCTGGTGTGAAGAGGGCGTCGAGATCGACGAGGAGGCTCAGCTCTATGGGCCGATCTACCTGGCGCACGACTGTAAGGTGAAAAAGGGCGCGATTATTCATGGACCGAGTATTATCGGCCATTATACGATTATCGATGAGCGTGCGCAGGTTGATCGCAGTATTGTCTGGAGTAATTCGTACGTGGGGGAGCGTGCTGAATTGCGTGGGGCGCTGGTGGGTTCGGCGACGAGCATTAAGAGCAAGGCGGTGATGTTTGAAGGTTCGGTGATTGGTGACAGTTCGATCATCCAGGAGGGCGCGATTATCCAGCCGAATGTCAAGATCTGGCCGGATAAAGAGATTGAGGCTGGGGCGGTCATCAACGCGAGTATCATCTGGGGTTCGCAGGGACGGCGCGGCCTGTTCAGTCGCTTCGGGGTGAGTGGGTTAGTGAATGTGGATCTCACGCCTGATTTCGCGGCCAAGCTGGGTGCTGCCTATGGGGCGATCTTACCCAAGGGGGCGGTCGTCTGTCTCAACCGCGATTCTTCGCACCGCACGTCGCGTATGATCAAGCGAGCCGTGGTCGCTGGTTTGCCTTCTGCGGGTATCAATGTTCACGACATCAACCAGGTGCCTGTGCCGGTGGCGCGTTACTTTGTGCGCAACACAGACGCGGTGGGTGGGGTACATGTCCGCCTTTCGCCGCACGATCAGCGCATTGTGGATATCAAGTTTTTTGACCAGTACGGTCTGGATATCAACAAGACGACCGAGCGTAAGATAGAGAACCTCTATTTCCGCGAGGATTTTCGCCGTGTTTATCTGGACGACCTGGGGGCGATCGAAGTTTTAGAGACCAAGGATGTGGTCAACCCTTACCTGGATGCAGTTATGCGTGTGGTTGACGCGCCTTTGATTAAACAGCGCAAATACCAATTGGTGATCGATTATGCCAATGGAAGCACCTCATATATTCTCCAGCGTATTTTGAACCGTCTGGGTTGCGAGGTGATTGTGCTCAACGGCAACCTGGAGACTGGTCAGGTTTCGCGGACTATCGAGGAGGTGGATAAGGATTTGCAGCGTCTGGCGACTATCACTTCGACGCTCAATAACGACCTGGGTATTCGTATCGATCCAGGTGGTGAACATATCTGGGTGATTGACGACCACGGGAGGATTGTCGATGGCATGAAGATGCTGGCGGCAATGGCCAGTCTGATGTTGCGTAAGCACCGCAATGGGATTGTGGCTGCGCCGGTTACGGCTCCCAGCGCTCTCCAGCACATTGCGACGCACTACGACGGACAGATCCTGCACACCAAAGTTCTGCCTTACGCTATGATGACCGCGGCTGGCCGCGATGGCGTGGTGCTGGTCGGCGATGGCGCGGGGGGGTATGTCTTCCCCGAGTTGATGCCAGCCTTCGACGGTATGCTGGCTACAGTCAAGCTGCTAGAGTTGCTGGCCACCTTCCAGATGCATCTTTCTGAAGTGATCGACGATTTGCCCGCTTACTATATGAGCCGCACGACCGTCAATTGTCCGTGGGAGCACAAGGGCAAGGTCATGCGTATCTTGAGCGAGCAGTACCGCGAGCGGCGAGCCAAGCCGATCGACGGCATTAAAATAGATCTGGGCAAAGAATGGGTGTTGGTCTTGCCGGATGCGGATCGTCCACTTTTCCACGTGGTAGCCGAGTCGGTTTCAAATGAGCAGGCTCAGGCTCTGGCGGAGAAATACGCTCGTGTTGTCAGCGGCTTGCAACAATAAGTTAAGAACTCACAGTTTATAGTAATGAGCGGGGTAAGGCCCGGTGAATACACTATAAACTGTGTTTTTTATGTCCGGTGTGATTCTGTTAACCCCCTTATAGTACTACTGGTACAGTAAAATTTGTGTGAATTTACTCAGTTTCAATAATCCCTGAAAAGATGTTACTATGTGAAATGAGGCGGTACATTTCTATGTTGCTTGTTCAGCAAAGCTATCTAAAAATATATTGAAGGGAACTATTCATGCAACGTGCGTTTCCTCGAAGGCTGGCCTGGCTTATTCCTATACTTTGTTTATTGATTACCGGCGTATCGGTAACGGTGGTAACGATGGTGACGAAGGCTCGTGCCGCTGTGGGAAGCAACGCGGCGCTTTCAGTATATGTTGGATATGCTGAGAATAAAGAGATCAATACTCCCAATCCAGCGAATTTTCCTGTACCCTGGGCGGGTGCGCCGAATACTATTTTTCTCGGTGGGACGGTGCCAGGTCAGACTGCCTGCGGCAGTTCACCGACGTGTTATGATACTGGCGCGATCCGCCTTGATAATAGTGGTACTACTGATATCTCTGTCAGCAATGTCACGGCAAATCTTCACGCTGATATGACGGGTGGAAAGATTTTTAGCCTCTGGGGGACGTTTACGGTTCCGGCGGGGAAGAGCGTTATCCTGGCGGCCGATCCCCCGAATAATAATCCTGGTTACGATAACTTTGATACCAGCGGGTATCCGCCGAATCACTGCAATCCTATCACAGAGCCGCCTACCGTCTCGATCACGATCGGAGGGGTCGCAACTGTCCTTTCTGATAGCACGCATGTACTGGATACGGGCGGGATTGATCGTGGTTACTGTAAACAAAATGAGTCGATCCAGTGGCGGGCGATTGGTGCCGCAGGCGTTGACAATGCGACGATATCGCTCTATCCCGCTAACGCAAACCCGGCTGTTGGGACTACTACCAAAGAGACTGCGTTTTTACAGGATGGCAGTGGTTATCCTACACCGAATGCATTGGTCAATTTTAGCGTGACTGCGGGTCCTGATGCAGGTAAGACGGGGAGTGCTTATACGGATACTACCGGTCATGCTGCGTTTAACGTGACGAATACGACTGCTGGGGTTGACACGGTAGTGGCGTCTGTAACGACTTTGGGTACATTTCAGACGCAGACAAGTCTTTTCTGGGGACCTGGACCTACGGCAACGTGGACTGGTCAGGATATTGGCGGTCCTGCGCTGGCGGGCAGTCAAGCGCTTTCTAATGGTGTGTGGACGGTTGCGGGAAGTGGTAGCGATATTGGTGGGACTGCCGATCAATTCCATTTTGTTTCGCAGTCTCTGGTGAGCGATGGAACTACAACCGCCCAGGTATTGAGTCAGACAAATACAAATAGTCGCGCCCAGGCCGGCGTCATGTTGCGCCTGACTACTAATGCGGGATCGCCCTTTTATGCGGCAGTAGTTACGCCGTCAAGTGGCATCTTTATTCTGGATCGCACGACTCAGGGTGCAAATGTGAGTACCCTGGCCACGATAGCTGGCACGGTACCGGTCTATCTGCGTGTCGAGCGCTCGGGCATCACCTACACCGCCTATACTTCTGCCAATGGAAGTAGCTGGACAGCCGTCGCGGGTTCGACAGTAACTCTAACCGCGCTCTCGGGAACATTGATGGCGGGCATGGCTGTTTCGTCGCATACGTTGACAAGTCCCAAGTTAAGTACAGCCACCTTTAACACGGTCAGCGTCCAGTTGACCTGGGCGGGTCAGGATATCGGTGCTCCGACCCTGGCTGGCAGCGATTCGATGAATAGCGGCGTTTGGACTATCGCCGGGGCTGGCAGTGATATTGGTGGAGTTGCCGATCAATTCCACTTTGTCTCGCAAGCGCTGCCGGGTGATGGTGGCGTTCGCGCACGCGTACTGAGCCAGAGCAATACCAATAGTCGAGCCAAAGTAGGTGTGATGGTGCGTCTGAGCACGAGTTCGGCTGCGCCTTTCTATGCAGTTGTGGTCACGCCACAGCGCGGGATCATGGTGCTGGATCGTACGACTCAGGGTGCAAACGTCAATACGCTAGCGACGATTGCCACAGGTATTGTACCGGTCTACCTTCAGGTCATGCGCACAGGGACGACCTATGTGGCCTACACTTCCAGCGATGGAGTCACCTGGACCGCAGTGAGCGGCTCAAGTGTTTCGATACCCGCCCTGACGGGTTCGCTGCTGGCTGGCCTGGTTGTCACCTCGCACAATACGACAGCCCTGGATACTGCGGTATTTGACAATGTGAGTACGCCGTAGCACCTGTCTGAAGCGCACTTTTGCATGAGCATACCAGAGACGCACGCCCTTTTT
>DAOTTJ010000459.1:0-7346 GCA_034437695.1 Ktedonobacteraceae bacterium
GCCAGGATACAGTGAAAGACTTTTTTATTAGCTACGCACATCAAGACTGGTCATGGGCAAAGTGGATAAGCCAGCAGCTTGAAGAAGCCGGGTACAGTACGATTCTGCCGGCCAGAGATTTTGCAGCCGGGGGAAACGTAATCCTGGAGATGGACAGAGCGACTCACGCCAGGCGTACCATTGCCGTATTATCGCCACATTACCTTGTCTCCAAGTTTACCAAACTAGAATGGGCGGCCGCGCTCCATCAAGACCCGACAGGAGCCAGGGGTCTGCTCTTACCAGTCCGCGTGGCTGCCTGTGACGTGGGTGGATTACTGGCTCCACTTATCTATATCGACCTGCTAAGCCCGAATGGAGAGCAAGATAAAGAAAAAGCGCGTAAGAGCTTGCTCTCAGGAGTCCAGCAAATGCCGAAACAACTCAAACCTGCTGAATTTCCGCCGTTGGCGCGAGCCGCCGTGACCGCCTCTGCTACAGGCATGCGCTTTGGTACGCCCTTTCCCATGCACTGGAACGTCTCGCGCCGCCATGCGCCCTATTTTACGGGTCGTGATAGCCAGATAGACCAGATCTTTCACGCCTTCGTCGCCCAGGATGCGGCGCACATCCCAGGTCCCCAGGCTATCGTCGGCCTTGGAGGTCTGGGCAAAACCCAGACTGCGGCCGAATATGCGTATCGTTACCGTGAACATTATGAAGCTGTCTTATGGGTCAGGGCTGACAGTCGGGCAAATCTTAGCGCAGACTACCAGGCCCTGACGGAGCTACTCCATCTGCCAGAGCCAAACGATCCGCTTAAAGCGATGCAGACATGGTTTACCGCGCAGAGCAACTGGCTGCTCATCCTTGATAATGCCGATGATTTGCCGATCATTGAAGATTTTTTGCCACATGCTCAGCGCGGGCATGTCCTTCTTACTACGCGTGTGCGTGCGGCTACCACTGTGGGTCAACCGTTTCTGTTAGAAGCACTCAATCCCGAAGATGGAGCGCTCTGTATCCTCCGCCGCGCAGGCAGCATCGCACTCAACGGCTACCCAGAAATGACCTTTCCAGCAGCAAGAATAGAAGCGGCCATACGTATCTCCACATTGATGGATGGGCTACCCCTGGCATTAGAGCAGGCAGGAGCATACATCGAAGATACAGGGACCAGCGAAAGCAGATATCTGAGCATCTATGAGAAACACCGGGCCGAAGTAATCAAGCGTCAATATGGAGCGCTCCCAAATTACCCGCTAGCGGTCGCCACCGTCTGGGACATTTCGCGGAACATCGTGAAACGACGTGAGCCGGCAACGTTTGATCTCCTGCAACTCTGTGCCTTCCTGGCACCTGATGCCATTCCAAGAGAAGTTTTTACCAGGGGTGCGGCACTTGGTCCCGAACTACAGGCGTTTGCCGCTGATGATTTTGCCCTTGATATAGCTATCGCTACATTACGCAGATACTCGCTGCTCAATCGTGAAGTCAACAAAGATGAAACTATCGATCGGTTCTCCATTCATCGTATGGTACAAGAGATGCTCAGGGACGAAATGGATGAAAAAACCGCACAAAGCTGGGCAGAACGAGCGGTTCAGGCAGTCTTTTTATCCCTCCATGCCGAAGAGAAGCACATTATAGAGACTCAAGTTCGTCATTGTCTCCCACTGATCAACCAATGGCATATGACCTTTCCAGAGGCCGAGGGTATACAGAGATATGCAGAAGAGATAGAAGTTCTCGAATGAAGATAAGCAAAGACAGGCAGTTGAAAGGTATTGAAACAGCTCCTGCAAACAGGGGAGCATATAGCCCTGTGCAGCAAAGTAGAGGTTGGATCAGGGACAATAGATCTCTTCCCACAGCCCTATATGCTTCTCTTGAGAGAGACGGCGTGAAAGACGTGAACATTCCTGGGTTACCGTCACCGTTGAAGGATGAGCAGGACCAGGTGAACGCTCTCTAATCGCCAGAGTTCGCTGGTAAAAGTGGTACGCCTGAGCGTATCGTCCAGTTGTTTCGTAGAGACGGGCGAGGTGATGCAAGGTGATTGCAGTGATAAAATGGTCGGAACCATAAACGCGCTCGCGAATAGCAAGTGCCTGCTGATACAGATCCTCAGCCGACGCATACAAGTACTGGTCGTAAGCAAGGCGAGCCAGGTAGTGAAGTGTCTCGGCGGTAAAAGGATGATCGGAACCAAGCACTTGCTTGCGAATGGCCAGTGCATGCTGATACAAGTTTTCCGCCAGTTCATAGCACTGCTGATCGTGATATAACCTGGCAAAATAATGTAGAGTTATCGCAGTAAAGGGATGCTGGGGACCAAGTGTCTGCTCCTTCAGCGTCAGAGCTTGCTGGTAAAGCGCTTCTGCCCGAACATAGTGCTGTTGTTGATGGGCAAGCCAGGCAAGTTGATGAAGCGTAATCGCGGTACTGGCCTGTTTTTTCCCAGGCTCTCGCTGGCGAATAGCCAGAGCACATTGATAGAGAGATTCAGCGTGCGAATAGGCTTTCTGATCATGATAGAGCCAGGCCAGGGCATGGAGCGTTGTTGCAGTCTCAGGACTATCTGGACCAAAACCATGTCTGTTCAGTAGAAGAGCTTCCTTGTAAAACGCTTTGGCGTGGAGATAGTCAATCTGCGCATGCGAGAGCCTCCCCAGAACATAGAGAGTGCTGGCTACTTCTCGATGCTGTGCGCCCAATAGATCTTTCTTGAGTGCCAGAGCACGCTGACCAAATGGCACGCCCTGCTGATACAATCCCAGATCCAGATACAGGCGAGCCAGCGCATCCTGCGTTTTTGCCAGAGCCATATACTCAGGATTGCTCTGCTGTTCTTGCAGGCGGTACGCATAGAGATAGAAGGTTTCTGCTTCCTTATATTGAGCATGCTCATGCAACCACAGCCCGGCACGATAGAAAAGCGCGGGTGCCTCCGGCCATGTCAGGTCATAATCAGCGAGATACGTCATGCAGATGGATGCGTGGGGCAGATAGCGCTGAGCATGCGACCAGGCGGGTTCGCCTGGCTCAGGGAAGACCGCACTAATAGCCTGGACAACCCGCGCCGCCCAAAAACACTGAGTTGGACGATCCATCTGTACCCTCAAGACTGTCTGAACCAGCCGATGCAGGGTCAGTGTTTTTTCATAGGGATTACGTCGAACCAGGGAGAAACGACGCAAGATAGCTATAGCTTCATCGAAATGTGCTGCAAAGGGGGTCGCAACTGGATCAAGTAGAGAAGAGGATGGCACACTCTCCACGAGGAGCAACTCTTGAGGAACAAGAGCGGGTGCGAGAAAGGCACAAAAGCGCAGTATATCAGCGGCTACACGATCGGATTGCTCAACCTTTTCAAAGGAGAGTGACCAGGTGGTAGTCAGTGAGGCCGGGTGATCCCTGTTTATAGTTCCACGTCTTTGTAAGAAGACAATGAACTTCTGCTGAAACTGTATAAGATAGTCAGTGAGGCTGCAACCAGTTTCTTCAATATAAGCTCCAGCCTGGTCAAGTGCCAGCGGGAACCCTCCCAGGCAAGCCACGATCGACCTGGCAGCGACGGCATCCTCCTCGGCCAGAGCATCTACTTCACGCTCTGGGGTGAGAAGTTTGGCGCGGCGAAAAAGCAGCGCACAGGCGTCCTCATGGTCCAATGCGCCCAGCTCAATATTCTGCACAAAAGCTCCCATTGCCTGGGCCTGTGTGGTAAGAATGATATGCCCCTGGTAAAGACCGGGTAAAAAATCATAAACGAGATCAGGAGAACTGGCATTATCTAAAATCAGTAGCCACCTATCATGCTCAGCTAGCCAGCTTTTTACTGCATGAATAAGCAGTTTGCGATCTTCGTCGCTATCTGGCACTATATCGAGTTGCCCAGCCATAGAGACAAAATCAGCTATAAGAGTCTGCTCGCTAGCTGCGTTTGCCCAGAAAATCTGTTGATACTGGTCGAAATGTCGATACATATACTCTATGGCGATTTGTGTCTTGCCAATTCCTCCCAGACCACAGAGTGCCTGAGCCGGTGACGGATGACTGGTAAACCTCTCCCACAGGAGAGCAAGGACCTGTTCCCGACCTGTAAAGAGCGGATTGCGCAAAAAAGGTACACGATGAACTGATGATAAGTCTGGGCGCACATCGTAGGCAACACTTCTCGGCATCGCCTCCTGAGTTACATATTCGTCAATGAAACTCAACACGTATATGGTTGAAATGAGCGAAGCATATGTCGCATAGGAATCGTGTTTATCCTCATCCGCATAATCATTGACCCCTTTAACCAGCAAGGCTCTGGTTGCAGGGAAATCACTGACCACACGATAAAACGCAGCACCCTCCATATCGAGAGCCACTGCTCGATAGGCGGAGAGTGCATCTTCCTGGAATGGTGCATCCCGGCGCACAGCATTACCAGATGCCAGAGGCACGATGTGACATTGTGGAGATGTCAACCCCTCAGGGACTGGTGCAAAGCGTCTAAGCTCTGCTACCCAGTCATGAAAGCGGCGAGCATACTGAAGCAGTTGCTGATCGGGGTGATACATCTTTCCTTCACAGATATAGTTTTTCTGACCACTCATTTGGTCAAGATGCACTTTGCCGCTATCGTAGATATAAGCACTCTCGGCTACGATAATGTCCCCCAGCCGTACACGCGTTTTATCACCAGCACAGATGCCTGTCATAGCTACAAAACGTGGGTGAAATTCCTGAAGCAAGGGCTTGAAATAAACGGCAGTTTCAACTAGACCTTTAGAAGGCAACCACGAGAGAAGCAGAGACAATTTTTCTTGCTTCTTGTTATGTATGGTCGTGAAGCGATACTCGGTCCTTCCGATCTGGCTGAAACCCTGCTGAAACCAGACATGGTAGCGACGTACTATCGCCTCTTCAACTGCATCTGCCTCTTCGGGCAGAGCACAAAAGATGCAAATATCAAAGGAGTTGTTTTTCTGCGACATCACTTTAGATTTGCCTTCTCATATGACTTATGGGATCGTCTCGTCAGTAAACACTCTCCACTCACTAAGAGTATAAACCTTATGCGAGGAGATTACAAGGTTTCTATTTTATCAATGTATGATATTGTATTATTATTAGATTATATTCGCTTTTTTATCAATTTTCATAAAATGGGTTCAGTTCGATGCGTATCAAGCTAGCGCAGAGTACTCTGTCACTGCTCATTTGACAGACTGGGATACAGCCCCAGATCCCAGCATAGGCATGAATGTAGCAGAGAGCACCTCTCTACACTCCTGTTTTGTATGTTTTGCCGGAGGCAAAACATACAAAACAAAAGAATGAGGTTATTGGGGACACCCCAAGCCCTGGCAAAGGGCTGTGTCCCTCTGCATGAAGTGAAGCGGGAATGCAGAGGGACACAGCCCCAGACCCCAAGTTCGGCGTTTGAGAGAGAAAAAGGAGCAAGGCTGGTCTTATTGGCCACGCCCGGCGGGGGTGAAGCTGCGGGTGAAGATACTCAGTGTCTGACCTGGGTCAGGGGCGGTCAGGACTTCGATGCGTGTGATCCATTTGACCCATTCAAAGCCGCGCCGGTTGGGGGCGACGAGGCGCAGCGGGAAACCGTGGTCGTGCGCGAGGGGTTCGTCGTCGATGTGGGTAGCCAGCAATGCTGCGCGGGCCTCGGCCAGGGGCAGGCTCCAACGATAACTGGTCACTGAGATAAAGCTTACGAAGCACGCCTGGGGGTCGAGCGTGACCTGGTTAAGCAGAGAACCAACGCGCATGCCTCGCCAGTGCTCGGTACTGTAGAAGCCGCCCGTACAATCCAGAGTCGCATCCAATTCATCGCCTGCCGCGACCAGTTCGGCATACGAGAAATCGCGAGGCGTGGCCACTGCTCCACCGAGTGCAAGGTGCCAGCTTTGAAGAGCAAGTGGATGCGGCTGGTCGGCAACCCAGCTTGAGGTAGGGAAGAGATTGCCTGCATAGCTGTTGCTCTCACGCGAGCCAGTAAAACGCTCGCTTGCCCCTGGCAGTTTGAGGGTGCGCTCTCCAACCTGCTGCAAAGCCCAGAGACCACCACTCGCCAGGAGCAGGGTGCCGAAATGCAGAACCCGTCGCCTGCCAGCTATATCGCGGCGACGCAGAGGTTTGAAACGGGCGATGAGGTGGACAAGCACAGCGAGGGTCAAGAGAAAACCCAGGAGGATATGCCAGTTCAATAGATTGAGACCTGCACCATCCCACGAGCCGCCTCCAACCCACCAGATGCCCGAGCCTAAGGTACAGCCAACAAAGAGAAGAGCGAGCACGCCATAGACGGTACGGCGATCCCAGCGTCGAGGAGAGAGCAGACGAGGCCAGACGCGCCTCAGTTTCCCCCACATCACCAGGAACAGCCAGATGCCCGCAGCTCCGTGCAGTGCAAAAAGCGACCACGCCTGTGGAGAGCCGCTCACCAGGCTCACCAGACCAGTGAGGAACGCAAGCAGAACCGTAAGTGCAAGGCTCCAGTCGGTCAAACGCGCAGACATAGAAAGATTCCCTCATAGGCAGCAGGCATAGACACACAGGCAAAAGGGACAACCAGAAACGCTCTCTCAGGTCACACACACCATTGTATCATGGTGAAGGCTTGGCCAGGGCCATGTAATTCTCCGCAAGCCAGAGGCTTGCGACCTCCTACTTTTCGTCTGAGGGGGACAAACACATTCGTACATGTTGAAGAAGATCTCTGCGCCTGACAAAGCAGAAATCGCTGGCTTACGCAACGCGGTGCTGATCGCTATAAACTGGCATTGCGTTGCGTAAACTGCACATTCCCACCGCAGACCATTACCAACTCTCGCTAAAAACAACAACGGACCGATCCGGGAGAATTGAAGCGGAAGAAGTTACGCAGTAACGAACTTCCATTCCTGATTGGTGTTGCCGCTACCCTGCGTCCATTGTTGGACAATCGTCCCGTTGGTAGCAGAACCGTTGGTGTTATCCAGCGCCAGCCCGCTGTGACGATTGAGAATATATGAGGAACCGTTCCCAGCAGAAACCAGACTCCATTCCTGATTGGCATCGCCACTGACCGGGGTCCAAAGCTGGATCTGAGTGCCGTTCGATGTCGATCCATTGGTGTCATCTATGGCCAGACCGGTATGGCGGTTGACAATATAATAGTAGCCGCTATCTGCGGAAACCAGGCTCCATTCCTGATTGGTATTGCCAATGCCCTGCGTCCACAGTTGCAGAAGCGTTCCGTTGGTGGCAGAACCGTTGGTGTTATCCAGCGCCAGCCCGGTATGCACGTTCTCAATATAACTATAACTTCCACCAGGGGTGGGCGTACTCGTACCGCCGCCGGAAGAAGTAGTAAATGCTTT
>DAOTTJ010000460.1:0-13035 GCA_034437695.1 Ktedonobacteraceae bacterium
TTTGCCCTCGCACGCCAGGACTATGTGCTTCAGCAGATGCTCGCCGATAAAATGCAGATTAATCTTGCGCTCGGCGACCAGACGCACTATGCGGGCGAGATCACACCCGCGATTATTCAGCAGGTGGAGATCATGACGAAAAATATGAAATTCGTCGGTTTTCAGAACACTGAAAAGGCTCCGCACTTCGTCAACTGGGTCATCCAAACCCTGGCCAATGCGCTCGGCGATAACCAGGACCTGGTGAACGGAACCTCCGTCCCCGGCCTGCATACCCTCAATACCGCCGGCCTGAATATCCGCACGACGCTGGATATAAACCTGGAAACCTACGTCGAAAACGCGGTGAACCGCCACATCAATAAACCAGAATATCAAGAATACCTGGGCTATAGCGAGATTTTAAGTCAGAGCGATAATCTCCACGACTCTGCGGTGGTGGTTATGGACGCACGCAGCGGCGAGGTGCTGGCGCTCAATGGCAGCGCCAACTGGACCGATACAAGCGCAGCCGGAAGCGGCGAGATTAACATGGCTCTCGCTCCACGCCAGCCCGGTTCGGCCTTTAAACCTTTCGCGGTCGCAGCAGCCTATCAGATGGGCTTCTATCCAGGCATCGTCCTGCCCGACCACCAGACGTACTTTCCCGAAGGCAAATCACAATCCCTGCAAGCCAACAATACCAACACCTACGCTCCCCCCGACTACGGCGGCACCTGGCATAATATCGCCTCGAATATCGAGATCGCGATAGCCAATTCCTTTAATATTCCAGCGCTCAAAACAGAATATTTTGCCGGTCTACAAAATGTCTACAACATGGCAGCACGCCTGGGCGTCACTTCGATCGACCCCAAGACCGGCCTCGTTCCCTCGATGGCCCTGGGAACCGAACCCGTCTCGCTGCTGCAAATGGTCAATGCCTACCAGGCATTTGCCAATCTCGGTCTGCGGGCTTCTTCACAAAATATTCTGGATATCTGGGATAACTACGGTCGCCAGCTCTATCACTACGATCCCACCCACCCACAGACAACCCGCGTGCTCAGTCCGCAGATCTCTTACCTGGTGACCTCAACTCTCGACAACCAAGCAGCACGCGCGATCGAATTTAGCAACGATACCTTGCTGAACTTCAACGATTGGACGCTGGCCAACGGCTCACATCCGCAGGTGGCGGCCAAAACCGGGACGACCGATAGCTTCCGCGACAACTGGACTCTGGGCTACACGCCCAACGTGGTCGTCGGCGTCTGGTCCGGCAACGCCAACGACGACCCGATGGTCAACTCGATCGGCGTCACTGGCGCAGCCCCCATCTGGCACAGCGTGATCGAATACGCCAGCGGCCATTGCAATCAGGCCATAGACAGCATTCCCTGTCCAACCTACGACCTGGGTCAACTCCTGGGTACCAGCGCTACGTTCACCAGACCATCCGGCATCATCCAACAGCAGGTCAACACTACCAACGGCCTCGCTGGCGGCGGTTACTCTAGCTATATGATCAATGGCGAACAACCCCAACAAAATGGCTATGGCTATGCGTCCAGGCAAAGGTAATCCCTCTGTTGCTCTTCAAGTCACCGTTTGCTTGTCTGACCGGTTAGTCCAACCGACCAGACGAGCAAACTACTATCCCCTAAAAGTTTCTTCATAGGTACCTATTTGCTACAGTGTGTTAAATCATTTCATACAACCCGTTCAAATTAGATAGACGCAAGAGTCAACAGGCAGATAAGTGGGCGTATAGGTGGCAATGGTATAGCCGACCTTGCACGTGGGTCGCGTTTATTCAGGTAAGCAGGGATAGACAATCTATTCAAGGAAAGAATAAAGGTATGAATGATAAATTTTTGCCACACCAAAATCATAGAACACCGGCCACACCGGGCCAACCACAGCCACGCTCTGGCCTACTGAGTAACTATACACCGCAACCGCCCGCGGCTCGCTCTGGGCCTCCTCAAGGACCTTTGCCTCCACCGCAAAACCGATCCTCTGTCTCAGGTCCAATCCAGATGGTACAGCGCTGGTCGAATAAAATGCGATCCATACACCAGCCTCCATCCGTCGATCCCAATCCGCTCGTTCGCTATCATTCACACCAGCAGTTGATGCCTGGCCAGCGACCGCACTCCAAGCCACAGCCGACACCTGCTAAACCCTGGCGACTTTCGCGGGCGACCAGAATCCATCGCCTGAGTCAGCGCCGTCGCGAACGCTGGCAACGCACTCATCCCAATAGCAAACGCACAGCTATTCTGGTCAGCAGCGTCCTGGCAGCCATCCTGATCATCGTCCTCGCCTCCAGCGGGATATCTTCTTATGCCTACTATCAGAGCCAACTTCCCCAATTGCAGGGCCTGGCCACTATGCAGCAAATTCATCAATCAACCCATATCTATGACCGTAACGGCAATCTGCTCTATACACTCTTCGATAACCAGTATGGCCGCAGTACACCCGTCTCGTATAATGAGATCCCTGGCTTCCTACAGGACGCCCAAACTGCCGCCGAAGATAAAAGCTTCTGGACCAATAATGGCATCGACTACCAGGCTATCATTCGCTCAGCCTTCACCGACGCCAGCTCGCAACAGGTCCAAACCGGCGCAAGTACTATCACACAACAGGTCGTACGCAATCTCGACCACCAGACAGCTACCTCCTGGCAGCGTAAGCTCTCAGAGGCAGCCCTCGCCATCGGCCTGACTCAACAATACCCCAAGTGGAAAATCCTGGAGATGTACTTTAATATCGCTCCCTATGGCACCCAGGAACAGGGTATCGAAGCCGCCGCTCAGGATTTCTTTGGCCTTAAACCCCAGTGCGACGCCAATTTTAAATGCACTCCGGCAATTACATTTCTAGATAGAGATCTATCGAAGTGCAGCAACGCCAAAGACGAGACGACCTGCGCGGTCAATCCCCTGCTCGGTCTAGCTCGCGCCACGTTGATGGCCAGCATTCCACAGAACCCACCAGCGCTTGACCCGCTGACCAATTATAACAACTTCGCCGCGCTCTTAACCCGCCAGGACTACGTCCTTCAGCAGATGGCAACCAACGGCATGAGCATCAACCTGGGAGCTGGCTCGACGAGCAACAGGGTCGATCCAATCACGCCACAGGTCATCCAGCAGGTCGAGACCCTGACAAAAAATATCCAGTTCGTCGGCTTCGATAGCGGAAATAGCGCTCCACACTTTGTACGCTGGGTCATTCAGAGCCTCGCTACCTCTCTGGGCGGCGGCGACTACGGCACTGGACTGACTACCCTCGAAGACAATGGGTTCAATATCCGCACCACGCTCGATCTCAATCTGGAAACCTATGTCGAAAGGGCGATGAACCGCCATATCAACCAACCAGAATACCAACCCTTCCTGGGCTATACCGAGACGCTCAGCCAGAGCGACGAGC
Organism: Ktedonobacteraceae bacterium; assembly: GCA_034437695.1. Classification (GTDB taxonomy): domain Bacteria; phylum Chloroflexota; class Ktedonobacteria; order Ktedonobacterales; family Ktedonobacteraceae; genus Paraktedonobacter. The sequence goes on from DAOTTJ010000460.1 coordinate 3,427, forward strand.
TTCACGACTCGGCTTCGGTCGTGATGGATTCTAAAACCGGCGAGGTCCTGGCGCTGGATGGCAGTGTCAACTGGAAGGATACGACGGCAGCCGGCAGCGGTCAGCTCGATATGGCTCTCTCGCCACGCCAGCCCGGTTCCGCCTTTAAACCAATTGTGATCGCCGCAGCCTACGAGGATGGCTGGTATCCGGGAATAGTGCTGCCCGACTTCAAGACGTACTTCCCACAGGGAGAATCGCAGAGCCTGCCGGCAGATAAAAGTACTTACATGCCAACCGACTATGGGCAGACCTACCACAAGCTCAATTCAAATATCGAACTGGCTATCTCGAATTCGTTTAACATTCCCGCGCTCAAAGCGCAGAATTTTGTCGGCACACAGAGCGTTTATAATATGGCCGCACGTCTGGGCATCACCTCGATCGATCCCAAAGCTGGTCAGATCCCTTCGATGGCCCTCGGAACCAATACAGTCTCGTTGCTCCAGATGGTAGGGGCCTACCAGACCTTTGCCAACCAGGGAACGCGCATCCCACCACAGAATATCCTGGATGTCTGGGATAACTATGGCCGCCACCTCTACCAGTATAATCCCGCCAACGCGGGTACCCAGGTGCTCAGTAAACAGATTGCCTACCTGCTCACCTCAACGCTCAATAACGAGCAGGATCGCGCACTGGAGTTTGGCCACGACCACGTTCTCTCGATGTGGGACTGGACGCTGCCCGATGGCACTTACCCCGATGTCGCAACTAAAACAGGCACCACCGACAGCTTTAAAGACAACTGGACGATCGGCTATACCCCCGATGTGGTCGTCGGCGTCTGGTCCGGCAACGCCAACGACAGCGCAATGGTCAACTCGATCGGCGTGACCGGCGCAGCCCCTATCTGGCACAGCATCATGGAATATGTCAGTGGAAACTGCGAGACCTCGCTCGACGATATCCCCTGTCCAACACTCGACCTGCACTACACCGACCGCCATTTTGTCGTACCCGATAACATCGTCAGCCAGCAGGTCAACGCCGTCAATGGCCTGGCAGGCAACGGCTATACATCCTATATGGTCGCAGGCGAAGAGCCTCAGGCCTCAGGCCTGGCCTGCACAAAAGCCACAAACGGCAGTTGTACCACAGCACCCTGAGAGTCAAAACCTCTGCACAATCCGCACGAACCAACAGCGCGGCGCTCTTTCCCATGAGAACGCCGCGCTGTCGATTCTACTGCCTGCGCCTGCCCAGAACTCCTATACGACCCACCTGATCTTGCAAACACCGGACTTATCAACCACAATCCATAGCAATAAGAGGTAAACTGTGTTAATGAGTCCCCAACAAACCGTTTAATCCCTTAGACCGATCAGAAATTGTGCGTAAGAGAAACGGCTTATTTTGTAGTGAGGAAATGAGAGGTGGTTGACTGGATTTTCTCCTTGAAACGGTTAGTCGAACCCGCGTTCTCTGAGTATTAAGCAGAAAAACGGGGACGGTAAACCTGGCGCATCTATACATAGAAGAGAGACGAAAGAAAATCGCGCCAGGTATATAAATACAGGGAAGTTTTGAAGGAAGACCCGATGAGTAATAATTACTGGCAATCGCAAAACAATCAGAGTGGCCCGGTAGGTTCAAATAACCCACCGCGTAAGTCAGGCTTGCTCAGTAACTACGCACGCCAACAATCGGCGTCAGGACAGCTGCCGTCGCCAAATAATCCTATGTCTCTACCCGGAGGACCACCCCCTTTATCGCCCTTACCTCCCGCCCCTGGCCCTCAGGGACCATCCCCGTTTCCTCCAGCGACGGGGCGCCCATCACGCGAGCCGCTACCACCATCACTGGACCACGGCTCTCCTTTTATAGCCCGCCCCATGCAAATGGTCCAGCGCTGGTCCAATAAGATGGCCTCGCTGCGCAAACACGGGCTAACCGTCGATCCCAATCCGCTGGTACTCTATCGCAATCTCACGTCACCGGCTCAGCCGGAGACACGACCCCCGCGCCTCAACCCAAAACCCTGGCGACGCTCGCACACTCAACGGATTGCCCATCTACGCAAACGCCGTCAAGAACGGGTGCGCCGCAGCCATCCTGGCGGCAGGCGCATCGCTACGATTGTCTTCGCCATCGTCGGCTCTCTGCTCGCGGTACTGATCTCTTCAAGCGCCGGCTACGCGTATAATTTCTATCAAAGCGAACTGCCGCAGGTTCAGAACCTTTCAAATATGCAAATCGCGCAGTCCACACGTATCTATGACCGCCACGGAACGCTCCTTGATACCATCTATGCCAATGGCACATGGGGCGAGAGCGGACGTAGCACCCCTATTTCCTATAACTATCTCCCGCGTATCCTGCAAGACGCTCAGACCTCCGCCGAAGATCCAACCTTTTGGACCAACAATGGCATTGATCCACAGGGCATGCTACGCGCTCTCACAGAGTACTTCTCACACGGCGGCCAGGTCGCAGGCGGTGGAAGTACTATGACTCAGCAGTTGATTAAGAATCTCTCAAATAATACCCAGGATACCCTGCAACGTAAGGCCAGCGAGGCCGCGCTAGCGATCGGACTGACTGAGCAATATCCCAAGTGGAAAATCATGGAGATGTACTTCAACGATACACCCTATGGCGCTCAGGAAAAAGGCGTCGAAGCTGCCGTTGAAGACTACTTTGGCCTGAAAACACAATGTAGCTCCGACCACACGCAGTGTATACCGGCTGTGGCTTTTCTGGACCGCGATCTCTCGGCATGCAAAGTAACTCAGCCACAGATCGACGAGACGAGCTGTAAATCCGATCCGGTGCTGGCCCTGGCACGATCCGCACTCCTGGCCGGTATCCCACAGAATCCAACCCATTTCGATCCTTCGGTCAGCCAGGAGAACCGGCAAAATGTGCTCACCAACCGCGTCCCCTATGTCCTCAATCAGATGATCGCCGACGGCGTCCACATCGACCTGGGACTGGGAACCAACAACAAAGACTATGGCCCTGTGACTGCCGCAATGGTTCCTGAGGTCGAGGCGATCATCGGTAAGATGAAAATCGTCGGCTTCCAGCCAACTATGCTCGCTCCCCATTTCGTCAACTGGGTCATCGATACGCTCTCTAACTCGCTGGGCAATGGCGACTACGATACTGGCCATCTACTCCTGGAAAATAGCGGCCTCAATATCTACACCACGCTCGACCTCAACTTGGAAAAGTTTGTCGAGAAAGATGTCCAGCACAACCTGCGCGACCGCGTCTACCAGCCCTATACAGGCTGGGGTCCACTCAACACTGTTTACAACGTCAACGACTCCGCAGTGGTCGTCGAGGATGCCAAAACCGGCGAGATCCTGGCGATGGACGGCAGCGCCAACTATAACGATAAAACGGCAAGCGTCAGCGGCCAAGTAAACGCCGCCCTGGCCTACCGCCAGCCCGGCTCATCTATTAAACCACTGGTCTACGCCACTGCACTCGAAAAAGGCTGGTATCCCGGCATTAAACTGATCGACGGCAAAACCTATTTTCCCGATGGCGGCAATACCGCCCTGCCTGTCGGCAAAAGTACTTATACGCCAACAGACTATATGAATAGCTACCACCCCAACCTACCTACTGATATCCGCATTTCGCTGGCTAACTCTTTCAATATCCCGGCCATCAAAGCCCTGATGTTCTCTGGCCTCGACGATGTGGTAAGTATGGCTCGCCGCCTGGGCATCACCGCTATCGACCACGATCTCGCGACCGACTATCCAGGCGAGACTCCTAATCAGGCTTTCGGCCCTTCGTTCGCCCTGGGGACCGCTGGCATCCCGCTGATCCAAATGGTCGGTGCCTACCAAACTTTCGCTGACAATGGCGCACATATCCCGTATCATAATATCCTCAATATCTGGGATAATTATGGACGCAACCTCTACCACTTTGATCCAATTCATCCCAATAGCGCTCAGGTGCTCAGTCCGCAGATCACCTTTCTGCTCAATAATATGCTTACCGATAACGCAGCTCGCCACTACGAGTTTACCGGGATCGATACGCTGACAATGGACGATTGGACTGGCAACCATCCCGTAGGCGCAAAAACCGGCACAACCGACGCGTTCGTAGATAACTGGACCATCGGCTACACAACAAGCGTCGTCGTCGGCGTCTGGTCCGGCAATGCTGATGGCGATAAAGATCCAATGGCACGCGGGGTCATCGGTATCAGTGGAGCCGGCCCCACCTGGCACGATGTCATTGAATATGCCAGCGGACGCAGCATGCTGGGCATGACTCCCGATCTTACGTATCCCACGGACGATTTCCCACAACCCACTGGCGTCCTCCAGGCACCGGTTAACCCCGTGAATGGTCTGCAAGGAAATGGCGTAACCGATTGGATGCTCCAGAGTGAGCAACCCCAGCAGAACGGCCTGGCCTGTCCACCTACCACCACCGATCCAACCGATCCCAACAATCCAAATCCCACACCTGCCGCCAGTAGCAGCGGCTGCCCACCAACGAATCCAGGTAATGGAACTAGCAGTAACGGCACCGGCAATAACGGCGGCGATAACGGCAACAACCCAAACAACGGTAACTATAATCCCTTTGGCTATTAGCTATAGGGAACCGGCACAAAGACCAGGAGCGACTTGCTCGTCGCTCCTGAGCCGCTCAGCTAGCGGTCCCTCCTCCATCGGGCCATTCACCCGGTCCCACAGGCATGGCAGCGCAACGAATTCTCGTCATGTAGCCCCTTACCCCCTGAATAAAAAGATCGGGTTGCGGAGGAGGAAATAGTCCTGGAATCCCCACCAAAAAACTTGACAGACACACGACGAGAGTGCTATTCTATATTTGCAGTCGGGACACGAGACTGCTAGCAATCAAGATTGACAAGGAACGTATCATATCATGAGAAGGTAAACATACATTTATGTATGTTGAGAAGGGTCAGAAAACAGGCAATGTCTCCACTCAGTCCACGCAAACAGGAGATACTGCGGGTACTTGTTGAAGAATATATTCACAGTGCTACCCCGGTAGCCTCCGAAACGCTGGTACGCAAGTATGGGTTGAACTTTAGTTCGGCAACAGTTCGTCATGAACTGGCCGGTCTTGAAGAGGCCAGCCTGATTTATCAGCCCCACACTTCAGCCGGGCGAGTGCCAACCGATCTAGGGTACCGCTACTTTGTCGAACACCTGATGCAAGAATCGGCGCTCTCGCTCAACGAGCAACGCCTGATCCGCCATCAATTCTATCAAGTACAGGACCAGCTAGACCAGTGGGTCCGCCTGACGGCCTCGGTGATGGCCCAACTTCTGCATAGTGCAGCCGTCATGACATCGCCGCGCTCCAATGTAGGACGCCTGAAACACTTCGAGGTGCTTTCAGTGACCGATCTCTCGGCGCACCTGGTACTCGTTCTCACCGACGGTACGATCAAACAACAACGTCTACTCCTGGATAGCCCGGTCGCCCAGGACGAGTTCAGCGCTTCAGCTCTACGTATGAACCAGCTCTTTGCCAATAAAAATGCGATTGAAATGCAAAAATTGCTGGATACACTGGACTTTTCGGCAGGCGAACGCCTGATCAGCACTACGATGGCACGTCTGCTCGGACAACACGGCGACGCAGTCGAGGATACTTTCTACCGCGAAGGTATTATCAATATTCTGGACCAACCCGAATTTACCAGTATAGGCCCCGAACAGGAACGCAGCGAACGCGTTCGCAAGGTGATGTCGGTTCTGGAACAACACAGCTTCCTACCAACCCTGACTTCTCATCTGCGCGAGGTCAACGGAGTCCAGGTGATCATTGGCGGCGAAAATGAGTGGGATGAGATGAAAGACGTAAGTCTGGTGGTCGCACGCTACGGGCAAGAAGGTAAAGTCGGCGGTCTACTCGGCGTCATCGGCCCGACGCGCATGCAGTACGGGCGTGCCATCGCTGTGGTGCGCTATATGGCTAGAGTAATGAATGAGCTTCTGGCCGAAATGTACGGCTATGATGATCTTTAATACACTTTCTCTCTTTTAGGAGGCACTTGTGGGAAAAGTTATTGGTATCGATCTAGGAACTACCAATTCCTGTGTAGCAGTCATGGAAGGGGGCGAGCCTGTCGTTATTCCAAACGCAGAGGGTTCGCGCACCACTCCTTCTATCGTTGCAATGAACAAAAATGGCGAACGACTGGTCGGCGAGGTTGCCAAACGCCAGGCCGTTACTAATCCTGAAAATACTGTCTATTCGATCAAACGCTTTATGGGCCGCGAGTTTGACGATCCCGAAGTCGATCGCGACAAACGCCTGGTTCCTTACCGCGTCGTTCGCGCCAACAATGGCGACGCCTGGGTTGAGGTTCAGGGCAAACAGTATAGCCCGCCCGAAATCTCGGCTATGATCCTGCAAAAATTGAAAACCGACGCCGAGGCCTACCTGGGCGAGTCGGTCACTCAGGCTGTGATCACGGTACCCGCGTACTTTAACGACGCTCAACGCCAGGCCACCAAAGCAGCCGGACAGATCGCTGGTCTGGAAGTGCTGCGCATCATCAACGAGCCGACCGCAGCTTCGCTGGCCTATGGTCTTGACAAGAAAAAAGATGAGCGTATCGCTGTCTATGATCTGGGTGGCGGTACCTTTGATATCTCCATCCTTGAACTCGGCGACGGTGTCTTCGAAGTCAAAAGCACCAATGGCGATACTCACCTCGGCGGCGATGACTTTGACCAGCGCATCATCAACTGGCTGGCCGACGAGTTCCGGCGCGAGAGTGGCATCGATCTGCGCCAGGACCGCATGGCCCTCCAGCGCTTGAAAGAGGCCTCTGAGAAGGCGAAAAAAGAGCTTTCTAGCTCGATGACCACCGAGATCAACCTGCCCTTTATCACGGCAGACGCCAGTGGTCCTAAACACCTGAACATGACGCTCACACGGGCCAAGCTGGAGCAACTGGTCGAAGAACTGGTCGACAAATCGCGCCAGCCGGTCAGCAAAGCCCTCTCGGACGCAGGTTCGCGTCCCAGCGAGATCAACGAGGTAGTGCTCGTTGGTGGTCAGACACGCATGCCAGCCGTGCAGACGCTGGTCAAACGCATCTTTGAACGCGAGCCAAACCGCGGCGTGAACCCCGACGAAGTGGTGGCCATCGGCGCTGCTATCCAGGCCGGCGTCCTGACAGGCGATGTCAAAGACGTGCTGCTGCTCGACGTGACTCCGCTCTCCCTGGGCATCGAAACCCTCGGCGGCGTCTTCACTCGCCTGATCGAGCGCAATACGACCATCCCAACTCAGAAAGGCCAGGTCTTCTCCACGGCCAGCGACAGCCAGCCGAGTGTAGAGATCAATGTCCTGCAAGGTGAACGCGAGTTCGCCAAAGACAATCGCTCGCTGGGCAGCTTTATCCTGGATGGCATTCCACCCGCACCACGCGGTATCCCGCAGGTCGAAGTCACCTTCGATATCGATGCAAACGGAATAGTCAGCGTCTCCGCCCGCGATAAAGGCACCGGACGCGAGCAGAAGATCACCATCGTCGCCTCCAGCGGTCTGTCGAAAGACCAGATCGACAAAATGGTGCGCGATGCCGAGTCTCACGCCGCCGAAGATAAACGGCGCAAAGAGGAGATCGAGGAGCGTAACCTGGCGGATAGCGCGGCCTATCGCGCGGAAAAGAGCATCAGCGAACTGGCCGATAAGATCTCGGGCGAGCAGAAAAGCGAGCTTGAGGCCAAAATCGCCGACATCCGCGCTGCCCTTGCCACCGAAGATGTCGCACGCATCCGTAGCTCACGCGAATCGCTCGAACAGAGCTTCCATAAAATCAGCGAAGCCATCTACCGCCAGAGCGGCGCACCCGCAGGCGAGTATGGCGCACCTGAACAGGAAGCACCTGCCTCCGGTCCATCTGACGATACGATCGAGGGCGAATTCAAAGAGATGTAACAACGCAGATGCAGGGGTTGGGCCTCCCAACTCCTGCATCACTTTTAAACGAGTGGGCTATCCGCCTTGCGTAAATCTAACAAAAATTGTACTATTTTATCATCACTAAAGACCAGTTTTAACATAGCAGCGATACCTATCGCCATTTGCAGTGGCAATCGAGCTGGCAAAACCATCATCTTTGCGATTCTATGGACATTTGACAGCAAAAGAGCGCCAGCGCCCTGCGCAGGGGGCGTAGCACCCATTAGCGTTTTCTCAGTATGAAATGGCAGGATCGTTCTGCCGGGGGCTTCGCCCTGTTTTTCCTTTAGCATCACAAAGGACCAGTAGATGGCCACGAATAAGCGAGATTATTACGAGGTTCTGGGTGTACAACGTACCGCGACGGACGATGAGATTAAAAAAGCCTTTCGTCGTATGGCCAAGCAGTATCACCCGGACGCCAATAAAGAAGAAGGTGCGGAAGCCCGCTTCATCGAGGTGAACGAAGCTTACGAGGTTCTGAGCGACCCGCAAAAACGGGGCGCTTACGATCGCTACGGACACGCCGGAGTCGACAATAGCGCTGGCGCAAATGGCTTTAATGACTTTGGCTTTAGCTCGATCAACGATCTGTTTGAGACGTTCTTCGCCGGTACGACTTCATCTCAGCGACGTACAGGCTCGCAGCGCGGGGCAGATCTGCGCTACGATCTGACTATTACGTTTGAAGAGGCTGTCTTCGGGTGCCAGAAAGATATCGAACTTCCTCGTTGGGAAAATTGCTCGACCTGCCACGGCAGTGGAGCTGCGCCCGGCACCTCTACGACGCGCTGTTCAGCCTGCCAGGGAACCGGCGAGATTCGCCGCGTTCAGCAGTCGATCTTTGGTCAGTTTGTAAATGTGACCATGTGTGAACGCTGCCGAGGCGAAGGCCGCGTGATCACGACGCCCTGCGAAAAATGTCGCGGGCAAGGACGCGTGCGCAACAACCGCCGCGTCAAGGTCAATATTCCAGCCGGCGTAGACGACGGCATCAATGTGCGCGTCACTGGTGAAGGCGAGGTCAGCTCGCGCGGCGGCACTCCCGGCAATCTCTACGTCATTCTGACCGTCAAACCGCACCCTTACTTTAAACGCAACGGGAACGATATTCTCTACGAGTTGCCGATCAGCTTCACCCAGGCCGCTCTGGGCGCAGAGGTCGAGGTTCCAACCGTCGAGAATAAGCCCCAACCGCTGAAGATTCCACCCGGCACACAGAGCGGACGCTCGTTTCGCATGAAAAACATGGGTGTTCCAGTCGTCCACAGCACGTCACGCGGCGACCAACACGTGATAGTTAAGGTCGTCACACCCACCAACCTGAGTCCCGAAGAGAAGCGCCTGTTTGAAGAGCTGGAGCGTCTGGAAAAAGAGCGCAACGACCAGAACGACAAAAACATTTTCCGCAACCTCTTTGAGAAGACGAAGGACGTGTTTCAATAAACCCGATGCAAATGCGCTGAGAGCCAGTCTGCAACGCTAACTGGCCTGAGAAGGTGATAGGGAGCACCAGGAATATCTATTCGGGTGCTCCCTATCACCTTTTTATGTATCTCGCACCATATAGATTAACAAAAAGGCTCTGGTAACGTATCTAGTTAGAACAAACATACAATAATGAAACAGAGCTTTTCT
>DAOTTJ010000461.1:0-46153 GCA_034437695.1 Ktedonobacteraceae bacterium
ATAGAGGACACAGCTGAGCTGAAAGTAACACTTCACCTGTTCTGGTTACTGGCTCAGAAGCAGGGAGATCCGCGTTGTGTGAGTGAGAGAGAGTTGCGGGCCGATGCAGTGCTGTTGAAGGGATTGAAGCGTCAGGGAGATCCGCGGCCAGCCGAGGAGCGTTTGCGCCTGGGTTTAGAGCAGGCGGTAGCGCGTGGGACATTGTTGCGTATCCATTTAAAGCTATTGAGTGAGGCAAGTAGTGAAGAAGAGATTATTGGATGGTACTTTTTTAATACGTCGCGGAGTCGAAAAGTTGTACGAGAGTTGCAGGGTGCTGAGATGGTGCCAGCAAGTTTCTTAACCAGGGATGAGCAGGTGGTGTCGGTAGTTGGGTTGCAGATGTCGTCAGGGTATAATGAGCGCCTGGATTCGGCTCGTATCCAGGTTGAACGGCCAAATATCTTTGTCTTGTACGAACAGAATATTGGTTTGCTCACGCCGATGGTGGCTGTTGAGCTGGAGGATGCCGCCGATCAGTATCCGACTGACTGGATTGAGGCGGCCTTTAGTGAAGCTGTGCAGCGCAATAAACGGAATTGGAAGTATATCAGCGCTATCTTGAAGCGCTGGCAAGCAGAGGGCAGGCAGGTATAGCATGGAACGCCTGAACAATATTATAAAGACGACGCAGCGGTCACATATGGGGAATGATCAACGCGCACTTCCGCAGCAACATTCAGCCGCGGCGGGCCAGCGTCAGCCGGTGCCGTCGCGTCGACCAGCCGAAGGACATGCCCGCCCGGAGCCGGGTAGTCGCGAGGGGTATTATACGCGCCCTGCGTTGCCAGCGCCGCGTGTACCCGAACCGCCAGAGGAAGAATGGGTTGAGCCTGCGCGGCCTGTGGCGCGTGCGCATTATGGGAGCCAGGGGGGTTTGCGCCCGACTGCACGTTACAGTGAACAGCCGCCGCAGGGCGATTACTACGCCGTGGATGAATATCCGGCGACCGGTGCCGAGTATGAAGAGGAGTGGGACGGCACGGCTGACATGCGCTATGGAGATTGGGAGAGCGAGCAGGGTTATACCGCGTCGCGTGCTACCTATCATGAAGAGAGCGGCTATATTGCGCCCGCGCCGCGTCCACGCGAAAGTCAGGCGAATCCGCCGCCCCAGCGTCCATCCAGACTGTACGACAAAGCCGACCCGCTGGTCACGCGCGAGTTGCGTCGGGTTTTACCTGAGCAGACCAGACCGCCGGCAGCAGTGCGTGAGCAGCGTGAGGCGCGTCTGCCGGTGCCAGCGCCTGGCACGCAGATGGTGCCTGTGCGTCAGCCGCAGCGTACCACGCAGCCGCTTAAAGCGCAGCAGGTAGAGCGTTTGCAGACCGAGATGCAGCGTGCGAGCCGTGCGCAGAAGCCGGTTTTGCCGGAGACAGCGCGTGAAAGCAGCGCGTCCGACGTGTCGAGCAGCGCCACTGGTCTGTGTACCATCTGTAAAGGGGCGGGTTTTTTACGCAGCAACGTGCCGTTTGGTCATCCACAGTTTGGCAAGGCGGTGGCATGTCAGTGTAAAGAGCAGGAACGCAAGCGCAAGCGGCGCAGCCAGTTGTTAGAGATCTCGAACCTGGGGGCCTTTAACAACAAGCGTTTTGACACCTTCAACTCGCGAGTACCGGGTTTGCAGGAAGCCTTCCAGGTTTCAATGCGTTTCGCCAGGTCGCCCAGCGGCTGGCTTTTCCTGGTGGGTCCGAATGGTTGCGGCAAAACGCACCTGGCGGCAGCCGTGGCCAACGAATGTCTGGAAAGTGGCGCAGTCGTCCTGTTTGCGACGGTGCCAGATCTGCTCGACCATCTGCGCGGAGCCTTTGCGCCCGACTCCAGCGAGGTCTTTGATCAGCTTTTTGCGCGGATGCGCGAGGCCGAGGTGCTGGTGCTCGACGACCTGGGGACCCAGCAAAGCTCGCCGTGGGCGAGTGAGAAGCTCTTTCAACTACTCAACTATCGCTATAATTCGGGTTTTCCCACGGTGATCACCGCTAACCCTAAAGGATTTCAGGCCACCGATGAGCGCATTCGCTCGCGTTTGAGTGATATTGGTCTGGTGATTACGCTTAATCTTGATCGTGCTCGCGATTATCGTCCGCACAATCCTCACCGTGAATAGTTTTCTGCGATGAGGGAGGTATGAGCCATGCTCACATTTTTGTCGTGTCGACCCCAATCAATATAAAAGGGTGGATTAGCAGACGGGGGGGATGACTGCTAAAAGAGCTGCTCGAATGCTTGCGTTTGCCATTTGCAGGTGCTATCATAACGGTACACGACCCTGCTTTTTGTAGAGTTCCGCTGCACATTCAGTACTTGCCGATAAGTATCTTGTCTCAAAGGGAAGTGAGAGAGATCAAAAGGTGTTTCGCAAAATATAAGGAGCCAAGATGGGTAGTAAGTTTAATCCCAACGATACCAGGTGGTTGCGGGAAACCCGTGATATAATGGAGCCGCGAGGGATTGTAGTCCCTAACGTGATCGAGTCGACCCCGCGTGGTGAACGTGGCATGGACATCTATTCGCGCCTGCTCAAAGAGCGTATTGTGTTTGTTGGTACGCCGATCGACGATAATGTAGCCAATGTGACAGTAGCTCAGTTGTTGTTTTTGCAAGGCGAAGATGCCACCAAAGATATTAACATGTATATCAATTCGCCTGGTGGTGTGATTTATGCAGGTCTGGCGATCTATGATACTATGCAGTTTATCAAGCCAGACGTTGCGACCTATTGTGTTGGAATGGCCATGAGCATGGGAGCGGTGCTGTTGACTGCGGGCCAGCATGGGAAGCGTTATTGTCTGCCGAACTCGACTGTTTTGATCCATCAGCCGCTCGGCGGTGCTGAAGGGCAGGCAGTGGATATCGAGATTACCGCCCGTGAAATCCTGCGTCTGCGCCGCACAATCTATGATATTATTGCGCAGAACAGTGGGCAAACGTTGGAGCGGATTGAACACGACGCCGATCGCAACTATTATATGACTGCGCGACAATGCGTCGAGTACGGTCTGGTGGATGAGGTACTTTCGCAGGACGACTTGATCATCAAGCGATAGTAGGGAGTAGTCAGGCTAGTGTCTTGCAGAGTATCTTCAGGGAGCCTGGCTGCCGTTGGTGACAGTTACGCTTCCTGATTTACGTCTGTGCAAACGGACCTCGCACCCGTTTTGCGCTGCTCTATCGTGTTGTGAGTTTTTTAATCTGCCTGAGCTTGAAACATCCCAGTGGAGGCACACCATTAGTTATGCCAGAAGCTCTTTTGGGACGCGAGATTCGCTGCTTGCTCTTTGATCTTGGCGACACCTTGTGGTACAGACGGGACCAGGCCAGTTGGGATCAGCAGGAAGAGGCGTCCAACGTCTACGCGATCAGACTTTTGCGTCAGCGTCTGAGTCTGGCGCACCTGGCCGACCTGGACGATCGGTCGCTGGGTCAGCGCTTACGTCGCACCTTTGATCTTGCGATAGGTGAGGCTATTCGACGTGCGCCGTTGCTTGAGCCGGACGCGGGCGAGGTCATTGCCAGCGTGTTGCAGAACTGGGGTCTGGTGGGTGTGGATCATGAGTTGGGTGTATTTATTTTTGAGGCTTTGCGCGTGCGTGTACCACTGTCGCGGCCTCTGTTCCCTGACGCGCTGGCGACTTTGAGTGAACTGCGCAGGCGTGGTTTTCTGCTAGGGATCGTCACCAATCGACTGTGGGGCGGTCAGGCATTTTACGAAGATCTTGAAGCGATTGGTCTGCTTGAATATTTCGATCTGGCATCGATAGCGATTTCTGGTGATATGGGTATACGTAAGCCCAACCCGCAGATCTTCCTGAGCGTGCTCGACGCTCTGGGGGTTGCGCCGCAAGAGGCGGCGATGGTTGGTGATTCGCTCAGTGCGGATATTCTGGGGGCGCAGCCGTTGGGGATCTGCGCGATCTGGAGGCCCAAGCAGTGGTTATATAGTTGGGCCTTTGAGCATAGCTGGTCGGAGCGCGGAGAGACGCAGCGCGTGCCGCTTGTGCTTTCTGCGCAGTCCTTCCCTGGTAGCGATACGGCTGATAGTCAGCTACCTGTTGCGCCGAACCAGGCGGGTAGTTTTTTGACGACCGATGACGATGTGATGAGGGAGCAGTTGAGTCGTGCGTATCTTGAGCAGTATCGCAACGGTGAGATCAGGCCAGAGCGCGTCATTGGTCGGCTTGCCGAATTGCTAGAGATTTTCCCTGAAGGGAGCAGTTGATGACCCCAAGTGTGCGGCGTTTGCTTTTTGCGACGCTTTACCGCAATCGCTACCTCTATCGTTTTGCCAGTACCGTGCCGTTTGCTGGTCAGTGGCGGGTCTGGCAGAGACAGGTTTTGGCGCGTCTGAGCGGTCAAGAAGTACTCGAGCTGGGCTGTGGTCTGGGCGATCTGCTAGCTGACATATTAGAGGCAGGTTACACCTGTCACGCAGTCGAGCAATCGCCGCAGATGGTAGCGGCGGCGCGTGCGACGCTGAGCAGGCGGCACGTCGGAGAGGCGGGTCTAGTCATTCAGGGACAGGCGCAGAGCTTGCCCTTCTCATCTGAAACATTTGATGACGTAGTCAGCACATTTCCCGCGGAGTATATTCACAGTATCGACACGCTAGCCGAGATCGAGCGAGTGTTGCGACCTGGTGGGCGTTTGCTCGTCGTCGAAGGTGCCAGTTTGCTGCCGGTCGGCTTTTTTCAGCCAGTATTGCTTGTGCTCCAGATGCTTGTCTATGGCTGGTCTGGTGGGGAGAGGAAGCGAGCTAAAAGAGTACAGGCGCAAGGTATCACCACGCGAGTCATCGCGAACGCCAGTTTTGGCAGGCATATTCCCCTGGAGCAGGTAGGTTTAAAGCGCAGATCAGAGCTTGTCAGTAGTCCGCGCTGGGAGCTATATCTCACGGTTGGCGAAAAGCCTGAGAAAGCCGCCGTATAGACCGGGGTTTGCTCGTGTTCAGGCCATTGTAAGGTCTTCCCCGCAATTGTGCAAGTCTCCCTTCAGTTTGTGTTGCTACACTGTTGGTATACAATGGAAAAAGTGTCGCTTCTCGTAAGACGCCAGACAGCCGGGTGTGTATAGATGGCATATCCGCTTGTTTATTCATAGCGCCGCTATTGTCCATCATGATCAACTTTTTAGGAGATTGAGAAGTGAGGATGCCTATATTTCGTGGGGCGAAACGCTGGGGAGCTATGCTTGCGGCGTTCCTTCTGGCCTCGCTGCTTCTCGCTGCCTGTGGAGGAAATCCGCCCTCTATTTTAGAGACAGCGGGTCCTATCGCGGCAAAAGAAGAGAGCCTGTTCTGGTTTATCCTGGTGGTGGCCACGATTGTTTTTGTAGCCGTTGAAGGGCTGCTTATCTACTCGATTGTTCGCTATCGCGAGCGACCGAACTCGCCGCTGCCCAGGCAGACGCATGGAAACAACACTGTCGAGATTATCTGGACAGTCGTGCCTTCCATGTTTCTGTTTGGTGTACTGATTGCGACGATTACCACCATGTTTGGTCTTGCGCAGCCGGCGGGGAAGGCGATCGACGTAAAGGTAGTGGGCCATCAGTGGTGGTGGGAGTTTGACTATACGGATAATCCGAATGTAGTGACTGCCGATGAGCTGGTTGTACCGATTGGTACAGTGATCAGCCTGGATCTGCATTCGGACAACGTGATCCACAGTTTCTGGGTCCCGGCCTTGACCGGCAAGACCGACGTAGTGCCTGGCCATGACAACAGCAAGTGGTTTCAGGCTGACAAAGTTGGCACCTATAAAGGCGAATGCACCGAGTTCTGTGGCACGCAGCACGCGAACATGGAGTTCTATGTCATCGCAATGACTCAGGATGGCTACCAGACCTGGCTGAGCAATCAGGAGCAGGCGGCGCAGGCCTCCAGTAATGCCAACGCTCAGGCCGGTAAAGCGCTTTTTGCCGGGACAGGTGGTTGCGTGGGCTGTCATGGGATTGTCGGCGTGAACGAGACCAGCTTTACCGATCCCAAGAACCTCGCGTTAATTGGTCCAAACCTGACGCACTTTGGTTCGCGGCGTACAATTGCCGGCGGCGTGCTGTCGTGGAACCCTACATCGTGTGTGGTTGAAGGCACGGGGGATAGTGCGCATATTGCCGACCCGAGTGCCTGTAACCTGTATAAATGGCTGCACGATCCTCAGGCAGTCAAACCTGGCAACGATATGAATATCGGCCAACTTTCGGATACACAGATTGCTCAACTGGTTGCGTACCTGGAGAGCCTGACCTGAGCCAGGGTTCTTACCCAGGCAAGATGTGCGCGGCTAGCTAGCCGCGCAACTGGATATCGGAGGATTTGTGCATGGCAACCCGCATTGCCGCCCCTGGAGACGTGAGCATCGAGAGGCGCAAACGCTTCAGTGAAACATATATCGGTGAGTGGATTACAACTGTCGACCATAAAAAGCTCGGCATTATGTATATAGTCACCGCGTTCTTTTTCTTTCTGGTCGGTGGTATTGAGGCGCTCCTCGTTCGTACGCAACTGGCGGAACCGAACGGCAAAGTGCTGGACCCGACCACCTATAATGCAGTATTTACCATGCATGGCACGACGATGATCTTCCTTTTTGTCATGCCGATGCTGACCGGGTTTGGCAACTACGTCGTGCCGCTGATGATCGGCGCACGCGACATGGCCTTCCCACGTATGAACGCCTTTGGCTTCTGGATTGTCCTCTTTGGCGGCCTGTTTATGAGTTCCAGCTTTCTGTTTGGCGCACCGCCGAACGCCGGCTGGTTCAGCTATGCACCGCTGACTGAGTCGATCTGTAATGCTACAGTACACAGTAATGCCTATCAGTGTACGCCTGGTCTGAATATGGACTTCTGGGCGCTCGGCATCCTGATGCTGGGTATCTCCTCGATCGCTGGCTCGTTGAACTTCGTGGTAACGATCTTTAAGATGCGTGCGCCGGGTATGACTATCAACCGCATGCCGTTGTTCACCTGGATGACGATGGTAACAGCGTTCTTGCTGCTCTTCTCGCTGCCCAGTTTGACCGTTGCAGCGATTCTGCTGTTGATGGATCGGCACGCGGGGACGCATTTCTTCCAGGCGGGCATGGGTGGTGATCCGCTGCTCTGGCAGCACCTTTTCTGGTCGTTTGGTCACCCGGAGGTCTACATTCTGATCCTGCCTGCCTTTGGGATTGTCTCAGAGATTCTACCGGTCTTCTCGCGCAAGCCTATCTTTGGATACACCTTTGTGGCGTGGTCCGGTGTGGCGATTGGCTTTCTGAGCTTTACCGTATGGGCGCACCATATGTTTGCTGTGGGCCTGCCGGTTGTGGCTCAGGCCTTTTTCGCCACCAGCACAACCCTGATTGCCATTCCGACCGCAGTCAAGATCTTTAACTGGATTGGGACCATCTGGCGGGGCAAACTCAACTTGAAAGTACCAATGTACTTTGCGCTCGGCTTTATTGGTATGTTCCTGATTGGTGGTCTGAACGGCGTCGCGCTTGCTGTCGTGCCATTTGACTATCAGGTAACTGATACCTACTTTGTGGTTTCGCACATCCACTACGTCCTCTTTGGTGGCTCAGTTTTTGCGATCTTTGGCGGTATCTTCTACTGGTTCCCCAAGATGACGGGCAAAATGTTGGGCGAAGGTCTGGGCAAAGTCCAGTTCTGGCTCTTCCTGATCGGTGCAAACCTGGCCTTCTTCCCGATGCATATTCTGGGTATTCTGGGCATGCCGCGCCGTTACTATACCTATCCCGACGGGCTGGGTTGGAACGAGTTAAACTTGATGGCGACAGTTGGTGCCTTTCTGATTGCCATCGGCGTGATGGTTTTCATGTGGAACTTTATCAGCACCATGCGCTCCGATGTGAAGTGTGGCAACGATCCCTGGGATGCATTTACCCTGGAATGGGATACGACCTCGCCGCCTAAAGTCTATAATTTCCTGGAATTGCCTGTAGTGCGTAGTCGCCGTCCTTTCTTTGACAAGAAGAACCCGGATATAGCTGACTGGAAAGCTGCGACCCACTAATGTTTTTGCTCTCTCGAATCTGGTTGCCGGCGATGCTCGCTACGAGCGAAGCACCGCTGGCACCAGATCCTGGGCAGCGAACAAGGATCTAGAAAAGAGGAAAAGCGTGGCAAACGAGTCTGGTCAGAGTGAGATGCCATTGGAACGGGCAGTCGGGAAGAAGGCAAAGGTTTCCCTGGAGATGCGGGAGCAGCAGCTTGCGCCCAGAGCGAGTTTCTGGCCGATTGCTCTGGCGTTGACGCTGGCTATCACTGCTATCGGACTAATGATTCATCCAGTCCTCTTTGTCTGTGGTATAGTATTGACTTTTATCGTCATCATTGGATGGATTCTAGAAAAGCATTGAAGTGTCTCGGTGGTGCGCTGAAGCATACAGCGCGTCCACGTCGTAACTAATTAGGGAGCGTAAAATGAGCATTGCTCATGGAGAACATGTAGAAGCCCTGGAAGAAGGACACGGTACAGGATCAGGTCGAAGTATGCAGTGGTGGGGCATGATCCTTTTTATCGCCTCCGAGGCTCTGATCTTCGCGAACTTCATTGCGGCCTTTCTCTATCTGGAAGTTCGCAACTGGGGGACTCTGGAATTTAAGTTGCCTTCGGATATCACCTATCCGATTATTAACACGATCATCCTGATCTGTAGCAGCTTTCCGGCGCACTACGCCGGGCGAGGCATTGC
The DNA here is from genome assembly GCA_034437695.1 of Ktedonobacteraceae bacterium. Lineage (GTDB taxonomy): Bacteria > Chloroflexota > Ktedonobacteria > Ktedonobacterales > Ktedonobacteraceae > Paraktedonobacter. The sequence goes on from DAOTTJ010000461.1 coordinate 8,739, forward strand.
GAAGGGCAATCAGCGGCAGTTAAAGATTGGTCTGACCCTGACGATCATCATGGGAGCAGTCTTTCTAGGCGGGCAGATCTTTGAATATAGTGGTCTGTTTGGCGATCAATTTACTCCACAAAAAAATATTTTTGGCTCTGCCTTCTTTACACTGACTGGTTTCCACGGTCTGCACGTCACAATCGGGGTGATCTTCCTGCTTGTCTGTCTGATTCGCAGTATGCGTGGCGACTTTACGGCCAAGCGCCATTTCGCTGTAGAAGCGGCGGAGATGTACTGGCACTTTGTCGATGTCGTGTGGATAGTCGTCTTCTCGATGATCTATCTTGCGCCTCTGTTCTTTCAGGCGACGACTCACTAGCGAGGCCGTCGGGTCTTCTTCTCGTATGAAGTGGAATAGATAAAGCAAGCAATAATGGCGCTCAGGTGGCCTGTGTTATCTGAGATTGACAGGCCAGGTTGTGTGGTCCCGGAGCCGCACAACCTGGCCTGCTCTAGTAACAAACGCAGGGAGCAGGTTGGTCTAGTTTGCGGCTTTAACATGCTAAAGGGAATAGTTCCCAGTATACAAAATGTTGTAGCATGCGGGGTTATGGTACAATAATTTTGCCAGATGGTAAGATTTGTATTTTGTTCCTGATGCTGTGTAATCTACACTAGTAGTCTGTCCGACGTCGTTGGAAAGGTGCGCCGCCTTAGGTGGCGAGGGGAGAGTTATTGGGGCGCAGCCTCAAACCCCAGGCAAAGGGTTGCGGCCCTCTGCACACCCGCTCAATGTCATTGGTTTGATCGTTGACAAACTACTAGCTTTTAGCCAGATGAGCCTGTGAGAAAGGACAATGAGCAGTGACGAATATCCTCCCAGACAATGATGTTGCCATCCTTGATAAACGCGAAGCGTCGCATAGGATGCACTGGCCCCGACCTGTTCGCTGCTCTGTCTGCGCCCATGCTACGTGGTTTCGTCCAATCGCGCTCAGAGAGCCTGTGGGTGCGCCAGAGCCGCGCCAGCTCTGGGTTTTGTGTCATCAGTGTCACGACCTCCTTCTGGTTGAGATGAGGCGTTCTCCGGTGCGTTCGCCGTTGCGGCTGCGCATTGCGATAGGTATTCTGGCCTCCGAGCGTTCTCCGCAGGCGTATGTTACAAGTACTCATGTTCACGATCAGCGCATTTTTGTCTTTATCATCTGGGTCTTAATCATCGCGATGCTGCTGCATCTGGTCTTTATTCTCCTACTGGTCGGCTTTACCCGCTAGCTACGAAAGTCCTGCTGTGTTACTCTCTCTTGATCATTTTTGCTAGAATATCAATAATGGAACAACTGAGCAAACGGGAGAGGTATTTCACATTATGGGCTTCGCCTCCAGCGATCGGGCGGATTTACAAAAAACAGGGTGGAATGTAGATGGAAGTGGGACAGCTCTATCTGCGCAGGCTGAGAGTATGCGGATAGCCATCCCTCTACCTGAGGAACTGACAGCTGAGTATGCGCTTCTGGCCGGAATTGCAACGAATTTGCGCAGCGGCTTTCTTTTGCTCAATGTAACTGAACAGCTTATCTACACAAATCCTGGCGCACAGCGTTTACTGAGTATCGAAACCGCCGACCTGGCCTCTGTCGGGGATGTACGTACACGTCTGTTGACCCTGGCTGCCAATCCGTCGGTTGCCCGGACCGAGCTTGACCGTCTCTGGCTGACGTTGGAAGAACGGCAATTTGTCGACCTCGCTCTGACCGATGGGGTGGTACGCTGGCTGCGCGTGCAGAGTTTTCCAGTCTACGATAATCCAGGGCATCTGCTGGGACGCGGTCTGCTGCTCGACGATGTCACGCTGGAGCGCTCGGCAACTCAGTCGCGCAACGAGACCCTGGCTATGGCTGCGCACGAGCTGAAGACGCCGCTGGCGATTATCAAGGGATCGGCGACCACGCTGCTCAGTAGTGCGATGCGCTGGGATGTTGCGATGCAGCGCGAGATGTTGCAGATGATCGATACGCAGGCCGACCGTCTGCACGAGATCCTCAATACGCTGCTGGAGGTCTGGCGGCTCGACGCAGGCAAGCAGCAGATACGCTTTAGCGAGATCTATCTGCCCGAACTGCTCCTCGCGCTGGTTGAGCGCTGGCAGAAAAATGCTCCCAACCACCGTTTTGTCTGTGAGGTTGCCCGCGATCTCCCCACGTTGCTCGGTGAGCCTGTGCGCCTTGAGCAGGCTTTGCAGCAGTTATTGCACAATGCTGTGATCTGTTCGCCCGCGGGTGGAACTATCAAGCTTGTGCTCACAGGCGATGAGAAAGAGCTGCACTTGAGTATCAGCGACCAGGGGAGAGGCATCGCATCCGAGCATCTTGAGCAGATCTTTGAGCGCTTCTATCGAGTGCCGGGCGGCGATGAACGCGTTCAGGGGAGCGGTCTGGGTCTGACCGTGGTACGCGCAATCGTCGAGGCACACGGCGGACGCGTCTGGGCCGATTCGGCTGGTATCGGCGAAGGCGCAGTCTTCTATTGCGCTCTGCCACTGACCCCGCCAGGCGTCCAGACGACTTCGTGGCAGACGATGGGTGCGCTGCCAACTGTCAAGTTGACGCGTTCCGAGCGTGGTGCAGCGACCGGACAGGCCGTTCGTCAAAGCCAGCGGGTGCGCGTCGCCGTTGTGGAGAGCGATCCGCGCATCGCTCGCTACCTGCGAGCAAACCTGGAGGAACAGCACTATCGCGTCCAGGTCTTTCATCACGGTACTCAGTTTTTGCAGCAGTTTGACCTGGAAGAGCCAGAGCTGGTCTTGCTGGCCACGAGCCTGACGGACATCCAGGGCATCGAGCTGTTGCAACGTCTACGCGAGTTTTCACGCGTGCCGGTCGTGGTGCTCACCGAGGAAGATGACGAGGACGAGCGCGTTCACCTGCTCGACCTGGGGGCGGACGATCTGGTCGGCAAGCCCTTTAGCATGAAAGAGCTACTTGCGCGGCTGCGCGTCGTGCTCCGTCGCCAAAATGCTGCGGGCGCAAACGAGGCAGGCGCATCGACCTTTACAACGGGCGAGCTGGTCATCGACTACGCTCAACACCAGGTCCTGCTTGCGGGTCGCGCCATCCAGCTTAGTCGTACAGAATATAAACTGCTCAGTACCCTGGCTCAGAACGTCGGACGTGTCCTGACGCACGAATTACTGCTCGAACGCGTCTGGGGCGCGGAATACAACCGCGAAGTGGATTTTATCTGGGTGTACATCAGTCGTCTGCGGCGAAAGATCGAACCCGATTCCCGACATCCGCGCTATATCGTAACCGTCCCCGATGTGGGGTATAAACTGGCCAAAATCCAGGCTGTGGCAGCCGAACAAACGTGACACCGCCCCCTATTCGTGGCACCCCGACGCAATGTATATGTTAGAATAGTAGAGAACAGGCGGCGTGCCACCAGTACCCCGGCACAGAGAATGAATACTAGAAGCAGGCCGTGGCATTCAGGCTATTGTAAGGTGAAGTCCCAGGACTCGCAAGTCGCCGTAATGTAAAACACGTATACTTCTCTGAAAAGCAGCAAGCACTTACTGGCGCGAACTTGCGCTACGGAGAGAAGAAGATGCCGCGAGGAATCAGGTCAACAATTCTACTGATTGAACCCGACACGTCTTTACGTCGTTTAATCGTTCTGGGACTGCAACACCGCGGTTTACAGGTGTTCGCCGTCGGTTCTCTGCAAGCTCTGGCCGACCAGCCGGTCGGTCATCCCGATTTGCTGATCCTCGATATCGATAACGGCTCCTGTGACGACGCCGTCCTTCTGACTACTGTGCAAAAACACCCCTTTCTCTCGACTCTGCCTCTGGTCGTCCTGGCCTGGGAGCGGGAGACGCAGGCCCACGCTACTGATGAGACATCTGCGCTGGTAGAGTATCAGACGAAGCCCTTCGACGCTCGTCGGCTGCACGCGACTATCGAGAACCTGCTGGAAACCAGCGCCGCGTTACAGCAGCCCGAGCGCCAGACGACTGCTGTCGCCCTGTCGCACGCATTTGTGGCCGGCGCAAGTCTCTGTCCCCTGATTACCGCTAGTGGACTGCTTCTCACGGTCATTGGACTGATGCTTCAGTTTATGGTAGCTGGCCTGGGGCTGCTGGTTATCCTGGTGGGCCTGCTCTGGTGGACGCTTGGCAAACGTCCCACCAACCAGTTTGTCCTCGAAGAGGTTGGCCAGACGTACGCTCCTTCTCTCCCCTAATTTTTGATGTATTCAAAAGAGAGCAGTTTCTGCCTCCTCTTTTGTTTGCTGATGCCTCTATCTTCAATAGGGTCAAAGCAGGCTACGGGCGACTGTCCGTAGCTTGCTTTGGTCTTTAGCAGCCATACCCTTGACAGGATCTGGTTTTGCATACTATATTTTCATTGTGAATATACCCATTGTGAATATATTCGTTGTGAAAAGAGATGTCTATGTCAGCTAATCAGTCTGAGCCGGGGACTTTCCTCCCGCTGACGCCAGCCGTTTTTAACATTTTGCTGGCTCTGGCGGATGGTGAACTGCACGGTTATAGTATTATGCAGGCCATAGTAGGACAGACGCAGGGCAAGCTGCGCATTGGTCCGACGACGCTCTATCGTTCGATCAAGCATATGCTGGAGGATGGGCTGATCGTCGAGTCGGACGAGCGGCCCGATCCGACGCTTGACGATGAGCGCCGCCGTTACTATCGGCTGAGTCTGTTGGGAAGGCGCGTGGCTCTGGCTGAGATCCAGCGTTTGGAGCAGATCCTCGCTCTAGCTCATAGCAAGCCGTCGCTGCGTAACGCGAGCCTCGATCTGGCTGAGAAGGGGGTGCAGATATGAATACTCGCGTCCCTGAGCGTCAACAGCCAGCGATTATCGCTCTATCTGTGCTTGTCTACCGCTGGCTTCTCAGTCTGGGACCAGCGGCGTTTGCCCGCGACTACGCTGAGCCGGCCTTGCTGGACTTCCGCCAGTGTTGTCGCGCTGCTTATCGCGAGCGCGGCTCGTTTGGTGTGCTCTGTCTGTGGCCGCGTCTGCTAGGAGAGACGATGATGGGAATCTTGGCCGAGTATGTGAGCGAGACCTTTGGTCGACGAGGTGGACGACCTCCGACTATCCAGCGCTCGATCGTGGCGGCTTTCTGCGCGTGGGTGCTCTTTCTTTTTGCGTATATAGCCCTGGGGCGTATAGTCGATCCGGTGGCCCCTTTCAACGCTGTAGGACGTTTAAACCCCGAGGTGGGTATCTCGTATGCTGTGGTGGTCAGAGGAGGCGTGGTGACGTTGCTAGCGATTGTCCTGGGTGGTCTGCCTGTGCTTTTTCAAGCTGTGAGACGCGCAATGGCGCGTGGTGTACGTGGCGTGCTCGGGCTGTTTGTGCTCAGACTGCGCCAGGCGTTTTTTCTGCTGGGTGTGGCGCTGGTGATCGCGGTCTGTGGTCTGGGTTATCTGCTGGCGACCGCGTCTCTCTCTGGTGCGCCGAGGACGTGTGCGCCCGCCAGTCAGTGTCTCTGGCCACAGCCGCCGTTGCTCCTGATCCTCGATCTTGCGGCGCTCGTAGGGGTGGTTACTCTGCTCGTCTTTATCGCGCTAGCGTTGACTGCATCGCTTTCGCTGGCGGTTCTGCGCAGTGAACTGAGTCTGCGGCTGCTGCGTTTTGTGCTGGTTCCGATCGCGGTTGTGGTGCTTGGGATGGGACTTGTCACGCTGGGCGAGACGCTCTGGCTTGTGCGGCTCTGGATGGTTGCTCCTCGGTTTGCGGCCAGCAGTAGCGGACTGGGCTATGGGCAGACGATGTGGGTGGTGGCTACGATTGCCGCGATGGCCTGCGCGACCTTTGTGGCCGCGACTGCCTTCAGGAATGGTCTGCGGGCCAATCGTCAGGCAACTGTCTGATTGCTCTGTGCCGTCTGTGCTAGCAAACTTCGCTGGCACAGGCGGCGCTTTTTACTCGCCCGCCTGAGTGCTCAGTGCGGGGGTTGGTTCAACCGGCGTTTCTCCATAGAGTCCGCGATAGGATGCGGGCAGCATCGAGGCAATGCGCTGCATAACGTCTGTAGTCGCGTCGTTGATATCGTCTTTGCTGATTTTTGCGCCTTTGGGACGAAGATGCATAGGTTCGCCGTAGGTGATGGTAACGCGTGGGCGGAACTTTTTGAAGGCGTGCTCGCTGCCACAGATGGCAACCGGCAGCACAGGCATGCCGGCTCGCAGCGCGATCATGCCCATGCCGGCGTGCGCCTGTGCCATTTGCTGGACCTTGCTGCGCGTCCCTTCAGGGAAGATGGCCAGGATCTTGCCCCTTTTCAAGAGTTCATCGGACGCTCGCAAGAGCTGGCGGTCGGCCTCGCCGCGTTTGACAGGGATAGCTCCGAGGAAACGCACAAACCGGCCTGACCGTCCGTGAAAGAGTTCCTCTTTGGCGAGATAGATCACCGGACGTTTCATATAGGCAGGAACGAGAGGGATATCTACCCAGGAAAGGTGGTTGGAGGCGATGATAAAGGGACCTGTCTGAGGGATGTTTTCGCGACCAACCACTTTGAGGTTTAGCGCAAAGAAGAAGACCACGTGCGCGACGGCTCGCAGAAGGACCCAGAACCAGTTTGGTGCAAAATATGGCTCGTAGAGATTTTTAGCCGGCTTACTGCTTTTGACAGGTGGGGTACCAGTGGCTGCGCTGCCTGCGGTACTGGTCGGCGTTGGAGGCTGGTGTTCCTGCATTAAGCTGGCTCCTCAAGGTAGCTGTAGATAACTTCCAGGACCTGAGGGACGCTCAGGTTGTCGGTCATGATGACTATCGCATCGTGCGCGGGACGCATCTTGTCGTGGTCGATCTCATCGCGACGTTGGATGTCGGCCTGCACGTTTTCCAGGGTTGCCACGGCTGTAGCGCCGGGTGCGAGGTGTTGAGTCAACTCGGTGTGACGGCGGCGGGCGCGTTCCTCCAGGCTGGCGGTGAGGTAGATCTTGAGTTCGGCGTCGGGCAGTACGACCGAGCCGATATCGCGGCCAACCATCACGACGCCTTCGTCCGGGTGGGCCAGCGCCCGCTGTCGTTCGCGCAGTACGAGGCGCACCTCCGGGTGAGAAGAGGCTGGTGGAACGGTGCGCGTCACCTCGACGCTGCGCAGGTCCCAGGTCACATCTTGTTGATTGATAGTAACGGTATATTGTCGTCCATCGGAGTTGGTCGGACGACTGATGATAATCTCCGCCTCACGAGCCAGGCGAGCCAGGGCTGGTCCATCGTCGATACTCACGGCGTTTTGCAGGGCCAACCAGGCCACCGCCCGATACATTGCGCCTGTATCTACATAGAGATATCCCAGCTTTTGCGCCAGTTGTTCGCCAACTGTGCTTTTTCCTGACCCGGCAGGTCCGTCAATGGCGATTCGTCCAGGCCGTCGCATGAAGCCTCCCAATAGTGAGATAGTACGTAATACCTAAGCAAACACTGAGGGGATTATATATGCTGGCTGGCCGTCTTTCAAGTTTTCTGCATAAGGTACCCGATGCTGGCCAGTTTTCAGGGCTGCTTGAGCAGTGCTCTAACCTCGCTTTCGTTCAGGTAGCGCCATTCGCCTGACGCCAATGTGTCGAGGGTCAAGGTACCAATGCCGACGCGTTTCAGACTGAGTACGGGCAGGCCCAGGGTGCCAAGCATGCGCCTGATCTGACGTTTGCGTCCCTCGTGAATGGTGAGGGTGATGCGGGTATTTTCGCGTTCGTGGCGAATGCCATCGATCACGGTCGGCGCAGTTTTGTATCTGCGTCCGTTGTCCTCGGTAATCATGACGCCGTGGCGCAGGGCGTGGACGGCCTGACCACTCGGTTGTCCCTGGACCAGCGCTTCGTAGTGTTTGCCCAGCGCGTAACGCGGGTGAGTTAGATGGAGCGCAAACTCGCCGTCGTTGGTCAGCAGCAGCAGTCCGCTGGTATCGTAATCCAGGCGACCTACTGGATAGATGCGCATATCGCGCAATTCGTGTGGCAGTAGCTCAAGCACGGTCGGGCGACCTTCGGGATCAGAGACGGTGCAGAGATAGCCGACGGGTTTGTGCATCACCAGATACACTTGCTCACTGATGACGCGTATGATGGTGCCATCGACCTTGACGATGTCGCGTTCCGGGTTGACGCGTGAGCCTTGTTCGCGCACGGTGAAGCCATTGACCTGGACGCGACCGTCTGCTATCAGGTTCTCTGCGTGTCGACGCGAGGCCACGCCGGCATGGGCCAGAAAACGCGCCAGGCGTTCGCCGGGTAAGTCGATCATAGCCGTTGACCTCCACACAGGCAGTTCTGACAGTCTTTTGCCTGGCACGTCTGCCTGTAGATATAGTGCAATCCCTGTTGCAGGCAGGCCTGTTCGGGTTCGGTGGGTAATTGTAGTTGCTCGCTCATTGTACGGGTTACTCGATTCGAAACCAGGCCAGGATAGGCGAGGTAGAGTTGTTGCGCTCGCGCCGCAAGGGGGCGGTCATCTTCTAGATGCGCCACCGCCAGCGCGAAGGGCAGGACAGTGTTACAAATGATTATATCAGTACGTGCGCGATTGAGTGGGAGAAAAGCGGCTCGTAGAGCCTCGCGAGCACTCTTGACATCCAGCTCCTGCTGAAAAATTGGCAGCAGACTCTTCCAGATGCCCGTGTCTTGCCAGCGCTGGCTGAGTGCGGCGAGGATACGCAGTCGGCGTGCGTCGAGCGGCGGTGGCGCAGGCGTGCGCCCCAATGGTTCGGGGAGGCGTGTAGTCAGACCTGCCAGCAACAGGCCGACTGAGCGAAAGAACTGGCTATCGCGTCCATAGCCCAGGCCCTCGGCGAGCGCCGGGAGCAGGCAGCTATCGTAACGGTTAAAGGGCGCGTCTGCCGGGACGTGGATGCTGCTTAGTGCGTGGCCCAGGCTACGGCTTTTTTCATGTAAACGGAAAAGACCGGCGGTGAGCAGCGTGGTAGTCATCGCTGCTGGCGCAAGTGGACGCTGCTGACACGGCCACGCAGGACTCTGCGACGGCTCCCGCACGAGGTCGAGCAGCGAGCAGGTGGGGATAACTGTGCCGTCCTGACGCTGCGTGGCGCGTTCGCTGTCGGGATAGAACACAACGTGCAGCAGGACGCGGTTGTAGCGCGGATCGGTATGATGATCGTGAGTAAACCAATCGGCAGCGCGGACGTGAAACTCTACGTCGCCCGTCAGCGTGCGATCGCTCGGCCTTGCTTCAGGTGCGTGTGAGGCGCTTTTGCTCTCAGCCTGGCTGGTCGCGGATGGCAAGAACGTGAGCACCACGTCGCGTACATCGGGTCCAGCCTGACCGCCTGGCTGGCCTGGGTAGAGCAGCAGGCAAGAGTTGCCATCGGTGAGCGGCAGGCGCGTCTGTGGCGCAAGTTGCCACCACTGGCGGGCTACCTCGGTCTCCCGGATGATGCGTTCGTAGATCACGTTGCCAGACAAGCGCTGGTCCACCATATTGTTCCTTCCACTTCTACTTTTTGTTCCTGGTCTTCTTCCCGTGGATGCGCCCGGCTACGGCCCGCGCTTGCAGGGTATCGCCAAAGCGTTGCCGGTAATAGAGTTGCTCGGTTTCGCCTCTAAAAAGCGAGCGCTTAGTGATCTGGAGATCGTGGCCAATTTCAATCTCTAGATACCCATTGTCCTTTTTGCCCGACGTATCGAGCAGCGAACCGGCGTTACAGCAGAGCAGGCGATGTTGTCCGTCCGAGAGATCCCAGACGTGGCTGCGGTGAATATGGCCACAGCAGAGCAGATCGACGTTTAGTTCGATCAGTGTCTGGAGGATGTCGGCTGAACGCGGAACTGTGTCGCCGGGTTTTAGCTTCTTGGTTGGTACAGGGAGAAAGCTATGATGGGCGCAAAAGATGCGCAATTCACCTGGATGACCATTGAGAAAATGCTGTGTGACCAGGTCCATCTGGAGTGGACTGATCTCGGGGGTGCTATAGAGGCCAACTGCCGAGATCTGGCTATCGCGGTAGAAAAATTCGACATTTTCAAAATGCTCAAGGAAACGCGACTGACGTTTATTTTTCGTCGATCCCTGCTCCTGTCCGTCCATTTCCGCGAGTAGAGCCAGTGGATCTGGATGAGTAAGCAGGTAGTATTCGAGATTTTTGTAGTCGCCATTCGCCGAGGCCGGGAGGTGGCCCGCATCGCGATTGCCGGGAATGAGCAGCACGTGGCAGAAATCCAGTCCATCCACAAAACGTTTGACTCGCGCAAATTGCTCGTCTCGCCCATCCCTGGTGAGATCGCCGGTAATCAGAATATAGTCGGGGTGCAAATCCTCAAACTGTTTCATTGCGTTTTTGAGCAACGTGGCATTCTCGGCGGACTCGCGATAATGGATATCAGAAACGTGCAAGATTTTCAAGAAACAGCCCTTTCTACCAGCAATTATACCCCACGTTTGCGCAAGTCGTTATTTAAGGCGAAGGGCCAGCGCCACAATAAGAGCAGGCCGATATTGACGAGGAGTGCAACAACCGAGAAAGAGAGAAAGGCGCTAAGCGTCGTGGCTGGAACTTTGACACGATCGACCAGAAGCCAGCGCAGGCCCATCGCTACGGGCCATGCGGCCAGCCAGGCCAGACCGGTGCGCAACAGCATGGCGGTTGGCCTGGCTGCAATGCTGGCACTGAACGCTCCCAGCAGTGGCGCGACCACAAACCACGCAAGGGCAAACGGGACAAGCAACCAGAGGCTATACAGGAGATTAAAGCCTTCGCCGTGCTGACTTGAGCCGAGCGAGGCAAAGATCAGAAAACAGATGAAGTCGCCGCCGACGAGCGAGACTATGCGGCTCCTGGCCGACATCTCGCGGCTCTTGTTCACGGGCTTGTCGTGCTCGTTGTGACTGTTCGTTTGGCTGGCACTGGACATGGTTCTCTCTGCTCCTTTGTGGTCTGGCAGTTTGTTCTAGCGTTCTTTCTGTTGCTCGTGTACAAGTTCTTCGATGGCTGCCAATTCTGTGCGGACGCCGCGCATGCGCAGTCCCAGGAAGCCCAGGTAGAGCAGCAGGCCAACCCAGACGACGATATAAGCGGCGATGAGATAGGTAAATCCATCTGGCATAGAACTATCCTTTCCTATTGTGAGTTTAGTCTTCGAGGCTTGCCCGCAGACGTTGCGTCAGCGCCTGGAGCCGCTGCAACTGATAAACTTGGAGCATAAGCACGACGTACAGTAGTGTAAACGTGGCGAGTGAGACCATCAGGGTAAGAAGTACCTCTGGGGGAAGTGCGCCGGCTACTCCGACCTCGGCGGTGGGGTGCAACGTGCGCCACCAGTTGACCGATTCGTAGATAATCGGTACGTCGACCACGCAGATGATGGACATCACGGCTCCGGCGCGTGCGCTGGCCTGGGTGCGACCCATGTAGCTGCGCAGCATGAGATAGCCGATGTAGATAAACCAGAGGATCAGCGTCGTCGTCAGACGCGCATCCCAGGTCCACCAGGCTCCCCACGTGGTCTTACCCCAGATGGAGCCGGTGATCAGCGCCAGCGAGATAAAGACTGCACCGATCTCGGCGGAGGTGCGGGCCAACCAGTCCCAGCGCTCGTCCTTTTTCCAGAGGTAGAAGACGCCCGCCACGGCCATCACGCCAAAGGCCAGCATGCCAATCCACGCGATTGGTACATGAAAATAAAAGATGCGCTGCGCCTGACCTTCGATCGCGTCGGTCGGCGCATAGACAAAGGCCAGCCAGATGGTGATTGCCATGCCAGGCAGGGTCAGCGCCCAGAGGATCAGCGAGACAACCGGCAGTTTACCGCCCGGCTGCCTCGCGCTCGCAGCTTCGCGCTCTGTGGCCGGGACTATTTTATTCGCTAAGGCCATATGTGCCTCCTGTTACTCTTCAATGATATATTCAAATAGGAGGGTGGAGAGACTGAGAAAGATTGCGTCAAAGGCGGCAATCAAGCCCAGCCACGGCGGCTCATTGGCCGTGACCACCATTAAAGCGCTGGTTGCTCGCACTGCGGCGATGACGATCGGGACGATCAGTGGAAAGACCAGGATCGGCAACAAAAGCTCGCGGGCCTGTGTCGCTGTGGCCATCGCTGAAAAGAGCGTCCCTACACTGGCGGTGCCGATGGTGCCGAGCAGAACTATCAAGACTAATTCTCCTGCGGCAAATGGAACGTTAAAGAGAACTGCAAAGACTGGCAGTGCAACGATTTCTACTACACCGATAAATAACACATTCCCCAGTAATTTGGCAAGATAGACGGCTTTTCGGTCTACTGGACAGAGCAAGAGGCGGTCAAGAGAGCCTTTTTCGCGCTCAGAGGCAATCGTACGGTTCAGACCCAGGAAGCTGGCGAAAATAAAGGCGACCCACAGAGCGCCGGGTGCGACGGCGGCTTTATTATCTACACGTAGATCGAAGGCAAAATTAAAGATGACGAGAACCAGCAGTGCGAACAGACCCATCCCAATCCACGTCTGTTTGCTGCGCAGCTCGCAGCGCACGTCTTTGACCAGAATGTACCAGATCTGGTACAGTAATTTCACCGCAACACCTCCTGATAGGCGAGCCGAATATTCTCTGCGTCCTGGCCGGCTGTCGCCTGTTGATAGACTACGCGTCCCTGACTCAGCATGATGATCTGATCGCTCCTGGCAATCGCCTGCTCCAGGTTATGCGTGGTGAAGAGTGTAGTACCTCCCTGCTCATGGTGTTCACTCAGGAGCAGCTCAAGTAGTTGCAAACCTTTCTCATCCAGACCGGTTTCGGCCTCATCGAGCAGCAGGAGTTGTGGCTGATGCAGCAGTGCGCGGGCCACGGCAAGTCGCTGGACCTGTCCGCGTGAAAGTGCACTGCTGCGCTCGTTGGCTTTTTTGCTCAGACCTACGCGGGTCAGGAGCGTCATTGCCCGGATTTGCGGCTGCTCAACGTCGTACATACGCGCAAAAAAGAGCAGGTTTTCCAGCGAGGTCAAATCTTCGTAGAGATAGGCCTGGTGGGCGATGAAGCCGACCTTACGCCGTACCTCGCGTGTCTGCTGCGCTAGGTCGAGCCGATCGATGGTGATGCGACCCGCGTTAGCGCGGGTCAGGCCCGCCAGGATGCGTAAGAGCGTGGTCTTGCCCGCGCCATTGGCTCCCAGCAGGGCAGCGCGTTCGCCAGCTTTGACCGTGAGGTTGACCCCGCGTAGGATCATTTTCGGGCCGAAGCTTTTCTTGAGGTCGCTGATTTGCAGGTACGCTTCACTCACTTTTTCCCTCCCCCACTTGGTGTCGCTTTGCTGGCTGTCTCCTGCTGCTCGCTCACCAGGTTGCGCAGGCGAGCTTTGAGACGTGAACGTTGTTCCTGGTAGGCTGCTTTCTTCAATTTGCCGTGCTCGTAGGCCTGGTCTAGCTCCAACATTTCGCGTAGCAGAGCCTCCTGACCCAACCCGGCCTTTTTGCTGGTCGCGGGTGGACCTTTTTTCTGCCCTGTGATCTGCTTGGCGCGTCGTCGCCGTGCATTATACAGGAAAGCGCCGACACCTGCCAGAGCTATGAGCAGAATCAGCAGCACAACCAGCCAGATCTGACCCGGATTGACTGCGGTTTGCTGACTGGTGGTCGGGGCTTGCAGGGGCAGACTGGCCAGTTGCAGCGCAACGCTCTGGCCTGCACCCAACGTCTGCGTCGAGAATTTCTGATAGATCCCCGACGGCGTATTGCTCGACCCTCTGGCGGTCAGTCCGTGCGGCGTTGCCAGGATATCCAGCGGCGTGAGAACGGTCAGGGCGACTGTGGGGTAGACGGCCTGGTAGTCGAATTGATAGGTGGTGCCGCTATAGGGGACCTGGAACGAAAACGAAAATTCGGACTGACCGGGCGGGACTGCGGCAGTGCTGGCAAAGCCCGTGTCTACCTGCGCATTCTTGTAGCCATTAAAGCTCTCGCCCAGACTCAGAAAGCGTGCGCTTGCGGGCAGCGCGAAGAGGAGCGCGTTGGGCTTGCCCTTGCTTGCATCCAGCGAACCGACGTAGGTTTTCAGGCCGAGGTTCTCAAAGAAGAAGTCCTCGGAGATGGTCAGCAGACTTGATTGGGCGTTTGTTTTCGTGAGCAGGACCGTCAATTGCACGACCGCGAGATTGGTTGTGCTGTTCGTCGCGTCGTAGACGGTCAGGTTGATCTGCTGATTGGCGTTTTTGCTTAGATCTATGAGATCAGTAAAGTACTGAGCCTGCTGATAGAGGGTGTAGACGGCGTATTGCACACTGGCATCGCTTTCCAGTGCGCTGAATGCATAGCGCCCCTGCCCATCGGTCGTCAGTGTGATCAGGTCGCGGGAACTATTGCCCTGGAGCATTTGCAGGGTCACGCTCTGATTGCCTACTGGTGAGCTATGATTACTGCCATTGAGCAACTGACCAGAGATATGCCCGGTGGCTGCGCTCATCGCCCGCGCAGCGCGGACCAGGCCCGTGGCGTGTGGCGAGAGCACAAACAGAAGCAGCGAGCAGGTTAAAAAGATCAGCAAGCGCGGGACCGAATTACGTCCTAGATTGCGCCAGGGTCGCAGGAGAGGCGTTATGGCAGGGGGCCGCTGGATTTCAGGCATGAGTGTCGTCTGCCGCCTTCCCTTGTTCTGCCGCTTTCAAAAGCCGTAGCTGGTCTTCGATCTCTTCGTCGATCTGCTGCTCGCGCTGGTGGCGCTGTTTCATCTCGACGAGTGCGCGGCGCATATAGCGCGAACGCAGCGAGCGATAATCACCTTCCGCAAGATTGCCGAGCTGAAAATCAAACTCGACTTCCTGTAAGGCCTGACGGGCGTTTTGTTCGCGTTCGCCGAGGTCCTGTTGCTCAACCAGGACGGTGCGCTCCTGCTCACGCGTTAGCCGCGCGAGCGGGTAGAGCACGTAGGCCAGAAGCGCGAGACCCAGGATAGCTGCTACAAGCAAAGGTACAGGTTGCATGGTGTTTATTTTATCTCCAGGCCCGGACGAGCCAGTTTTTCAAAGAGCGGGTCGTCGTCCGCCAGTTCGCGTTCGAGCTGGACCCGGTACGGCTCTAAATCGGTGTCCTCTTCGCTCCGTTGCTCGGTTAGACTAAGTGTCTGCTGACGCGTCCTTTGCGACCAGTCGCGGGCGGTCAAGCCAACCAGTCCCAGACCGAGCAGCAGGATCGCCGCAGGTACCAGCCAGGCCAGCAGATTAAAGCCCTGCTGCGGAGGCGTCAATAGTATCTGATTGCCGTAGTGAGCGGCAAAGTAGTCTAATACTTGTTGCTCAGATCTGCCCGCTTGCAACTGTTCGCGAATCACCTGGCGCATCTGGACCGAGATGGCGGCAGAAGAAGCTGCCACCGATTCATTCTGGCAGACCGGACACTGTAGCTGTAGAGCTACCGTATAGACGCGCTGATCCAACGTCTGTTGTGGCGGGGTCGCGAGTATGAGATACGACCAGGTTGCTCCAATCATGGCCAGCAGTGCGATGAGCAGCACCAGCGAGCGCCGTTGTCTCATGAGGTCGCCTCCTCGTTGGCCAGCGCAACAGCCAGCGGTAAGCCTACTGTAGCCGGGATAGCTTCGCCAGAAAGCGTCGGTTCTTGTGCAGTGGAAGACCCATCTCCATGCTCCTTCGTCTGTGGCTTGCGCCGTGTGCGACCTCTTTCAGGCCACCAACAGATAATACCACCAAGCAGCATCAGGATGCCACCCGTCCAGATCAGAGGTACTAGTGGGGTCAGGAAGACGCGAATCGCCGCCTGGCCTGCGCCGTTCCAGTCGGCCAGAAAAACGTAGAGGTCGTTAAGACCACTGGTCGTGATCGAGATCTGCGTCGCAGGCTCATTCTGGAAGTTTGGATAAAACTGACGCGAGGGATAGATATATTCCTCAAGCTGTCCATCATGCCAGACCTGGATCTGGGCCGCGATAATCTCTACGTCGGGATAGATAGTATCGGTATTGCCAAAATAGATCAGCTTATAGTCGCCGATAGTCACCGACTGACCAGGTTTAAGGTTTGCGTCCCGTTCGCTCTGAAAAATCTGTGAACCGATCACGCCCAGCGCCAGACAGACCAGACCGAGGTGGACAATATAGCCGCCATAGCGGCGGCTATAGCGACGGATCAGCATGATCAGCGCGAGGGCATAGGGTTCGCCGTGAGCATGGCGCACGCGTACGCCGCGCCAGAGTTCGTAGAGGATCGCCAGGGCTGTAAAGGCGCAGATCGCGAAGCCGATGTTCGCCGCTACATCGCGAATGCCCACCAGAGGTAGGATCAGAGCACAGGCCGCCGCCGCAACCATCGGAACCAGCAGATTGCGCAAGAGCGTCCGCATAGAAGTCCGCTTCCAGGCCAACAGCGGTCCGACACCCATCGCCAGCAGCAAAATAGCAAAGATCGGTCCATTGACGCGATTGTAGAAAACTGCACCAACCGTCTCGCTCTGGTGACCAAAGGCCTGCGAGATCAGCGGAAAAAGCGTCCCCCAGAGCGTGGCAAAGGTGATGCCGAGCAGCAAGAAATTATTTAGCAGGAAACTGCCCTCGCGCGAAATGGCCGACTCAAAGTCCTGCTCAGGCCGTAGCTTTGGCAGGCGAAAGATAAAGAGACCCAGACTGAAGACCACGATCAGACACAGAAAGACCAGGAAATATGTGCCAATCGACGAGTAGGCAAACGAATGAACCGAGCTGATCAGTCCGCTGCGTACCTCAAAGGTTCCAAAAATAGACAGCGCAAACGAGGCAATCACCAGACCGAGGTTCCAGACCTTGAGCATCCCACGGCGCTCCTGGACCATCGCCGAGTGGAGAAAAGCCGTTGCCGTCAGCCACGGGAGCAGCGCCGAATTCTCGACGGGGTCCCACTCCCAATAACCACCCCAACCCAGCTCATGGTAGGACCACCACATCCCGAGAATCAGACCCGCAGTCTGAATCGTCCACGCCGCCAGCGTCCAGCGGCGAATTGAGCGCATCCACTCGCTATCCAGGCGACCAGTAATCATCGCAGCGACTGCGAAGGCGAATGGAACGGAGAAGCTCATAAAGCCCAGCAGAAGCGTAGGCGGATGAATCAGCATCCCAGGATCACGCAGGAGCGGATTGAGGCCTGCGCCATCGGCTGGCGCTTGCGCGAGGCGCACAAAAGGATTGGAGACCGTGTTGAGGACCAGAGTAAAGAAGATCTCGATGCTCATCAGTGTGGCCAGCACATAGGGGACGAGCACAGCAGGCGTACGGTGCGAGCGCCAGACAAAGATCGCCGCAAAGACCGAGAGCATCAGCGCCCAGTAGAGCAGAGAGCCTTCTTGACCGCTATAGAAGGCAGCCGCGACAAAGTACCAGGGCATAGCGCGACTTGATTGATCGGCGACATAGGAGACGCCGAAATCGTGGATGAGAAAAGAGACAATCAACGCAGCCGAAGCCAGCATCAGGAGGAAAGTCACAGCCAGCGTGCCGCGGCGGGCGCTGGCAACCAAGCGAGGATGCTTACGCGTCGCGCCCAATACCGCTGCGATCACCGTATAGACCGCGAAACCCAGGGCCAGGATAAGTGCAATCACCCCAAGATCAGAAAAATACACGCTGTAGCCTCTCTTTGCTAAGTTCCCGGTCCGCACCCAGGTCAGGGCGTCGGCGTGGCGGGTGTGAATTTGGACGGACACTTGGTCAGCAAAGTCTGAGCCTGAAACGCCCCCTGACCATTATAGGCCCCTTCAAGCACAACCTGGATGCCAACATTAAAAATATCAGGCACCACACCGCTATAGACAACCGATAGACTCTGCTTGCCGTCCGAGATCACAAAGGCAAGCTGTTGCATCGTATTGTCGCGCTGGATAGAGCCTTGTTGGACCGTCCCTTCCACGCGCACCGCCTGTCCCTGGCAATTTGTACACTGTTTAAATTCCGAAACAGTCATATCGTAGACCGCGTTGGACTGCGTATTGGCATAGATCAGATATCCCACAGCGGCCAGCACAATCAAGCCACCGAGCAGAAAACTCAATGGCCAGCGCTTCCTACGCCGCGCCGGTAGTGGCTGATCCTCATTCAGTTCCTCATCTGATGCGCTTATACTCATTGACATTATCTTGCTCCATATACGGGATTATCTATCGCTGCCGATTATTTAGGCGCAACGGTTACTTCAAACAAGAGGTTGAGCAGTGCGCCGAGTACAAAGACTAGCACACCCAGCGCGACCATCAATTGCGGCGCAGCCTGTGAGAAACGCGTCGTCTGCCTGGCAATCCTGCGGGCGCTACTCTGCCCCATATACAGCGAGAGCGCGACCATCGCCAGCGCGGCCAGGATTTTGACAGTCAAAACCACCAGATAGGGCCAGCCCAGCGTCGTTTGGGTCAGACGGTCAAAGAGCAGATAGCCACCACTTAGCAATAGCACACCAATGCACAGATTGGTCAACCGCTTAAACTGCACAGCAATCGCCGCGCCAACCCCGGCTGCCGGCGCACCCAGGCGCAGAGCCGGGAGAACCACCAGCAGATACATCACACTGCCGCCAACCCAGACCGCCCCCGCCAGCAGATGAGCACTGCGCATCAGCCAGTGAATCTCTAACATACGCGCTGGACTCCGCTTAATCTTGCCCAAAAATCAAAAATATCAGCTTGATTATTCATCTTCAACCTGATAAATAACTTGCAGCCCCACAAACAGACCTTACAAGCACCTGAACACCCAACCTATCCCTTTGCTAAACGTCTTTTGGCCCGTCAGAGCCACCGCTTTTTTCTTACTTATCTCTTGCCGCAGGCAAGCCACTACCCCGAGTAAAACGAGTAATGCACGAACAGCTTTGCCGTTCGTGCATTACTCGTTTTACTCTTTTTATGGGGTGGGGTGGTCTTTATTCAAGAAAGAGGGGAAGCAGAGTATAGAGCGAGCGCCCCTCAAATTTACAAAGAAATAGAGCAAGCGCTAGCTCAGAATCTTCTGAAGATTCCCCTCAAGCTGTTGCGACGTAATCTCCATACGCACAGCCCCTACAACCTTCCCGTTGCGATCGACAAAAATCGTTTCAGGCGTATACGTCACACTATAACTGACCAGCGTCAGACCGTTACTATCGATCACGCTTGGATATGTCATGCCATACTGATGAAGAAACTGTTGACCATCGCTCGTTGTATCCTCGATATCGATGCCCAGAAAAACAACGCCTTGAGCCTTATTGCGTTGCCACTGCGTCTCCAGCAGAGGAATCTCATCTTTACAGGGCTGACAGGTCGAACTCCAGAAATTGAGTACCAGAGGTTTACCCTTAAAGTTGGCAAGCGAAATCTTCTGGCCGCTGGTTTGCCCATTGAGTGCAACCAGGCTAAAATTGGGGGCAGCCTGACCAATCAACTCATCGCTACTCGTAGTCACCGTCCCATTCTCGTCCTGAGTAGAAGTGGTCCGAGCGGGAGTCAACAACTGTGTCCACAACAGCGTCAGGAGAGCGACATTCAGCAGACTGACAACGACAAAAATAGTGATACTGCGTCTGCGCGACCGCTTGCGACCGGGTTGAGGGGCGAGTTCGGGCGTGGCTGGCTCGCCCGTTTTTTCCGTATGTATATCCATGAACGTGTTTTCATTTCCCGAGAATCATCAATTATATGTTCGGAT
This sequence comes from Ktedonobacteraceae bacterium, assembly GCA_034437695.1. Classification (GTDB taxonomy): domain Bacteria; phylum Chloroflexota; class Ktedonobacteria; order Ktedonobacterales; family Ktedonobacteraceae; genus Paraktedonobacter. The sequence continues at coordinate 28,350 of DAOTTJ010000461.1, forward strand.
AGTAGTATCATCGCAAAAACTAATCACCCGCTTGCATACAGCCCGCGAAACCTTACAGCTACCTGAATATCACAGCTTCTCCGCCCTGTACAAGCAAGCCAAGCGCAAGCTGGCTGGCCTGTCAAATGCGTTCATTTCATTCTTTCACCAGATACCTTGTCAGCCGTCTATCCTACACCACCACCCTGATTGCTTGCATTACCTTAACAATTAGATCGAATAGTCCGCGAGTCATCCAGGCGTTTGGTCCGAGTAGCTGGTGCTCAGTCAAACGTCGATGGACTGTGGGGATGCGAGGGATGCAATTCCTCCCTTGAACCTTTCAAATGCTTCACAAAAAAATCTAACGTTTTTTGAGAGATAAACGTAAAGCTTTCTTCTCCTTTAGCGTTCAAGTCGTGATTCTCATCCTGTATTGGAATGAAAGTGACATCTGCCCCCGCTCCCTTAAATGCTTCGTACAGCAATTCCGATTGATTGATCGGAACAATCTCATCCTGTGTTCCATGAAAAAGGAGAAGGGGTGGAAGATCGGAAAGCACGTAGGTAATCGGATTAGCGAGGCGTGCCAGGTCAAGGCGCTCTTGAACCGGCCCTCCAAGCAGTTTTGCCTCCGGTGAGTCGGGGAAATCATGCCATCCACCCATCTGAGATAAATCCGTGGGTCCGCTCATATCAACTACAGCCTGGACATCGCTTGGGAAGTCGTGCTGGGATTGACACTACTCACCAACTGCTGGCTGGGGCATACCAGATGCCGATGGAATGGCAGCGAGTATGGGCAATGTCCCGGCGCTGATCGCAAGTAAGTGTTCCGCGCATAGGGCAGAAAAAGACTTTTGCGAAACCCCTGATCAAAAAGCAGGGCTGTTGCAAAGTTGGGAATACAAACGGCAAAACGCGGGTGCAGGGAGCGCAGCGTCCCTGCCGGCACCCTGTCTGGGGGACAGGTAACCAGAGGTGTCCTCGCACAAACCTTTCTTCCCTCTTTTGCCCGCCGCTGCAGGTGGCAGGGCGACTTTGCAACAGCTCCCAAAAAGCCTCTCTTAATTGACGGAAATGAACGAGAAGAGTATGCTTGATAACGAACTTTTTGCATCGCTTGGATTGGCCGCAAGGCGCAAACAGGATAGATTATGGCACAAAACACAATTCTGGTGATTTTTGCAATCATCAATGTGATTGTCGTCGGCATCTTTGCCGCAACCATCTTACGACAATATCTACGACGTAAACGGCTGGCCCAACTCTACTGGTCGGTTGCACTATTTATGGCGTTTGTTGCTACGCTGGCCTATATCTTGTTGGTACTGGGTACGCCTGTCGACGAGAATGGCCGCTTCTTCTTTCGCCTCTACTATACCCTGGGAGCGGCGCTGACTCCCGCGTGGCTAGGTTTGGGCAGTCTTGCTCTGGTGACCAAAAAACGTGTGGTGCAGACCTTCTTCTTCTTGCTCTGCGCAGCCAGTTTGCTGGCGGTCGTCACTATCTCTGAAGCTCCGATGAATACGCAGGCGCTGGCCAGCGTCGCTGGCACGCCGGGGACTGGCGTACTGGTTCAGACCGGTGGCTGGTTGCCGACGATCATAGTGCTTAACTCGCTTGGAGTCTTTGCGATCGTGGGCGTCGCCTTATATTCGGGCTGGCAATTGCTGCGTCGGCGGACGCTGGTGGGTGGTCTGGCGGTGATAAATCTACTGTGGGCTAATCTACTGATCCTGACAGGTGCACTCTTAAACGCCGCCGCTGGCACGCTCTCGCGGGTTCTGGGGCTATCCAGTAGTTTCTGGCTGGTCATGGCTCTGGGCTGGCTGGTCTTTTATCTGGGCGTAGTGCTGATAGGCAGACGCAAACGGATAGCCGCGCCAGAGCCGGTAGAAGCGCTTTCCATCCAAGAACCCCAGGAGATGGGTGTCAATGCAGGACCATCCCCCGCACACGACCCTGCCCTACCAAAACAGGAATAATCAGACCACGCCCTGCCAATAGAGACCCTACCCATCCTTGTAGGCGGTAAGGCATAGATGACTTGCCCACAACTACAAACAATGCGATAATAGACCAATAACCTTTCCATTCAGCCGAGTGAGCCAGATGCTTGCACCCCCTCCCAGGAGGGCTGCTGCAAAGTCGGGAATACAAACGGCAAAGCGAGGTGCAGGGAGCGCAGCGTCCCTGCCGGCACCCTGTCTGGGGACAGATTAAGAGGGGTGTCCCTGAAAAACTTCTTTTCCTTCTTTTGCCCGCCGCCGCAGGCGGTCAGGGCGGACTTTGTAACAGCCCTGCCCTCCCCGCCGGCTCTGATTAATTTTGCAGCTATTTAAATGTTATAATAGATGGTAAGAGTAACTGTTCAATAGGGAGATAAGGACGCCCGCCCCTGGCTGGAATATGGGGCGTCCTCACCAAAACCTCTTCTTTGTTTCATGATTGTCGCAGGCTGCGCAAGATAGTTATTTGAAGAGTTATTCTATGAGATGAGATAGAGAGCAGGAGGCGCTTGAGTTGGATGAGCGAGTTGAGTCGATCCAGGAACGGTTGCCTGGACAAATAAAAGCGGACAAGAGCAGGATGATGTATACCTCAGAAGAACGCGACAAAATGCAAGCGCAGGGCCGCGGCCACCTGCAAAGCAAAAACTGGCAGGGAGCCAATGATATTTTTACCCACCTGATTGAGCAGGATGAAGAAGATACAGATGCGCTGATCGGACTTGCGCTGGCGTTAGACCAGTTTGGCCAGTACGAGCGCATGTATAGTCTGGCGCAGCGGGCCGCGCAAATCGACCCTGCTTCGGCGGAAGCGTTGGCGTGTAAGGCACGGGCGCTTCAGAAATTGGAACGGTTATCTGAAGCTACAATCGCCAACGATCAGGCCCTTTTACTTGATACAAATCTTGCGCTGGCGTGGTTTAATCGCAGTGGCCAGCAACTTTTGCAGCAACGCTTTCCCGAGGCCTTGCGCTACGCCGAGCGAGCTATCGAGCTGGACCCGACCGATCCACGAAGCTGGACAAATAAGGCGCTGGCCTTTGCCAATTTGAATCGCCCCTTTGAAGCATTAGAGGCGGTCAACCGGGCGTTGGATCAGGATGCGAATCATCTGCTTGGTATGCAGGTCAAGGGCGAAATCTTGCGCAAATATGGTCGCTTGAACGAGATAGTCAGCACTATGCAGCAAGCGCTGGAGATCGATCCCGAAGATACCGCCTCGCTCAATCTGATGGCCTACGCTCTGCGTACCTTCGGCGAGTACGAACGTCTCTACGCGATAACTACCCGCCTGATCGTGCGGACACCCAAAGATGTCTTTGCTTGGGATTGCCATATGTGTGCGTTGCGCGGCCTTGCCCGCTTTGAGGACGCCTGCGAGGTGATCGATCGCGTGATCGAGATGGAACCGACCAATATCCGCTATCTGATGATCCGCGCCGATAATCTTCTCCGTCTGCAACGCTACCGCGAGGCTGTTCTGGCCGCCGAACGCGCCATGCAGTTCGATCACGAATACGCACCCGCCCGGCGCATTCATGAAAAGGCCGCTCGCTTGATGTATCAGCAGAAGCGCCGCAAAAAGTGAGGCGCGATCGTCACCGAGTTTCACGCGCCTGCTTTATTTGCATATATATGGGTCTAGACGAGTTCTTCTATCTTTTGCAGTATCTCGGCGCTGTGGGCGAGTAGCGGGTCGCGCAGACGTTCGGCGACAATGACCCGGATACGCCGTTGGTGTTGTTCGTAGCGAGCGAGATCGTCGGGTTGCAGACCAGTCGCTTCGACCCAACTGGCGAGGTGGTGCATTCCTACGGGCGGATGAGCGAAGGTTACCCATAGGTTCATCTCCCATTTCTCGGGACGCGGGATATCGAGCAAGACCTCGTAGTCGGCGATTTCACTGCTGAGGATGCCGGCCAGTTCTACGCTCAGGGCTTTTTCTACCTGCTGACGGCGCTGGGTATCCCAGAAAAGCGCGTCCAGACGGTTGTAGAGCCGTCCGGCCATATAGCTGATCTCTAACACCCCCTTATAGGGCTGGCGGAGTTGGAGCGCTTGGGTCAAAGCTTGCGAACTCGCGGGCATCTCTGGCTGCGCCAGCAGGGTCAGCAGCGAGGCATCGTCCAGACCCATCAACTGTTCTACGTGAAGCGCGTTGCTGAGTATAGCTTCGTGGACTGCTCGTAAGAGCATCATCTGTAGCGAGCGACTGGTGTGGTGCCAGTAGATATTGTCAAACATCTCCTGACGGGCGTGGAGCAAGGAGTGCAGCGGACTGATGCCCTTGTCGGTTACGACGATACGCTGCTCTCCCTCGACGTTTGGATGGATGCGCAACGAGGCCTGGAGGCGCGACATATCGACGCCGCCGTACGGCACATTGCAGGCGCGGGCATCCCTCGGCAAGTAGTCGAGCTTATCGACATCCAACGCACCACTGAGCAGACTGCTCAAGAGCTGGTCGTCGGCTGGCAGTGCTTTATTTTTCGGTGGATCGATCAGGTCCGCAACCCGTGCCGGCGAGAGCCGGTACTCCTGCTCCAGGATGGTGGCAAGCTCACTCTGTTCGATAATGGCGCGTCCGACCTTTTCGTGCAGGATGATTGGCCCGCCCAGTTCCTCAATGGTGTGCGAGAAGGGGTAGTGACCGATATCGTGAAGCAGCGTGGCAACCAGGACGGCGCGGATACTGCTGGCATCGACATTGTCTAGACCACCGTTGCTGCCGCGCTCAAGCAGCGCACGCAACGCACGCAACATCAGGTAGTACGCACCCAGACTGTGCTCGTAGCGCGTGTGGGTTGCCCCCGGCCAGATGCGATAGACAAAACCTAGCTGTTTAACCTGCTGAAGACGCAGGAAGGGACGGCTGCCGATGATCTTGCGCTCGCGCGGTCCGAGCGGGATTAGATCATACAGGCTATCGCGCACCGTACTCACCGGCTGCTCATCGGGTAAAAGCGGCAGGCCAGTCTCGTCTTTCCACTGCCGCCAGCTTGTAGCGTGTACTCTGTTCGCCTGCTCGTCGGAAGCCGGCGTCTGTTCATGACCATTCTTCTTTTCACGCGTATTCATATCACTATCCTCATTTACTCTCTAGATGGTTCTCCAAAAGCGCCGGGGCGCGAGGGGTCCTCCATTCGCGCAGGCTTAGCGGGATTGTTAAGGGCAGCAGCCCTTAACCGGGGTTTGGGGTGTCCCCAACAAACTTTTTCTTTTGTTTTGCGTGTTTTGCCTCCGGCAAAACACGCAAAACAGGAGTGCAGAGGATATTCCTCTGCTAAAGTCCACGCTGATGGAGGTGTCCTCACATATCCTTTTCTCGCAGGGTATAGACGGGGAAGAAAAGACATTTGAGAAACCCTGGTACTTCCCGCCGCAGGCGGAGCATAAAGATGAAAGTCAGGCATAAGCTCTAGATTTCCCTTTTTCCCTGAAGTATAATAGTTCAATAGTCCTGGTTACAAAATTGGGAGCGACCCTGGGCAATGTATCTATGCTTCAGCCGGGTAGCTGGAACGCCGAACCGTGGCGAGCGACCACCGCGCTCCCCAGCAAAGGGTGACGGCCCTCTCCTCCCGTCTGAAAGACAGTATGGAAAACCTTGCAAAAGAGATAAAACTCATTGCCATCGATATAGATGGTACGCTATTAACCCCTACCGGCCAGATCACACCGCGGGTCCGTGCGGCAATTCGCGCCGCTCAGCAGGCCGGTGTGATTGTCACCCTGGCGACCTCCAGACGTTATATGGGTACCAAAGCTGTCGCGGAGGCGTTGGGTCTGGCTCTCCCATTGATAATATACGACGGCGGCCTGGTTGTACACCATCCCTCGCGGGCAATTATGTACAGCCGGCCGATGGTACCTGAGGTAAGTGCTCGCGTGATCGAGATTTTTCAGCGCCAGGGCGTGCAGCCAGTCGCGCAGCCCTGCGAAAACGACCAGTGCGTGCTGGAAGAGGTCTGGACTGGTCCAGCCTCATACGACCAGCCCGAACTGGCGACCTATCTCTCTATCGCCCCTGAGCGCGTGCGGCGTCTGTCGTTTGCCCAGCTATGCTCGGGCGAGCAGGCGTTCTTGCGTGTGGTGGCCTTCGCTTCAGAGGCCGCTGTACAGCGGTTGATTCCTGAGATCTCGCAACTGCCGTGTTCCTGGCATACGCTGGCCGGTGGCGGCTACAACTCCGCCGAGCTTGCGGTGATGCATGCAACGACCTCCAAAGCCAGTGGCGTGGCTGCACTGGCCGCCCACTTTCAGATCTCATTGGCGGAAGTGATGGCGTTGGGGGACAACAACAACGACATTGCTATGCTGCGCGAGGTAGGTCTGGGCGTGGCGATGGGCCAGGCCTCGCCTGCGGTCCAGGCCGCAGCGGACGTTGTGACCGCTTCAAATCTGCAAGACGGAGTCGCGCTGGCTATCGAGCGCTACGTGCTGGCCGCCCATCCCGCGAGTCTGCCTCTGCTGTTCGAGGAGAGCACAGACGGAACTGACCTGCTGTCCTTTAATCTTTGGGCGCAAGCCAAAGACGAGACTAGCAGGGCGAATGTCTAGCGAAAGGCTTGCACACGTAGCTAGATATTCGCGTTTTCCGCCAACTGTGGTCCTCGACCAGCCAGTCTGGCCTGCTCAAATTCGTTAAGGCGGGCAACCTGCCGACCATTTGGACCGGCCTGCCAGCGTTTCTGTTTGACGAGCAGGAGCGCTTCGCGTGCGCTCAGGCCGCGATAGACCAGCGTCGCGCAGGTGAGCAGGACGCTGCGACCGACGCCGTGTTCGCAGTGGATCAGCACGCGTCCGTTTTGTTGGATGCGTTCGCTTGCCCATTGTGCGCCGCCGTTCAGTTGCTCGACGGTCAGTGGATAGGTATCGGGGGCGGGCAGGTAGAGGAGTTGGATGCCGACTCTGGCCAGTGCCTCGGCGTCGTCACAGTACTCTGAGCGCGTGTCGATCACATGAGTTATCCCGGCACTGGCCAGCGCCGGAATATCCTCGGGGTGGATGCGACCGCCGACCGCGAGATGCTCGGTGACCCAACTGAGATTGACCTGGTCGGGCAGCGGGATGTGCAGCCGGTGGGCGAGCGCTTCGGCTTTTGATTCTTCGGGAAACAGGCGCACAGCGATGCGTGTCCAGCGGCGGTAGGACCAGCGCACGAGGCCATTGGAGAGCCAGCGGATGCGTGAGAACTCTGCTGCCTCTTCCGGGCGTTTCAGCCCAGCAATAGTTGTCGGTGCATCTGGCGGCGCGATAGTCAGATCGGGTTCCTGGTCCATACCGGGTGTCTCCTCGTTTGCGTGTCTACCTACGAGCGGGGTTTGTTTGTACGTACAGAGCCGTGCAGACCTGGAAGCCGGCGCACGTTTGTGCGCAGGTCGAGCGGCCCAGCTGTGCGCGTTGCGCGGCGCAGAAAGGCCAGGTTGCGCAGATTGCGCCGCCGGGTGGCAAGCGAGATGTTGGCAACGCGCGTCGGAAATTTCGGTCGCAGTGAGCGCAACGACGGGCCGGTCCGCATGACGCCAGTAGAGCGCGTTTGGACCGACAGTGGATCGTGGGCCTGCCAGATACCCGGCTGATCGAGTGGCGGCATAAAGTTTGTGATATGCTCGACAATGGCGAATGCAGCCCGTGGGCGACTGATGACGCGAGCGTTCTCCATCTGTTGCTGCCAGAGATGTGAGCCGGGTTTGGTCAGACGGCGCACAGCGGCGACGACCTCCTGTGGCTCTTTCGCCAGGATACCAATGTTATTTTCAGTTACAAAGGTAACGTTGCCCTCTTCCTGACCAGGCACAAAGCCGCTAAGAATAATCGGCAAGTCGCACGAAAGCGCCTCACAGATGGTCCCAGGACCAGCTTTGGTGATAATCACATCGGCTGCATGCATCATCTCGGGCATATTATTCACAAAGCCAAAGATCTTGATAGGCACTTTAAGGTGCTCGCGCTCACGCTGCAACTGGATAAATAGGCGTTTATTGCGACCGGCAATCACCAACAATTGGACGGGCAGATGCGCCTGTGAGATGGCATGAATGGCCGCCCTCAGCCCACCAGCGCCATCTCCACCTCCGGTCAGTAATATAACTGGTCGGTAGAGGTCAAGGCCGAGCCTGCGCCTCAGGGCTTCTTTGTTTGGCAGAGGCAGAGTGAACTTGGGATCGATCGGCATACCCAGCACATGGATCTTCTCCGGGTCAAGGCCACGTTTTAAATAGAGCTGGCGGGCCGGTTCTGTCGGCACAATATAACTATCAGCACCAGGCGCGTACCACGAATGGTGGACGCTGATCAGGTCGGTAACTACCGTGAGAAAGGGAATCTTGATGTCGAGATCTGCCAGCGCTGTCAGCGTCAGGTGGTTGAGCATCGGATGAATAGAAACGATCACATCGGGCTGGACGCTGGTAATTAGACGGATAAGACCTTTATGGATCAGCGGTCGTGTGACGGATGTGACCGCCGCCAGCGATTGTACGCCATTTGTCATGCGGAAAACTTGTCCGTAAAGGCTGGGATTATAGCGAATAGCTGGCCCGTAGAGCTTAACCGCTTCACGGAGAGGAAAGCGACTATACTCCTCAAAAACATCGACGATCTCGATACGATAGGCCAGCGGCTCTGGCGTCGTTGCCGCCTCCTGGCTCCCCAACCACCTTTGATGCTCTTCCTCGCTAAGAATGTTGATCGCATTTTTGAGAGCGTTTGCTGCGCTTCTATGACCTGCTCCTGTATCCGCGATCAGGAAAAGTATCGTCCTCTGAGATCTTTTCAACGGGTCTCCCCCTTAATAAAGCGTTTAGACGTACACAAGTATCCTAAACGCAGAAACAGGGATAAAGGATGCGTAACGTATCCCTTATCCCCATTTCGTTTAAAACCTATTCATCTTGCAGATTAAAGCGTTTGCGGAAGCGCTCCACACGACCGGCTGCGTCAAGAATGCGCTGCTGGCCAGTAAAGAATGGATGGCATTTTGAGCAAACATCAATCTTTAAAACAGGTTTGATACTCAGCGTCTGGAAGCTGTTGCCACAGGCGCAACTGCCCGTGGATTCCACGTATTTTGGGTGAATGCCTTGTTTCATCAGTATCTACGGCGCTTAGATCCTCTACATCCCATCGTAGAGAAAACGCCGTTCTCCTTTCAGTAACCCCGTGAGGGGCGGTCGGATTTTCTGTCCAACCTTTGTCTATGTTTTCTTTTACCACTGGCCTGCAACAAGCCGCCTGCTCGATCGATGGGTCCGCGCCAGGATCGGCCGCCAGGGTTGTGAGTTGATTGTACATGCATAGGAAGTTTACGTCAAGCGAGGTAGCTCTGTAGTCTTGTCCCCTCTCTCAACTCTCCCATCCGTACATCTACCTATAATAACACAAGACGAGAGGATTTTCATCCCGTGTCAGAATATTCACTCTCTTCTTTGTCTGTCGAGCGAAATCGTCCCGCCCCTAGAGTAAGAGTGCCACCCAGGCGTTTTTCAGGCGCATAGAATGCGCCTGAAAAACGCCTGGCTGCATGTAAAGCCTTTGCTCCATTTATTGAAAAGGGTGAGTGAGAAAATCAACGTGTGAGGGGCTGAAGCGCGTCGACCCACTGACGGGCGGTCCCGGTGGCCATCCAGCGCGAGCTGGTGCCAAAGGCCCCGTTCATGGTCATCTCATAGCCTAGCATGACGACAAACTCTTTTTTCTCGTAGGACATGATAAACGCTTCAAATTCCATATTGCCCACGTAAAAGGGATCACGCGGACGTACAAAGGCGAGTTTCTTGATCGGCGCGTTGATAAAGACGCGCTTCTCTCCGCGGTTCTCGGCGCACAGGATGTCGTTTTCAAAGAGGTACAGCCGTCCACGCGCGACTATCTCGCCTTTGTTGTTCATCATGGTGGTAAAGGTAAGCAGCTTTTGCTGGCGTAGTGGGACGTGTTCGGCGATTGCGCTTGTGATCTCGGCGCGTTGCTCGGGCAGGATGCCTTCCAGGTGCAGGCGCATGTAGCGCTCTTTGCCAACCAGGTGGCCCAGACCTTCTTTACCTTTGCTACTGATGAGATATTCCTCGCCTTCGTCGATGGCATAAAGCGCTTCGGACCAGTCCATATGTTGCATTTTTTCGCCAGGGAAATGCACATGTACTCCCTCTTCGTCCAGCCAGAAGCCGCTTCGCGCGTAGATGTAGAGAAAGACGAGCAGCGGGACCAACAGGATAAAACTTGCAATGGCGAGCAGACCGGCCAGCGCGACCAGTCCTCCCATGCCCGCAGGCAGCAGGTTGGCGATGGCCAGCGCGACGACGATGGCCGAGACTATAAAGACGATCCCTGCGATGCTTGCGATCCGCCCCATACGCCGCGTGTGCTGGCGGAAGGTGTAGCGCGTGGTGGTCTGTTGTGTGGTTGTATTGAGCATAAGAGATCTTGACCTCGACGTGAATTGGCGGTAATGTTGCTCTGTCACATGTCGATTCCTCTCGGTCGCCAGAGGCGACTCGTCATGGGAAGCCAGAGCTATGTAATGCCCCACATGCCGAGCATGGAATAGTCCTGATGGGAAGCCTGACAGAACAATGTACTTCAGATTATGTGATAAACTATCCAGGGATATTTTTCTACCTGCTGAAGTGTAACATACTATGCCAGACCATTGAAAGCCAATGGCCTGCTCATTCTCGCGGGGCTTGCCCCGCCTCTGGATATGCAGTGACCCTCTGCACTCCCGCTTCACTGCATGCCTGAAACTGGCAAGCCTTGCTTTTCAACACAAAAGGAATAGCCTGGGAACCATGATAGAACGTTATTCATTACCTGAGATGGCTGCTGTCTGGTCAGATACTCATAAGACTGATACCTGGCTGAAGGTTGAGTTGCAGGTTTGCGAGGGCTGGGCGCGTGAGGGCGTCATTCCACAGGCGGCGATGGAGAAGATTCGCCAGGCTCAGTATAATGCCGGACGTATGCAGGAGATCGAGCGCGAGACTCACCACGATATTATTTCGTTTCTACGCTCGATCCAAGAGCAGTTGGGACCCGAGGGCCGCTTTATTCATCTGGGCCTGACCTCTTCCGATGTGCTGGATACCGCTCTTGCCCTGCAAGTGAAGGAGGCGGGAGCGCTCTTGCAGACACGCCTGATGGCTCTGATCGAGGCGGTCGCGCAGCAGGCCGTCCAGCATAAATACACCTTGATGGCCGGGCGCACCCACGGCATCCACGCCGAACCAATGACCTTTGGTCTCAAACTGGCCCTCTGGGTCGATGAGCTGAGACGCGGGCAGCAGCGTCTGACCGCCGCCCTGGCGCAGATCGCGGTCGGCGCAATCTCTGGCGCGGTCGGCACCCACGCGACGGTCCCACCACAATTGGAAGAGTACGTCTGTGCCGCACTGGGTCTGGACGTGGCCCCCATCTCAAACCAGATCATCCAGCGCGACCGCCACGCGCACTTTATGACTACTCTGGCCCTGCTCGGGAGTTCACTTGAGAAGATGGCGCAGGAGATTCGTCACTTGCAGCGTACCGAACTGAGCGAGGCCTTTGAACCGTTTGGCTCTGGTCAGCAGGGTTCGTCGGCTATGCCCCATAAGCGCAATCCCGAACTCTGCGAGCGCGTCTGTGGCCTTTCCCGCGTCTTGCGCGGCTTCGCAGTTACTGCACTGGAAAACGTCGCACTCTGGCACGAACGCGACATCAGCCACTCTTCGACCGAGCGCGTGATCTTCCCCGATGGCTGCACGCTGCTCGATTATATGCTGCACATTTTTACCGGCGTGATGAGCGGACTGGTAGTCAATCAAGAGCGCATGCTGGCCAACCTCAATCTGACCGGCGGCCTGGTCTTTTCGCAGCGCATCCTGCTGGCTCTGATCGATAAAGGCGTGGGTAGACAGGAAGCGTACAAAATGGTGCAGCGCAACGCCCAAAAGATCTGGTTCCAACCAGCCAGCGACGACGCGACGGGCGAGTCACCCACGGTCCTGAGTGTCTCCGACTCAATCACAGGACCCCTGCCGCTGGTCGCGGTACTGAGCAAGGACACGGAGATCATGCAGTATCTCTCGCTCGGCGAACTGCAAGAATTGACTAGCACTGACTACTATATTAAATATATCGATACATCGTTTCAGCGTATTGGTCTTTGAGAAAAGGAAGCAGGTAGATGGCATGACTGAGGAAGTAAAACAGCGCAAAGCCGAACACGTGCAGGTGGCTTTAAAACAGGATCTACTGGTGGCGCAGGGCGCGAGTTGGCGTGATATTCGCCTAATCCATCAGGCTCTCCCTGAGGTAGACCTGGAGACCATCGATACCTCGATCAACTTTCTCGGTCGTACGTTAAAGTATCCTATTTTAATCTCTGCTATGACTGGCGGTCACCCCGATGTGACGATGATCAATCGCAACCTGGCACTGGCGGCTGAAAAATACGGCGTGGCGCTCGGCGTAGGGAGTCAGCGTGCCGGGGTGCTCAATCCAGAGGTGGCTGGCAGCTACGCGGTGACGCGTGAGGCCGCGCCAGGAGCCTTTCTGATCGGCAACGTCGGCGCACCTCAGTTGATTGCCCAGGCGCGGTCGCAACCCTTTACGCTTGAGCAGGTGCGCAGTGCAATTGCGATGATCGGGGCCAATGCGCTGGCCGTGCATATGAACAGTTTGCAGGAGGCGGCTCAGCCCGAGGGCGATCGGCGAGCGATCGGCGAGGCCGCAGCCCTCAAGGCGCTGATCGACCAGATCGATTGTCCTGTGATCGCCAAAGAGACCGGAGCAGGCGTCTCCCGCGAACAGGCGCAGTTGCTCGCCAGTTGCGGGGTCTCTGCGATCGACGTTGGGGGCGCAGGCGGAAGCAGTATGGCTGCGATGGAGCAGGCACGTGCGCACGAGCGCGGCGACTCTCTGACGAGTGCGATCGGCGAGCTTTACCGCGATTGGGGCATCGCCACGCCGATCAGCCTGGTTGAAGCTGGCTGCACACAGCTCCCGTTAATCGCTACAGGTGGGGTGCGCAATGGACTGGATATCGCCCGCGCACTGGCTCTAGGGGCCTCGCTAGCTGGTCTTGCCTTTCCTTTTCTACGTGCCGCAACTACGAGCTTCGAGGCGGTCTGCGATGTGCTGGATCAGCTCATCCTTGAGCTAAAGGTCGCGATGCAACTGAGCGGCGCAAGCAGTCTCGCCGGTCTGCGCGAGATCGATGTCGTGGTGACCGGCGAGACGTATCACTGGCTACGCCTACGCGGCTTCGATGAGACGATGTATAATCTGGCTCAGCGGCGGCTACGTAGGGATCAGACTGGACAATAATTGCTTCTTTGTAATTGCTGAGTGACCGGTTTTTTGGTCAGGCGACAGAATTGTAATCACGAGAGGAGGAGCACGCGTTCCTCGCTCACCCGCAAGGTGAGGATTTCTGCGTGCTGTTTGTTATGGATACAGGCAGAGAAAAAGCATATAGCTCAGAAGGTGGCGCGTCTATTCGACTGCGCTATAGTACACAATTGCAGATTAACGGGCGCACGCATGCCATTGATGCGGAAATCGTTATGCCCGTGGGTGCCAGCGCGGAGCTGCGCGAGCAGCTTATTCGCGAGGCCGACCTCAGCGTCGATCAACTGGCTCGCCAGATCTCCAGGCGCAACAGCGGCGGCACCCGCACTCCCGAAAACGGACGCCCATCGACGCCCGCACCCGCGCCTCAGCGTCTGACCTCCGAGCAGCCCGCACTGGCACGGCAGGCTACCAATCCGGCGCTGCCCGCAGTTCGTGCGCCCGTCGGCGAGAGCATGCCCGCCACTCCCGCGAGCGGCGGCGAAGGTCGCACTATCAAGCTGGCAGACTTCATTAATGCCATTCACAAACATATGAATCTGTCGCCTAAAGAGGCCATCGAACTCCTCAAGATCAAAAATCTGGAAGGTCTGAACTTCTACGAAGCCTACTGGCAGTTGGAAGAGCTTGTCAGGCGGCGCGACGGTCGCGGGGTCCAGGAAGGGATGCCGCCTGCCCGTTCTGTTCAACCGCAGCCAGTGCCAGAGGTGGTGGTGCCGTCGCGCCTGCCTGTGTTGCCTGAAAATGTCATGGACAATGCGCCAGGCGCAACGCGTAGCCCGCGCCCGGCTGCTGCGTCTATCTCGCTGACTAGATCCACGGCGGGTGAGGCGATGACGCGTGTGATCAGGTCCGAGCCGGGTCCAGAGCGCGACCCGGCCAGTCCCTCGAAGGCTCCGGTACCGATTCGGCTGGGCAATCCTCCGCTCGAAGAGCCAGCGCGTACAGCTTTTGCCGAGGAGGACGAAGACGAAGAGCTGGACTTCGACGATTTCGAGGGCGAGGACGAAGAAGACGAGGAGGACGAAGACTACGCCTTCCCCGTCGATAAAGCTCAGGAACGGACAAACGCGCAGTTTAAACTGGATCGTCTGCGCGGCATCCGTGGCACTCAGGCGGCCAGCGCCGAGCGTTTGAAAGTGCTGGATACGGTCGTAGATGCGCAGATTAGCGACGACCAGTTGCAGCAGATTATCCAGGGAGCCTGGGGGAGCACCAAGAAAAAGTTGAAGAACAAACAGGTAGAAGAGCTGATCTCCTGGGCCAAAGAAGATTTTTTTGTCGAAGAGGCGGAAGCGCTACTCAAATTGCTGGAGAAAGGAGCTGAATAGGCCATGCGCGTTGTAACAGGAGCCGCCAAAGGGCGCAGACTCAAGGGACCAAAGACGCCAGGGACGCGTCCGATTATCGATCGCGTGAAGACCGCGCTCTTCGATATTCTCTCCTGGCGCGTCGAGGAGGCACGTTTCCTTGACCTTTTCGCTGGCACCGGAGGCGTCGGCATCGAGGCCCTGAGCCGTGGCGCAGTCCAGGCAACATTTATCGAGATGAGTCTGCCAATCGTCAAATTGATCCGCGAGAACCTGCAAATCACCGCCTTGAGCGCACGCGCAGAGGTCTTGCACATGGATTCGTTTAAGTTTTTACAGAGCAATGAGTCGTCAGGTTCACATCCAACCATCACGCCCGTGCGCAGGTATGATATGATTTATGTAGCGCCTCCCCAATATCAGGAGATGGCTGCCAGGGCTTTAGGGCTGCTCGATACCTCGCCGCTGCTCGCAGTGGATGGACTGGTCATCGTGCAGATTCACCCCAAAGAACGTGCCGGCGTGGCTGCGGTCACTCTGAGTCGGCTGGTCCAGACTGATGAGCGGCGCTATGGCAGTACGCTACTTATGTTCTATAAAATACGTCAACAAGAAGAGGAAACACTTCCACATGTCGATCCAACTCCAGAACCCTGAACGCCTTGTGATCTATGTCAGCGATATGGACCGCTCTACAGCGTTCTATCGCGATACACTTGGTCTGCCGTTAAAGTTTACTTCGCCCGGCTGGACCGAGTTCAACAACGAGGGAACTACCCTGGCGCTGCACCGCCACGTCGGCGGCGCGATGCAGAAGGCCCAGCCCGCAGCCGGACAGGCCTCGCTGGTCTTTGTGGTTGCAGACCTGGCGGGGGCGTATGCCACGCTCCAGGCCGAGGGCGTAGAGTTTGCCATGCCTCCACAGACGCAACCTTCGGGCATGACCTTCGCTATAGTCAACGACCCCGATGGCTTTGGCATCACACTTCAGCAGCAGCGGTCAGCATAGCCAGCAAGAGAGGCGAGGAGAGCACATGATACCTGGAAAGCCTGGACCCGCTGGACCCGGCGGTGGGCGTTTTGCCTTTATGGACGCCGGGGACGTGGCTCGTCGCCTGGGCGTCGATCGCGTCATGTTAGAGCAGTGGACCCGCGATGGGCGCATTAAAGCCCACCGTGGCGTCGGCAAAGATGTATTCTTTCGCGCCGCCGATGTCGAGGCCCTCTACGCCGAACTCTATCCCGCGCAAGAACTGGCCGAGGCTGTGGCCGACGACGAGCGCGAGAGCGCGGGCGAGGTCGAGGCAGCGCCTACGGCTCCGGTCCGTAAAAAACAGGACCCACAGATGCGCGTCTACTTGCGTCTTCAGGCCGATGCCAAATGGTACGACATCTCTGAGGAGGATATCCGCGTCTGGTTCCAGCAGCTTGCACTCGATGGCTACGAGCGCAACAAACGCAACGTACAACACACCATCACGAAGCTGCAATACCTGGTCAGTCTGATCGAAGAAGGCCAAACAAGGCTCTGAGCGCAGCCAGAGAGAGCATAAGCACCCAACTCGCTGCAAATCCCCTATCAGCGAGCTAGAGCGTGCGGGCCTGCGTGGGCAAACACGCAACAAGTTCGTGAATGTGAGAGATCACAAAATCAGCCCCGCGCTGCTGGTAGAGGGTCTGTTCATGTGGATAGACCAGCGCGACCGCCAGGATAGAGGGAGCGCTGGCCACACGTTGGGCGCGATAGTTGAGCACGACATCGAGGTCGTCGCCAGTATCGCCGACATAGAGCGCACCCCCGCAGGGACCCGCGAGGCCGGCAACCGCCAGCTCAAGCGCTCGCGGATCGGGCTTAGGCATCACGTCGGCGGGAACCACCACCTCCCACCAGCGCTCTCCGCAGTGGGCCTCAATCATCTCCAGCGCGATATCGACCTCGGGTCCGACGCGACCTGTGATGATGCCCATATGGCGGATGCCCAGACCGCGCAGGCGGGCAAAAAAGTCAGGCGTGCAGAACATCTCTTCGTTATGGATAAAGCCGCGAAACTCGGGGAGAAAGCGGGCGCGAATGTGATAGCGTTTCGCAAGCTCGTCGGCTCCCCAGTACAGCTCGCGGTAGAGTTCGCCGATCATCACATAGTCGGGGATGGCGCTGATCGGGAACGTCTCGCGCACCCAGGTTGCGCCGCCGCGTCCCTGTCTGTTCGCAGCGTGCGAGAGCGCGGCCCACTCGGCAATGCTGCGGCTCGCCAGTGGGGTCGTGTGCCACTCGCGCAGACGCGCAGTACATAGGCTGGCCAGCAGATAACACATATCCCAGTCGTTATTGTAGCCACCGGCCTGCTTAAACGCCAGGACATCCTCGTGGGTTAAGAGCGGAACTCCCGCGCTCTGGCCCCAATCCAGACCGTGGATGCGCCCGGCGATATACTCGGCGGCCGCGATATCGGCGGCGTGAAAAGAATCGATGGTCTTGATCAACGTACCATCGAGGTCAAAGAAAATCGTATCGAGGGAAGGAGGGAATTGCAGGTCCGGGCGTCGCCAGAATAGTGGGGGGGACTCCATGGAAGGTCCTTTCGCAAGTTTGATAAGATGGTGCCTATTCGGCATTATAGCATGCGCTGTCGCATCTGGTGCGGCCTTGCTAGTCACCCTGCCGCCTGCGGCGGCGGGCAAAAGAGGGAAAAGAGGTTTGTGCGAGGACACCTCCATTCGCGCGGACTTGAGCAGAGGGTCACCCTCTGCACTCCTGTTTTGCGTGTTTTGCCTCCGGCAAAACACGCAAAACAGAATAAAAAGTTTGTTGGGGACACCCCAAGCCCTGGCAAAGGGCTGCCGCCCTCTGCACTCCCGCCTAAGTCCGCGCCTATGGAGGATACCTTGCACTCTGGCAGGGACGCTGCGCTCCCTGCACCCTCGCCTTGCCGTTTTTATTCGCGGCTTTGCTGGCGAATTCGACGCGACCGAAAATGGAAGATGCGGGGCAAGCCCCGCGGGAACTGGAATGTCGTGTGTCACTCTTTGACGATGATCTCCAGATCTTGAGCGTCTGCGTGGTGAAGGGTGCGTATCAGTTCCCAGTGCTCGGTTGGGGCGTCTTGCAGGGTTTTGGCGAGCAGTCCTGCGTGATAAGTGATGACCTGAGCGCCGACGTGGCGCGTCCGCTGGT
>DAOTTJ010000462.1:0-18053 GCA_034437695.1 Ktedonobacteraceae bacterium
AGCCAGGGCTATGCAAAACAGGAGTGCAGAGGGTCACCCTCTGCACAGGTAGGTTATTCGCTGAACGCTTCGCCACAGCGAAGCACAGGTCTCACGTGCAGGAAGGCGCTTGTCAGGCGCAATCTGCGCCTGACAAGCGCCTTCCTGTATCTTCTTCTCTCTGGGGTGGGACGGTTCCGACCAATAGTCTAGGGAAGGACGAGAAACCTCCCTGTGAAAAGTTCGGGGTGTCCCCGAAAACCTCCTTCCCCGCCGCCGTAGGCGGCAGGGTGGACTTTTGAATAGCCCAGAGCAAAGAAACAGGGTTCATATGAAAGCACCAACAAAGATGATACAATTGAAGAGATAGATATACCACCTTGCTGCATCTCACAAAGCAAAAGAAGAAAGGTCTGACATATGACAACCACACCCGCGGTGGGTGGCACCATTGCGCTGATTGGCTCTGGTGAATTTCTGCCCCCTATCCAGTCTTTAGATCAACACTTATTAGCATATCTTCAGGGAACACCCCGAGTTGTGGTGTTACCGACGGCCTCTGCTCCCGATGGACACGGAGTGCCGGAACGTTGGGCGAAAATGGGGCTGGAGCATTTTGGTCAGCTTGGTGCGGTGACCGATCCAGTTATGCTTCTGACCCGCGAAGATGCGGTGAAATCGGATCTGGTCGAGCGCATTGAACAGGCGAATTTTGTCTACTTCTCGGGTGGCAAACCGCGCTATCTTTTAGAGACATTGCAAGGTACGCCAGCCTGGGAAGCGGTGGTGCAGGTATATAAAAAGGGGGGGGTAGTTGTTGGTTGTTCGGCAGGTGCGATGGTGATGGGCGCGGCACTTTTCGATTTTCCCCGCCTGTGGCATACTGTACCGGCCCTGGGTCTGGCTCCTGGTTTGCTGGTTATTCCACATTTTGATGAAGTACCTAAGATGATGCTCACGACGCTCAATCATCGTGCCGAGTTTACTACCGTGGGTGTCGATGGAACGACCGCCCTGGTGGGCCGGGCCGGGCAAGGTTGGAGTGTGCTTGGTAGAGGCGGCGTAACTGTATTTGAGAAGAAACAGCGAACGCGCTATACTGAGGGCGAGGAGGTCAACTTGGCTTTGCCGCCGAGTGCATAAAATCTGTGTGGACCTGCTCGTATCTTTGAAAAAAGGAGAGATATCGTTTATGGTCCATCAAGACGCCGCCTATCCGGGCGAACAGGAGCGCGAGGACGTTCAGCGCACGCTTGGTAGCTATGGTAAAACAGAGATTGACGAAAACAGACTGGAGACATGGCCGAATGCTCGCCCGGAGCGTGACTATGTGACGCATTTTGAAATTCCCGAGTTTACCTGTCTCTGCCCGCGGTCGGGTTTTCCTGATTTTGCGACTATGGTGATTGACTATGTGCCAGACCAGTATGTCGTCGAACTCAAGAGCCTGAAGCTTTATATAAATGGGTATCGTAACCGGCAGATCAGTCATGAAGAGGTGACCAACCTTATTCTTGACGAGCTGCTTGCCCTGCTCAAACCGCGTTGGATGCGGGTAGTGGGTGATTTTACGGTTCGCGGAAATATCAAGACTATCATCTTCGCCGAAGAGGGTCAGGCGGACTACCAGGGTCCACGTCCAGCGTATCAGCGGTATCTGCCGGGCTAAGCGGCTGATCGGGCGTATAAAAACAGGCGGACCAGGACGGGTGTGGAGTATTCATACCCGCCTGTTCAGCCTGTCAGTCAGGTTGACAGATCAAATTGCAGGTCGTTATAATGGTTTTACAGAGGGTAGTATGCATCAGATGCTTGCGACGTAGAGAGAGCCATATGTTAGAGAAACTACACCGTGCCACCCTGGCCGAACAGGCGACCAACCGGCTGGCCGAACTGATTTTGCAGCAAGGTTTAAAAGCGGGAGATACCTTGCCGTCAGAGATCACGCTGGCGGCCAGCTTTGGCGTGAGTCGACAGGTGATTCGCGAGGCGCTCCGCTCGTTGCAGGGTCAGGGCGTCGTCGCGATTGTCAACGGCAAAGGTGCGGTCGTGCGTCCGATTGATAGCAATACCTTGCTGATGTTTTTCCAGCGGGCGGTGCGTTTTGACAAGCGAACGATGGTCGACCTGATCGAGACGCGCAAAGGGATCGAGATCCAGAGCGCGATGCTGGCTGCGGAACGCCGGACCCCGGCTGAACTGGCGACATTGCAGAGTATTCTGGTCAGGATGGGACGGTATCTCGGCGAATCGGCGCGGTATAGCGACCTGGACGTAGCATTTCATCTAGCGATTGCCTCGGCTGCGCATAATTCTATGCTTCACCATCTGATCGCTTCGCTGCACGAAGTTTCAAAAGAGGCCATCCTGGCCGGTCTACACCCGCAACACAGCGAAGGCCAGCTACGAAAATTTCAGGAGATCCACACAGCGCTATGTGAACAGATAGAGCGTAGCGATCCCCAGGCTGCGGGGAGTGCAATGGCCCTGCATTTTGACGAAGCAATTGTTGCGCTGGTCAATGATGGATTGGAAAGAGCTTGATGACCAGGCCACAAAAAAGTGCCGCAAGTCCGCTGACGCGCCGATTTTCAGCTATTGCTGGTTGTGTACTGGTGGTGTTCGCGCTTCTCTGGTTTAGCTGGTTGCTTCTGCGCCAGATAAACCCGACATTGGGAGCGGTTACCCTGCCATTGCCCGGTTCCTATGGCCAGAACACCCCGGCCTCGACCAGTGAACCGTTGACCGCTGCTGGGATCACCCTGACGCAGCCTGTGCAGGGTCAAGAACCCACCTTGACTAGGCAAGAGGCGCTCCTCCTGGCTGGTCAGCTTGAGCCTTCAGCAGCGGCACACGCTGGTACAGTGGCCGAACAATATACCCTGTTTAGCTATGGCAACCCGAGCGCAACGCAGAAAAGCTTTCAAAATGTCCCTATCTGGTTGATACACTACAGCAAAATCAGCGAACCCCCACCCGATACCGCGGCTGATCCCCACGCCTCAGCCGTGCACCACGATGTGTACATCTTTCTTGACGCGGGGAATGGTCAGGAGTTGCTGGACCTCTGGTTCTGAGTCGCCATCAGGCGGACTCGCCGCTGTTCATTTTAATCCAGCCCTGGCGCAGGGCGTGAACCACAGCCGCAGTACGATCATTAACAGCCAGCTTCTTCAAGATCGAGGTGATATGGTTTTTGACGGTCTGGTCGCTAATTTTCAACGATTTGGCAATCTCTTTATTGCTATTGCCGCGTGCGATATAGTCCAGGATCTCGACTTCGCGACTGGAGAGCGGTGAATCGGGGTTAATAAAAATCTGCGGCTCGCTCTCCTCATGGGTCAGTTCGCGAAAAGACTTGAGCACGCGATTGGCGAGCTGTGGCTTGGCGAGGACATCGTCGTTGATCAGATATTCCCCCTTACTCACCCTGCGGATAGCGTCTTCAAGTTCTTCGAGTTTAAGGTTGCGGGTATAGTAGGCAGCGGCTCCGACCTTGATAGATTGGAATAAGCGTTCTTCATCTTCGGTGGGTGTTAAAATGATCACTCCAATATGTGGGGCCAGATGGCGTAGCTGCCTGGCGATCTCCAGGGAGTCGGCGTTCGTCAAACCCGCATCGATCAACGCCACGTCGGGATGGCCTATGCGAGCCAACTCAAAGATCTCTGCCGGATTAGTGGGCGTGCCGATGATAGTACAATCGCCCATCTGTTCAAGAGTGGCGCGGATGCCCGCACGAAATAAAGGTTGTTCGTCTACGATAAGGACTCTGATTGTATCCATGAAATTCCTCGTGACAAAGCAGGTGGAGCACTGCTTCCATGCCGCTTTCTATATCTAATTTATATCTATGTTATATATTGATATACGATAGTTTCCCTGCCGGAAGGAGGGGATATCTGGCGTAATTGATAGATATTGCATCATTATATACAAGAAAGTCACTTTTCAACAATCTTTTAGACTTTTCTACTATACCAGAACCGTATAGCGCATACGCCGTGTGAGATTCCGGCGAGGAAAAGCCTTGCTATCGTCTCTACGGGCCGGTTAGCCGTTTAGCGGACTGCCACACTGGCTTCACCGGTAGAGAGGCGGCTAGAGGAGAGGATGAAGGAATGAGCAAAAAGCAAACGGACAAATGGATAGGCAGGTGCCGATATCGGCCTATCCATGCGCCCGTTTGCTTTTCTGCCCGGCCGTGCCAGAGAAGCGTTAAATCGGG
This sequence comes from Ktedonobacteraceae bacterium, assembly GCA_034437695.1. Taxonomy (GTDB): domain Bacteria; phylum Chloroflexota; class Ktedonobacteria; order Ktedonobacterales; family Ktedonobacteraceae; genus Paraktedonobacter. Next base: position 4,208 of record DAOTTJ010000462.1, read on the forward strand.
TCCAGGCTTTTCAGGGTGCGATTGATAGAGACTTTGAGCGTTTCGATCACACCCTGACCCGTAACGGCCACGGACTCAAAGCTAGAGACGCGATATGGGTTAAGATATTGTTCGAGTAATGAGACAGGCAAGATATCTTCTTTCAGATCGCGTTTATTCCATTGCATTACCAGTGGGAAAGTTGAGGGTTCTTTACCCATCCGGCGTAGTTGTTCCTGAAGTTCGTTCCAGCTCTCCATGTTTTCACGAAGCTTACTGGCCTGTGAGTCAGCGACAAAAACCACGCAATCGACATTTCTCAGCACGGCAATGCGTGTTTGCTGGTACAAGACCTGACCTGGCACTGTATAAAGGTGAATACGGATTTTGTAGCCATAAACCTCGCCAAGATCGAGAGGGAGCAGATCAAAATACAGCGTACGTTCGGTCTCAGTATCGATGGAAACCATTTTTCCTACGTCCTGGGGCCTGACCGCTTTAAAAATGTAGTGGAGATTGGTTGTCTTACCACACAGACCAATGCCATAATAAACAATCTTGCAATTGATCTCGCGCTTTAACCGATTAATATAGGGCATCGTTTTTGTTCTCCTACCCGTTTATCTGTAGCTATTGTGCGCCAGGTAGACGGACAGCTCCATCCAATTTCCCTTGGAAAAACGCCGTTAAGCATTTCCCGCACGCTTCACGGTCGCTTCTGATCACTCGTTGTTCGTATGGAATAGTATACTCTATTTTGCTCAAAATGCCAACCAGTTACTTTTTTCGCCCCAGGGTTATTTCATTCTCTGCCAGCCAGAGGCTTGTAACCCCCTACCTCATCTGTTGTTCAGGGAAGCGGGGCCACTTTTCACGGGTAGGTTTTTTATCCTTCGTGCACGGTGAGACTTGGGCTTCGCCACAGCGAAGCGTTCAGCGAAAAACCCATTGTTGCATCTGAAACAGGTGCTTCGCCGCAGGCGAAGCACCTCTGAAAAAAGCATCAGGGCTAGGCGAAGACCTCTGCGGGGAGAATGATTTTAATAGTAACCCCTTCGCCGGGGGCGCTGGTGATGGTCAGACTACCTCCGGCGATGGCCAGCAGGGCGCTGTGCGTCAGTAGACCTCCACCTGTTCCTGTGGTGGGGCTGGCGGCCGAGACGATGCCGACGCCATTGTCTGCGACTATGAGTTCGAAGCATTGCGCTGTTGGGTCCCAGGTGGCTTGTAGGGTGAGGTGCAGGTGGCGATGTACGTCGCTGCCGCGGGCGTGCCGGGCGGCGTTGCGCAGGGCTTCCTGGACGGCGGCCAGGACGAGTTCGGCGATGGCTGGCGAGATACATTCGTCGATTGAGATCGCTGTCTCTTCAGAGATGTCCCAGGTAATTTCGTCGAAGGCGTTTTGAAAATCTTGTTCGAGCATGCTCTGTATGGCGTTGATTAGTCCATCGCGTTCCAGGCGGTGTGGCGCTCCTGGTGCGGTAGCTCGCATCATAGCGGCCAGGCGACGATGGGTGGCGCTGATCATGTTGATGGCTTCGTCTACGATCTGTTTGTGCGTCTCCTGCGAGCTGAGCGACTGCTCTGCGGCTGATTCGGGAGGAGACATCGAGCGTAGCATCTCAAGCTGTAGGAGCGCGAGGTGCATTTGCGGTAAAATCTCATCGTGGAGCACGCGGCGTTGCTGTGCTCCCAGGAGTTTTACATCGATGACCTGGCGGCGCAGCAGATTGGCCACGGCCTGCATCGCTTCGTGGTCGCCCAGGGTGTCAAGAATGCGCTGACCGCAGGCCTGGGCGAGGTCCATGTCCTCGGCTGTGAATGCTCCGCCATCCTCACGTGGACCCAGGTAGAGGTTTGCCACGAGTCCACGTTCGTTGTAGATTGGCAAGATCCAGACGATGGCTGGCTGTTCGTTGACCAGGACGCGCACGCGCCGCGCGGGTTTTACATGCGCGTCTGCGTCCAGTTTGCGTCCTGGCGCTTCGCGATAGGCGGCTATCTCACCGGTATTTCCGCTGTGCATCCATGTGTTAGGGGCGAGTTCGGTGGGCCAGTTGTAGCTAAAGCTGCGTCGCACGTTCCCTGTGAGGATCGAGAGGTAGGCGAATTGGACGATCAGCACGTCGTGGCAGAGGTGAAAGAAGAGGTATTCGAGGTCTTGCTCGGTTTTGTAGAGGTCTGTATTCAGCCAGTGACGCTGGCCAGTGCTGCGCACAAACGGACCGAGCATCGAGATATAGCGGTCGTGCGCGGTATAGCTACTCCAGGTAAAGAGTGCGTAGGCTCCGGTCGCCAGGCTGGTGATTAAGAGCAGTCCGCCCAGACTGCTGTGTGTCATGGCGATCAGCCATGCGATCAGGAGCGCGACCAGGGTAGCGACTATTACAATGCCGCGCCACTGTTCAAAGAAGCCGCGTCTGGCCAGGGGTCGCTCGATCAGGACTCCGTGGCGAACGACTGAATAGCCGATCAGCAGAATGACGATGGCCACTCCGCCGGTTGCCAGCATATCGAGCAGGAGAAGGTTAAATGGTACGGGCGAACCGGACGGGAAGATGCTCTGCGGCGGTGTCAGCGAGGGCAGTGGCGTGCCATAGCCCAGCCAGTTGATCATCGACCGCACGAACAGGACGCCCAGTGTCGTGGTCAGACTCACCATCAGCAACGCTGCCAGCAGGAGTCCGGGACGTGCCAGGTACCAGGAGAGTTCAGGCTCGTTTGGGAGTTCTACGTCGATCGGGTCGTCCCAGAACGCGTCCATCAGTTCGCGGTGGAGCAGCCAGCGGCGACCCGTGCTGCGACCGCTTAGGGTGCGCCAGAGGATTTTCAGCAGGCGGCTGATGCGGCGCGTGGTAAACCAGGGACCGATGGCGCAAAAAGTTACGTAGATCAGGAAAAGGATGGGGATCAGGACCAGCGGTGAGTAGAGGCCGTGTCCCATATCGTCGATCCCGTCGCTATACGACAGTAAGCGCAATACATTTGTATAGGTGAAGGTATTGCTATTCAGGATCAGGAGCGTAAGCACGCTTAAACCGAGTATACCACTCAGGATGAGCAAGAAGGAACGACGGCGTCGCCAGTGCGAGTTAATGACTGCCGCGTAGTAGAGGCCGATGGCGAACCAGATATAAGGCACACCCAGCGCAGGTATCCAGATCATATGCCACCAGAAATCCAGCGAGAACAGCGAGGAGCTTGTAGTCAGTGGACTGGAGATTAAGAGGGCGTGGATAAAGAAGAAGAGCGCCGAGAGTCCCAGTCCCAGAACGCCCAGGCGTACGATACCCGCGTGCCGGTCGCCATTCAGCCAGACCGTAAATGTCAGCCAGAGAAAGGCCACGAGGTTAAAGATGGAGAGGGCCAGGGCGGCCATCTGGAGCAGGTGTCCGAGGTCCAGCAAGGTTTGTAGCGGCATATCAGTCCTCTTTGTACAGCGGCACCCATTCCCCGCGTCGATCCTGAATCAGCGCCACGCCGTCCTCGTCCCACATGATCATGCGGTTGAGAGAATAGATCAGCGTCGTGCGAGCGCGGGCGACCTTGTCGTCTACGGCGTTCTCGCTCAAACCCCAGGCGGCGTAGATGCGTCCGTTGGTGCGACTGACTGCACGCTTGTCGTGAAGATTCAAGCGTGATGCGATCTGCTCGTTGGTCATGCCCTGCGCGACGAGTTCGGCCACTCGCAGCTCGTTCGGCTCCAGGAGCGCTCGCGGCGACTGCTCGTCGAGGTCGCGTACTTCCTGCACGCGGTCCTCTATCTCGGGATCAACCAGACTACGTCCGTTGATTGCATCGCGCAGAAGCGGCAAGAGCATGCTGGGCAGGAGGTAGTTGCTTTTGCGTACATAGGCATAGTGGGTGAGAATACCGGAAGCACGGAATTCGCGATAGTACTCGTCGTCGTCCTGGATCGAATAGAAGACGACGGGCATGCGTGGACGTTCCCGGCGAATCGCTACTGCCGAGGCCACGCCGCTCATCGCCTTGCGACCAGGCTGCGAGGTCTGGAGTTGCACATCCATTAAGATCACGTCGATATCCAGCTCTAGAGCCTGGGAAAGGGCCTCCTGACCCGTTGCAGCCTCGCCAGGTACCTGCACGGCTCCCGTCGCTTTGAGACCTTCGCTCAACGCTTTGCGCAGCGGTCCGTGGTCGTCGACCAGTAAGAGTTTTATCGCAGCCATAGGGTTTTGTTGTGCTCCTTTCAGAAACATTTTCACGCGCTTAACCTCCCTTCATTATAGCAGTTTCCAGCGTGCTGGGAACGTCTCTGCGACCGTAAAGATTGCACACGGGAATGGTGTTCCATTCAGGGAGCAGAGCGCCCCGAGGCTGGCTCAGGACGCTCCGCGTGCAAGGTATGTTTGCTCCTGGTAGGTTGGAATAGAGAGTTAACTTGCCGCTGCCTGGATCAGATCGGGCAGAAGTTTGTCGCCAACGGGAGCGCCCCAGCCGGTCACCGGGTCCCAGCCAGCCCCGGCCGGATAGCCCTGCACATTCACGCCACTTTGTTGAAAAGAGTTATTGCCGCTGGTGATATCGCGGTAATCCTGAGAGGCGTTACTGGAGAGGGCCACTGTATAGAGGGCCGGGTTGATAAAGCCGAGTGCGTGACCAGCCATCTGGTCGGCAACGGCGACAATCCCGGCCCAGATGGGCGTGGCTGCGCTGGTGCCGCCTATCGGGAGCCAGTGACCATTGTAGTAGATCGCCATCGCGGTCTGGGGGTCGGCATTGGCTGCGATATCGGGGAGGCCGCGCCGTCCATTGAGCAGCTTCTGTACGCTAGCGGGTAGATTCTTTTGAAAACTGGGGGTGCTAAAGAAAGTACTGAAGCCGCCGCCGCTGCCATTCCAGGCAGTCTCCTCGATATTGCTGGCCCCATTTGAGGTCAGGAGCGAAGTCCCGCCAACCGCAGTGACCCAGGGAACGTCGGCGGGAAAATTGACGATCGGTGTGGGCGAAATCTTGGTAGCTGCGATATCGCTATAGTCAGTTGCTCCGTGGTCGCCCGAGCCACTGACGATGGTCCAGCCGTCCAGCGTAGTAGCCTGCTGGTAAAAGGTAGTGAAGGCCTGGACCAACTGGCGGCCCGCCTGGTCGGCCAGGGTAGTTTCGGAGGCCACATAGCTTTGCGAAAAGACCTGACCCAGTCTATGCGCGACGGCGTACTGTTCCAACTGGAGAAACTCGGGTAGACCAATCGTTCCCTCGGTCTCATCGACCGGACTGGTGAGGACAACGATATTTGCGCCGGGAGCCAGCGCGTGAATGATCTCCACATCCAGTGTGGTCTCTGAGGCCCAGCCTGCCATATCCGAGTTGTAGGTGCCTGCTGGCGGGTTGCCCAGCGGTGCAAGGATGGTCAACTTGATCGCCGGCAGATTAAATTGTTTATCGAAGACATCCATATCCGGTTGCAAGGTGGGGCTTCCATAGGAGACGATATCCACCACAGTCTGACCCTTGCCGGTCATGCCCCGCTCGATCAGCGACTCCATGCTATAGGCGACGCGCAGCGCGTGCGGAGTTTTGCACTCGGTCGTCAGGTTCAAAGGAGCCGGACAAACATCCATTGCATTTGTCGCACTTGTAGGTATAGCAGCAGTGGTTGGTGTTACCGCAGGTGTGTGCGGCGTGGGAGTAGTACCCGTGCTGGTGCAGGCTGTAAATAGCAGCACCGTCAGTAAGAGCATGAGATGTGTATGGCATCTCCATCTACAGAAACGCGCAAAAATATGCATGTACATTCACTTTCTCTCTAAGTCCCGGCTCTTCAGCTTTTACTGGCTGCGATCAGGTCCGGGAGTAGATTGGCCGCATTCGGGCTGCCCAGACCAGTGATCGCATCCCAACCGGTGACTGCGTCGTAGCCCTTGAGCTGCACGCTGCCGTTCGTGACTCCATTGTTGCCTACAGTGATATCGTGAAAGTCTTGCTGGTAGTGCGTGGTGCCAGCGATGGTGTAGAGAGCGGTATTGAGAAAACCGAGTGGGCGACCGGCCATCTGATTGGCGATTGCGGCCAGACCTGACCAGAGAGGTGCGCTAGCACTGGTGCCGCCTGCGGTGCTCCAGATGCCATTTTCATACATCGCGAGGCCGGTATTTGGATCGGCATCGGCGGAGACATCGGGTACGCCGCGTTTATTTTGCAAGAGCGTCTGTACGCTGGCAGCCAGCGTTTTCTGATAGGTAGGTTGGGCAAAAAAAGCACTCAGGCCGCCGCCGCTGCTATCCCAGGCGGTCTCGTTGAACGAAGTTCCCTGGCGGCGGAGCGACGTGCCACCGACCGCAGTGATCCAGGGATCATCGGCTGGAAAGCCGGTCGTGGGAGTTCTTGAGAATTGCGTCTCGCTCGTATCGGCATAGTCAGTCGCGCCATTGTCGCCCGACGAGGCAAAGATAGTCATGCCATCCTGCGTCGTGGCCTGTTTTAAAAGCGCGTCCCATTTCTGCACCTCAGTCTGCCCGGCGGCATCCTTCAGGGTCATCTCTGATGCGCCCCAGCTCAGTGAAATAATCTTGCCGAGATTTTTATCGATAGCGTATTGCAAGAGCTGACGAAATTCTGGCAGACCCTGTGTTCCCTCAGTTTCGGCCACCGGACTGGTCAGCACCACAATATTCGCCGCCGGAGCCAGCGAGTGCATAATTTCCACATCCAGCGTCGTTTCGTCGCCCCAGCCTGGTCGATCGTTACGCGGATCATAGGGTGCCTCATTGAGCGGGCTGATTTGCTGGATCGTAATCGCTGGCAGCCCGAACTGCTGGTCGAAAGTATCCATATCTTGTTGGAGCGTAGAGCTACCAAAGGAGACGATATCGACGATAGTTTGTCCTTTGCCATCGTCGCCTTTCGTGATCAAAGAACTGACGCCATACGCGTCTCGCATGCTCTGGGGGGTCTGACAATTAACCGATCCCACCTGGGCCGGGCAGGTAGTCGTAGAGATAGAAGAGGTTGGTGATAGGCTCAAACCTGTGCTCACAGTAGATGTGGGGGTTACCGTTGCTTTCGTCGTTGAAGAACTACAGGCGGCAACGAGCATACACAGCAGGCAGAGCGCAATGAGACAGCGTTTAGTCTGATACATTTTAACCTGGGACTTCTTATTCGCGGATGTATAACCCTCGGGGCTATGGTCACTAGACCGCACTGAAGAACAGTGGGTCGTGACCGGGATTGTTTCTCTCAAGAAAGACGGTTTTTATTATAGGCTATGTACAGTGTATAATGCCATCTCTAATTATAAGCGTATACGTTATCCTCCCCATCGGTCTGTAGAGCCGCTCGAACGGTTTTAAAGGGTGATATTCCAGGCAAAACAGCATCTGAGTGGAATCATTTGTCGGTTCTGTGAACACAGGATCGGGTTGGGAGCGTAGGGCCGCTGCCCCACGCTCCCAACCCATCCCAAAATCCTGGGGAGGGGGCGTAAGCCAGAGACTTGCAGCGAATGAAATAGCCCTGGTAAACTATCATTTTTAGCTTGACAAATGGCCATAGTCCAGCTACTATATTATAGAGAGCTTTGTGTATTTGTTCTCTATTCTTGCCAAATGAGAGAACACTTCTCGCCTACTGCGAAGGAGAAGGCTTGCTCGTTCCTTTTTTCTTTCTTTCCCTCTTTGATGAGTTATGGGAAAAGTGTGCCGCTTCAGGCGCATTGATGGCCAATCTTGTAGTGTGCTTACGTGCAAATGTTTTGTTTCTGTAGCTGGTTTCTTTTATAAGGGAATCGGTGTAAGAGACTTTCAAGTGCGCATGCTGCGCATTGAGGTATTCATGGAAGACACACAATCATCTCGTCAACGCTCCCCTTTACGCCGAACTGCTATGGCTCTCACTGCAACCGTGATGGTTGTAGCAGCGCTCCTGCTTATTTTTCCAGTAAATTTTTTGAATGTTAGTATCGTGCGAGCCAGCGCTATCACAGGTGGGCGTATTAGCATACCTGGTCATCTGGTGCCTGCGCTCAAAAATCATGCTCCCCGCGGGGCGTCTGCTGGTAATCGGCCTCTTCAACTCTCGATTACGCTCAATCTGCGCAATCAGGATCAATTGACTGCACTTTTACGCGAGCAGAATGATCCGACATCCGCAGTATATCATCAGTATATGACTCCACAGCAGTTTACTGCGATGTTTGGTCCTACTGTTGATAGTGTGAATCAGGTTACCACTTACTTGAGGAGTCAGGGCATCCACGTGAGTTCTGTCTCGCCTAACCGTACATTGATTGATGCCTCTGCATCGGTCGCACAGGTTGAGGCTGCTTTTAAGACGACGATTAATGACTACGTATTGAATGGACGTAGCGTGTACGCGCCTGCGAGTGAGCCATCAGTTCCCGCTGCGCTGGCTAGCCTGATTCTAAGCATTAGTGGTCTGGATAATGTCGCGAACTATCAGCCACGAGCTTCTTTGCGACCCGCTACGGGTCCAGGTGGTGGATATACCCCGAGCGAACTACGTACCGCCTATGATGCCAACTCATTGATCAGCAGTTCGAGTGGAAGTGGACAGACAGTGGCCATTTTTGAATTGGATGGCTACAAAGCTTCTGACATAAATACCTACCTCAGTCAGTATAGTCTGGGTACGGCGAAATACTCGAATGTGCTGGTAGATGGGGCGACAAACACTGCGGGCGCGGGCGCGATTGAGGTGGAGTTGGACATGGAAGTTGTTTCTGCTATTGCTCCAGGTGCAACGCAGAAGATCTATATTGGTCCAAACTCGAATACAGGTGTCAACGATACCTACAATCGGATTGTTACTGATAATATCGCGAAGGTAACCAGTACCAGTTGGGGCGAGTGCGAGGCCAATTCAGGTACTTCGGAACTGGCCTCGCTGGATACCATCTTTACCCAGGCTGCCGCGCAGGGACAGGCCATTTTTGCCGCTGCCGGTGATTCGGGCGCGTATGACTGTGGTACCTCATCTCTAGCCGTCGATTCGCCCGCCGATGATCCTCACGTAGTTGGTGTCGGTGGTACAACGCTCAATGTGGGCGGTGGTGGCACCTATAGCAGCGAATCTGTCTGGGGATCGGGTAGTGAAGGCGGCGGCGGCGGCTATAGCACCTACTTCAGCAAACCAGCATATCAGACTGGTCCTGGTGTCGATAGCAATACCTCGCGCCACGTTCCCGATGTCTCCGCCGATGCTGATCCAAATACGGGCTATTCCATCTATTGTTCGATCACGGCTGCCGGGTGCTCCAGCAGTTCGCCCTGGACCGTTGTCGGTGGCACAAGCGCCGCCGCTCCCTTATGGGCCGCTCTGACAACCGATACCAATGGTTACCTGGCAGGTCTCGGCAAAGCAACGCTCGGGAGCGCGAGTTCAACGTTTTACGCTCTGTTCAATACGAGCCAGACCTATACGGCTTATCACGATATAACGTCTGGCAACAATCTCCACTATAATGCGACGACCGGCTACGACGTGGCGAGCGGCATCGGTACTCCTGATGCCTGGAATTTTGCCCGCGATGCTGCTAATGCTGGTACTACGACGCCAACGCCGACCCCCACTCCGGGCAGCACGCCGACGCCGACTCCAACTCCAGGCAGCACGCCGACGCCAACCCCAACGCCAACTGGGACCACGACGCAGTTGTTGGGCAATCCAGGCTTTGAAACTGGAAGTGCGTCTCCCTGGGTGCAATCTTCTTCCGGTGGCTATAACGTGGTAGACCCGACTTTGCCTCATACAGGCTCGTATTCGGCCTATCTCTGTGGCTACAATAACTGCGTAGATACTATCTACCAGACTGTAACGTTGCCATCTACAACGACCAAAGTAGTCCTGAGTTTCTGGTTGTATATCGATACCAACGAAACGTCTTCGACCTGCTATGATCACTTTAGCGCCGCATTGCGCAATAGCAGCGGGACGACGATTTCTACGGTTGTGAGCAAGTGTAACTCTAACGTTGGTTGGACGCTGTACACGTTTGATGTGACCTCAGTTTTGAGCAGCTATAAGGGCAAGCAGATCGAGGTCTACTTCGGTGGGACCACCGATTCTTCTTTGTCCACCGATTTCTTTGTTGATGATGTCGCGTTGAATGTAACGCATTAAAAGCTGAGGGAAAGGATTTTCCTCACTGACACACTGGAAGAGAGTATGCAGCTGAACTATCTTGTCCATTTGCATACTCTCCTACATAATCGTCGTACACCTGATCTATAGAACGCGAGCTGGCCAGTGCTATTCCCCGCGCAGTTTGCTATAGAGCACCATATCGTGCCATGTACCGCTGCGCCACTGAGCCTGGCGTAAGACTCCCTCACGCGTAAACCCGGCTTTCTCCAGCGCCCGCTGCTCAGGAATGTTGCTTACATCTGTCGTGGCTTCGACTCGTTGGACGGGAAAGACTGCAAAGAGATAGGCTGCCAGTACGCGTTGGGCCTCGCTCCCAAAGCCTTTGCCCCGCTGTTCAGGTATAAGAGAGATCCCGATATTATAGGTAGTGCTGCCCTCGTTTGGACCATATCGCGCCTGGTGATAGCTGACATCTCCAGCAATTGTTCCCTCGTTGGTGACAATCACCAGCGCTCCGTAATTGGATGCGAGCAGGCCGTTCTCCTGAAAGCGCTTCTCACGCCCCCTGGGGTCCGTCAGACCAAAGAAATTGTAGTCGCTGAGATACTCAGCGTCATTGACCCAGGCCCCAAAGACTGGCAGGTCGCTCTGTATAAAGGGACGCAAAAAGATCCTCTCGCCTCGTAACATATTGCTCGACTCCTTTGCAGAAATGCCCTTCTAACGTATCTTATTGTCAACTATCAGTCAAGGCCTGCGAGCCTTTGGCATCTGTCTTTTTGATCTCCCAAAAAGGTACCTGTTTCACCGTTTTTTCAATAGTCCTCTTGATAAGAAGTATCTTGCCAACAGTACAGCAAAGAAAGGAACTTGCATGGACAGGCCTGTAAAAATGTCAATAGACAAAGAAGAAGCCCCTGAAGTCTTTGTGATTGATGAGTCGGTAGCCAAGGGAAAAATAGGCGAAGTACTAACTCAGTTTACTGAGTTTCTGCTCAAAGAAAATGATGCCTTTGCAAACTTTGCCTTGAAAGATGGTCGCGTACAAGTGGTATTTACCTCTGGGAAGGCTATTGGCGCGAAAGCTGAAACAAAGTTTTTAATCAAAGTTAATGGAGATTTTCAAGATATCGAGGATACCAGCGACTCTTTGAGCAGTATCATGTTTCCCTGGAGCAAGGTGAACTCTGGGAGTTACTGCCAGATTGTGATCGCGCTGACTTCTACGTTTAAAGGGGCTTCGCCCGCCGCTCAACAGGCAGCCTTGATCCACGAGTATTGTGTTCATGCTATTCAGTACAGGGGCTTTCTCACGTTTTTGCGCGAAACCGACAATGCCTTTGATGAAGTTCCTTTTTATTACTACTATCATTCTCTCGGTGAGGGATATTTGAATAGTGTAAATCAGCACAAGATCCACGGTGGCAAAATTAAACCAGATACCTCCAAGAAAATCGAGTGGAACGACTATAGCGGCTATAAAGAATTTAATAGCTATATCAAGTCTTTCCTGCGTGCTGTAATCAAGGAAAGGTACGACGAGGACTATCAGTCGCGTTTTATTGTCGCTGCTAAAGAGGATATTCGTCTGCAACAGCAAGATGCGGGAGCTTCAACCGAGGTAGCACCACCTAAGGTTGCGAAAACAACCACGCCGACCTCGATCAATCGCGTCAAGACAGTCGCAGGGACGATGGAAGAGATTGTGCAAGAGATCGCGCTAATTATCTGGGAGGCCAAAGACGAAGCCGGAGCCTATAAAGCGAAGCTGCGTGCGACCTGGCAAAAATATGCGCGTTCAGAAAACGTCGCGCCGATGCTCGCAGCATATGCGGATTATATAAATATGCGCCTGGGTAATCAATTCGGCATCGATGGAAGCGATGTAATGAAGGTAATGGACGTGATCACAGACTTTCCCACAGGTGGCACAGAGGTGTATACTTTTCCGCTGCCTGAAGTGCGCGATATGTGGGAAGCATACGCCGAATACAGTGCGCTCGGCGGTTTGAAGAACAACGCTGGTAGTTGTGGTGATTACATCGGAGTGCTGGATGCAAAACTGCTCGACGAGTCCGATCATGCACGTATTAAAAAATACAGCCAGTACCGTTTGTATTTCGCTTTGCTTCTGAATCCTGTAAGCGTCGATGGCAAGCCTGAAGCTGCGAAGTGGAAAGCTTATCTGGAAAAATAGTCAGGCTCAGGCATCGACGTACGAATGCACAGCGGCTACCTCATGATTGAGGTAGCCGCTGCGCGTTCATTAGCTTTTGATCTAGATCTTAGTAGCGTTCGCTGCGATATTCTGAACGCCGCTGAGGAGTCGCCTGACGCTCACGCGCCTCGTTGACAGTGATGGTTCTTCCGCCTAAGGAAGTACCGTTCATCTGACTGATGGCCTGTTGCCCATCTTCTGTGCGGCTCATTTCGACAAAGCCAAAGCCCTTGCTGCGACCCGTTGCGCGATCGATAATGACCGTCGCCTCGCTGACCGGGCCGATCTGTTCAAAAAGGCTGATCAGGTCGCTGTCATTGGTCTGGTAGGGAAGTCCCCCAACATATAATCTCATGGTAGATGCTCCTGTGTTCACATTTCATGCTGCGCTCGAAGAAACCGTTTCTCACAGAAGCAATGCATTGATAGTGTGATCTCATTCATACATCTATATCAACAGGGGAGGGTAGGCTTTTATTCCATTGACTAATGTCGATTAATTCAACGGTTGGAAGAGCGAAAAATAAATGTGTCATATACGAAAACTCTGTCGGGTTCTACTTGCTATTGGCTTATCCTCCACCCATAAGAGCTGCCGGGTTTGTGATTGTCAGGGCCTTGCCAATCTCGGTAGTAGTTACGCTGCTTACTGAAGCGATACTCTGTAGGCTTGCTTGCGAGATAATCGTGATGCTACCAGCGCCTACATTCCCGCTTTTGCCAGGCAGTACGGCCTTGATGCTTGTCAGCAAAGTTTCACCTACTGGTAGGTAGACTTCGGCAAAGTTTCAAATTGGATACCACTTTGAGTCTGGACGATCGTTTGACCGGGGATAAGCAGGGCTATACTGCCATTGTTCGTAAATGAGAGTGTTCCATAGGCGGACAAGATACCTACTTCAGTTGTTCTGGTAGGCGGGAGGGTGGCCGTGGCAGTCAACTGTACTCCAGGACTCCATGTTTCGATTTCTGCAGAAGTGACGATAGTCGCTCTTGATTTAAAATAGAATAAGCTGCTTCCCACAAATACCAGCAGTAAGATACTGATCGCGATAATCAGACCTCGTTTGTTTCTACGTTGTCTGGGCAGTGCCGTTATTTGTGGCTGATAGTCTGGTTCTGAGGACACCAATGATCTGCTCGGCGGACGTTGCTCATCGTCTGCAAGGATTGGTTTTGTTCTGGAACGAGCCTGAGTATTTGGTTCAAATATGATTGGTTTCCAGATACGCTGTTTCTTTCCGATCGCTTGCGAAGCCTGCCAACTTTGCCCGAATATGGTTGACTGCTCAACTGCTGAAACATCAGAATAAGCTATTGAGGCCTTTGTGTCTGCAGTGAACAGTCCAGGCGGATTGGATGTCAATGTGCGATGAGTTGGTTCCTCCGAAATAGCCACAGTCAACACCAGTGATTCTGTTAGCTCCCCCTTTTTATAAGGCAACTCCTGTTCCTCTAGGCGAAGCGTTGTCCCATTACCCACCCCTGCGGGAACAGTAACATTTACCTGTTGACCTCCTGGCAGGGTCATCTGGCGAGTCGTTCCAGTGTTCGAATCCGCTTGCCTAATTGCCAGCGTTGCGT
>DAOTTJ010000463.1:0-46577 GCA_034437695.1 Ktedonobacteraceae bacterium
AAGAGGTTGAGCCTTCTCTTTCCTGGCTAATTTCCCCCTTTGATTGAAGCCGCGCGACCTACCAGCCATCCGATCCTGCATGTGAGATACTTCACTCCTTTTCTATCGGGTTGACTACTGACAGGGTGCGAGCGCAAAGCTATAATAGCTGATAGATCAATAGACTATCCTGTGATTTTTCGATATATACTTAAGGAGTCTTATGCAGTTTTCCGACCCAAACGCCAATCTCTATGGTGACAATGCCTATGGCAATGCTGGCATGCCGTATGTGGGTGTACAACAGAGGCGCAGGCGCAACCGCGGGCGCGGATGTCTGGGATGCTTCGCCACTTTGCTCTTAATCGTACTCGTCGGTTGGTTGGTGAGTTCTCTGGCTGGTCTGCCGCTTGTGTGGGGACCGACAGTGGTTCAGGTAGGTCCTCATCCGACACTGATCATTGAAAGCCAGGTATACGATCAATCGGTGATCAATAAACCGCTTTTACACATCTATGCAGGGGGACAGAACGGTCAGATACGTATTCAACCGGTGCGCCCGCTTGGTATCCCCTTTGGTCTGCCCGAACTCTATCAGGAGTCGAGCGATCATGAGACAGTGATCTATGATTATAATCTGTCTGGGGATCAGGCGGGTACCTTCGATATCACTGTACCGGCTCTGACCGACCTGAAAGTGGACACCAATAGCTGGAATGTGCTGGTTGAAGGGGTGACGGGTCAGATGGTGCTCACGAGCAATAGTGGGAGCCTGACCGTAAACAATTGTCAGTTCACGGGTCCGTCGCTGCTTAGAGACAACAATGGAGCGATTACCTTTCAAGGCACGCTGGACCCACATGGAACTACACGTTTCGATGACAACGGTGGTCCTATTCTGGTCAAGCTGGCTCAGAGCGCGAATGTCCATCTCGATGCTATAACAAATGCAGGCTCGATTACAAGCACGCTTCCACAGACCAGAGTGCAGTCTTCGGTCAGTGGTTTTGAACTGCACGCCGACATGGGAACAGCGCCTCGCGCTACCCTGACGCTCTCCAATAACCAGGGGAATATCACTCTCAATCCACAAGGGGGGAACTAAGGAATGTATAGTCAAGTGGGACAGCGCTCTAGAAGGCGGCCAGTCGCTGGTTGTATCGGCGGTCTTGTGGTGGTTATCCTGTTGCTCAGTGGATTGGGCTTTATCATTGTACGTTTGCATGGCGGTGTGGCGCTCTCGGTTGGTCCCCATCCGAGCGTGATTATCCATAATTGTGATGTGCCGATCGTTGTGCATGCTGGCGAGCCTGGACAGGTAGTTCTGCCGGGAATCTTTCCGCAATACGGGCAGGACACCTCGACCAGTACGATCGAGTTGGGCGATTGCGGTTCGATTAGCGGGATCAACGGAGTCATGCTGACAGTGCCGGCGGAGACCAACTTACAATTTGATACCAACGACTCGATCACGGTCCTGGGCGTGAGTGGTACAATGAACCTCAGCACCAACGGCTCGCGGATCACGCTTATCAACGTAAGCCTGGCCGGTCAATCGAAGATCGACGACAACGGTGGAACGATTACCATGAGTGGCGCACTGACTCAAGGTAGCAACTCGTCGCTCAGCGATAACGGCGGTCAGATTGATCTGACCCTGCCGTCGAATGCGGCCTTCCATCTGAACGCCAACGGCATTCAGGGTCCGATCGTCTCAGACTTTGCTGGCGTGCAGGCATCAATCGATACAATTAATACCTTCCAGGTCGACGTAGGCCAGGCCAATTCAGGCATCGTCCTGGCGCTGGACATGAATGACACCGCTCTGGTTTTGCGCAAAGGTGCGTGAAAATCTGCTGTTAACTCGGAGCTATCCTCAGGTAATGTGCCACGGTTTCTGTTTGTCATCGCGGCTTTGCAAGAGAAAGCCGCGATAGGTGCGAGATTGAGTATAAATACCATCGAGAGAGTATAAACCCATTTTTTACAAGATCTTAGTTTGCTCTTAACAATTATAGGAGTATACTGGAGATGTGATGCTTTTCATGGTCAACGATCAATATACCGTGCCAGATCGCCCACATCCCTCTTTTCTAGCTGACGCCTGGTCTGGTCTGTTTTAGCCGATTGTGTCTTCAAGGAGGATTTATGACTCAAAGAATACCTTTCTACAAACATCCATTCTGGCGCATTCTCGGAATAGCCATGCTCACCAGCCTTGCCTTGAGTCTTGTTGTGTTGCCTTTTCGCGCACGCACTACCGTACAGGCCACGACTCTGGCGACAAACGCCTGTCAATTGGGCAATGGGGTGAAGCATGTTATCTACATTCAATTTGATAATGTGCATCTCACGCGCGACAATCCAAACGTGCCTTCTGACCTGGAGCAGATGCCGAATCTCTTGAACTTTATGAAACAAAACGGCGTTGTGCTCTCCGATCAACATACTCCTCTGATCGCCCATACTGCGAACGATATTGTGACCTCGATGACCGGCCTCTACCCGGACAATCAGGGTCTGGCGATCAGCAATAGTTATCGCTACTACAACCCGAATGGCACGACCAATCCGGCGGTTGACTTTGCTTATTGGACCGATCCTGTCTACGATTATTCTACCTCGACCCCGACCGATACCTCCTACAACCTGCTGACCGCAAGTGGCAAGAACACGCCTGCACCCTGGGTTCCGTATACCCGTGCTGGCTGTAATGTAGGGGGAGTCGCTACGGCGAATATTGAGTTGGAGAATATCGCCACGGATATTCCGACGGTCTTCGGTCCCAACTCGCCGCAGGCTCAGGAAGTTGCTAGCAATCCCGCGCAGGCCACCGCAGATTTTGTGGGGATTGCCGTCCACTGCGCAAAAAGCAACAGCACCTGCGCCAGCACAAATGGCGGAGTCGCTGATACCCTGCCCGACGAACCCGGCGGATATCATGGCTATCAGGCGCTCTTTGGGCATAAATATGTCGCCCCGTTGATTAGCCCGAATGGTCCGCTGACGGACCTGGATGGCAATCCTATTTCGGACGGCAACGGGCATGTCGGCTTTCCCGGTTTCAACGGGATGTCGGCGTCTGTCTCGCTCTCCTATGCCGCTTCGATGCAGGAACATGGCATACCGGTAACGTACTCTTATATCTCAGATGCCCACGACAACAATCCCAGCGGTGGCGCATTTGGTCCGGGTCAGGCCGGGTATGTCCAGCGGCTGGCAGCTTACAACGCAGCGTTTGGTAAGTTCTTTACGCGTCTGTCGCAGGATGGGATCAACTCCCACAATACCCTGTTCGTCGTCACTTCCGACGAAAACGACCACTTCGTCGGCGGCGCACCGAGTCCCGCCAACTGCGATGGCGTCACGGTTCCCTGCACCTATAGCCAGATCGGCGAGATCGACGGAAACCTGACCGGTCTGTTGGCCACCCAGCAGGGCGTCACGACTCCCTTCACGGTCCACTCCGACTCGGCTCCGGGCATCTATATCACGGGCAATCCGGCTCGCGATAATCAAACGGTGACGCGTCCCTTTGACCAGGCGCTCGGCAAGTTGACCGCTACCAACCCGATCACGGGCAAGACCGACCAGGTGACGAATTACCTGGCCGACTCGGTGGAGATGAACCTGCTGCATATGGTGACGGGCGACCCGGCGCGAACTCCGACTATTACGCAGTTTGCCAATCCCAATTATTATCTGTATGCCGGCGCAGCCAACTGTAATGCGATCTGTATCCAGGAGGAAGCGGCCTTTGCCTGGAACCACGGCGACGTATCGCCCGATATCAATCGTACCTGGCTGGGTATGGTCGGTCCCGATGTGCAACACCTGGGCATAGACGGCAAGGTCTGGTCTGACCACACAGACACGCGCCCGACTATGATGGAACTGCTGGGTCTGCACGACGACTACCAGCACGAAGGACGCGTCCTGTTTGAGATCGTCAAGCCCGATGCACTGCCGTCAGCGGTGCGCGAGCACGAGGGCGAGCTGATCGAACTTTCCCAGATCTTCAAGCAGATCAACGCGCCAGTCGGCGAGCTGGGACTGACCACGCTGAATACCTCAACCGTTGCCCTGGAAAGCAGTTCACCCAACGATAGCACCTACACCGGCCTGGAGAACCAGTTGCTCAGCATCACCCAGGATCGCAATTCGCTCGTCAAACAAATGCTTTCCATCCTGGAAAAGGCTGAGTTTGGCGAAGTCCACGGTGGCCAGATCTTGACAACCAGCGACGAAGGCCACATCAATGAACTGATCAAGCAGGCGCAAGCACTGCTGAATCGGGCATCGAAGCTGGCCTAGCAAGTGTAGAAGAGACCTTTCAGGCAGAAGCAAAGAGAAGCGACGAACGCCAGGATACACAGAGATGTGTCCTGGCGTTCGTCGCTTCCTGCTTTGTATGCAGAAAGCTATATTTTTGCTAGCAGAAACCAGCGTTGCGAGTCAAGCCGCTGCTCTCACGTGTGGAGGTCGCGCAACAGACGTTGGAGCGCACGCTGATAGGCGCTTTCATCCTGCCAGTGCCTGAAATCGCCAATCATGCGCATGCGGCGGATATTGCCGGCCCAGGCCGTATGTGTGTGCATCACGGCCTCATCGAGGCGGATTGGAAAGAGCACAAGCATTCCAGGTGATAGGCGTTCGCGCTCGAAGACCACTTCAACCTCGCTTTCAACCCAGTAGCTGGCCACGGCATGCTCAGAAAGGACCAGCACCACCTTTTTCTTTTCTTCAAGTGCTTTGTAGATCTGCGGGCGTATTTTGCTGCCGATAGGCAGATCCTCTGGCGCGAACCAACACGAGACGCCGTGACTTTGCAGGTCACGGTACAGCTTTTGAACAAAGGTATGGTCTTCAGCCGCATAGCTCAAAACACAGGAATGATACAGAGCCTGGGAATTGCTCTGAAGTTGCACTAGATCTGGGGATGGATCAAGTGTTGCATGCGTCACATTGGGAGCAGATCCAGTAGTTGAGGCACGAAGGAGCGTTACGGCGGTCCGAATAGCGGTAGCGACCTCGCGCAAGGCCTCGTCGCGGTCACTCCATTGCGTGATAGCCTTCGTGCCTGTGGGAACATATTGCAAACGTGCGAAGGGCGTTCCCTGCCAGTCGACCGGACGCAGCATGACCGGGATGACGCGAGCCTCACCTGCGGCATGGCGAGCCAGTGCGTGTTGCATTTCAACGCAGTAACAGTAGTCGGAGGCCAGAAAATCGGGGCTGATAAGCAATAGAATGATATCGGCGGTCAGGAACTGTTCATCGATGCTTTGCTGTCGCTCAGAGCCAGCGATAAGCTTCTGATCGTGCCACTCGGTAATCACACCCTGATGGCGCAACGCGCTCATATGTGTTTGCAGGCTCTTGAGGAGCCGCTCATCCTCCGGGGCATAGCTATAGAAAAGCGCGATAGGTTTCTGTCTATCCTGTGCGTTCACTGCCTCGTCTCCTGATCGTGTGGTTGCTCCGCTTTCTTCAGATCGCGTAATAGTCGGTCAAATGCTTGTTGATAGGCCTGGGGATCAGTCCAATGGGTGAAGTCACCGATATGGCGTGTTCGGCGCAACGTCGCGGCCCAGGCCTGGGGGGTATCCATTACGCTCTCATCCAGTCGAATAGGGAAAAGTACGTCACGTTTCTGGCGCGTCTCTTTCTCAAGTGCGGTTTCTACTTCATTTGCTACCCAGTCGCTCGCGAGCGCACCTCTGGAGAGCAGAAGAAGTAGCTTTTCCTGCATATGAATAGCCTCATCAATGCGGCTACGGATCTTGTCTCCCACCCTCATATCTTCGAATGCGAACCAGCAACGCACTCCATAATCCTGTAAATCAGCGTGCAAGCGGCGGGCTAGCATTTCATCGTGACTGGCATAACAAATAAAGCATGTATAGTATTGAACAGGTAACATCATATGTGTTTGATAAAAAGAGATCCATTCTTCAGGTACACCCGCACCGCGCAAAAAAATCAAGGCACTCCCGTCCTGAGGAAATTGCATGGTATGTAATTCGATCTGAGACGGACTTACATGTACTACCTTTGAAAGTCCTTTAGTTGTATGGACATTGATCAAAGCAAAGATTGATTCGCCTACCATTAAATTACTAAGATCAGCTTCACTTAAATCTGCGCCTCTGAGGTTAGCACCTCTGAGATTAGCATTCCTAAGATCAGCATTCCTGAGATTAGCATCTCTGAGGTCTGCTTCGCGTAGATCGGCTTCTCTGAGGTTAGCACCACTGAGATCGGCTTTTCGAAGGTTAGCTTCAATGAGATCCGCTTTTATAAGGGTAGATTCGCTGAGATCCGCTTCCTGGAGATTTGCTTCATTAAGACTGGCTTTTGTAAGGTTAGATTCACTAAGGTCCGCTCTGTTCATATTAGCTTGATTGAAAGAAGCACCGTTGAGATAGGCTCTGCTAATCGACGTTCGACTGAGATTGGCTTTACTGAAATCAGCTCCACTGAGGTTAGCTCCATTCATATTAGCTTTGCCAAGATGAGCTTCACTAAGATCGGCCTTATAAAGATAGGCACCGCTCAGATCGACTTTACTGAGATCGGCTCTGCTAAGTTCAATTCTACCTAAATCAGCATTGCGACAGTCTATGCGAACCTTTGGATATAATAGCCGCCAACGATTCCAGCGATCACTTCCCTGTAGAAGTAGTTGAACATGCTCTAAATTTGGCATTGCGTACTTCTCTCTATTATTCTCGTCATTCTATTATATCGTTAGTGAAATGGCATGACAAGCCTTTTAGGAAGAGTCCAGGGCTATTTCATGCTCGACATATGGCCCTTCCCCTGAACAAATGATCGGGTTGCGAGTGTAGAGGCTGTGGCCTCCACGCTCGCAACCCGATCCTAAAACCCTGAGATGGGGTCGCAAGCCAAAGGCTTGCGACGAATGAAATAGCCCTGAGAGAAATCGATCGATACGTCCTCGTTGCCAGCGACTGGGCGATCCTCTGATAGGGGTCCGTCCAGTCGCCGATAACGCTGGGGAGACTCAGGCGTGAAGACTAAGCTGGGAAACGTCGCTCTCCGGGGACGCGAGCTGTTCCTGTGGCTGCTCGTTCTGACGCTTCTGCCAGCGCGGCATACAGATCATCGCTAGCAGTGCGACGAGCAGGAGCGCGGTCGCTACCAGAAACGCTGTATGCATTCCCAGGAGCGAACTTTGACGAGCAAGCAATGTGCCGGTCAACCCTGCGCGGCGAGTCGCGGGATGTTTTGCTGGCTCTGTGTCTGGACCAGGTTGGCCAGCAGCGCTACTCCTGTGGGCGCAGAGACCGCGCGGATGATGGTTACTAGCGTGGCACCGTGCGCGACCGCCTGCTGATCCTCTTGTTTGATCTTTGACATCGCGGCGACCGGCATCTGTTGCGCGAGTCCGTTGGAGGTTCCGAGTAAGACCAGGATGCCGACTACTAGCCAGAGGGGTGAGTTCAGGGCCAGGAGCAGCATGAGCGTCGTCGTTCCGCTCATGATCGCCAGACCAACTATGACTATCGAGCGCGGCCCGACCCTGTCGGAGCCACGACCCGCGAGCGGTATGACGATCAGTGTGGCCAATGCCTGGCTGGTCTGGAGCAAGCCAGCCTGGAAGGGCGTCTCCTGGTGCAGTGTCTGGAGATAGACCGGGATGAGAAAGATCAGACCAAAGAAGACTATGCTGAAAAAAGCTAGTGCCAGTACGCTACAGGTAAACGTTCGGTCCCGAAAACAGCTCAGGTTCAGGAGCGGCTGTTGGCCCCTGCGGACTTTGCGCAGCTCTATCCAGACAAAACTGAGCAAGAGCGCGACGCCGGCACCGAGGGCCAGCAGGTTGTTCGTTGCGATGCCATAGACAAAGCTCGCGCTCCCCAGCGCCGCGCTGAGAAAACCCGCAAGGTCAAACTGCGTCTGCCGTTTCGCTGCGCTGGCTTTCAGCACTCTCTGCGCAAACGCTACGGCGATGATCCCCAGCGGCACGTTAATAAAGAAGGCGACCTGCCAGCTAAAGGTCGAGATCAGGTAGCCGCCGACGATTGGTCCCAGCATGGGTGCAATCGCCAGCGGAATCCCCATAATGCCCGAGGCGACGCCGCGTTCGTGCAACGGGAAGGCCTGGTATTGCAGCGACATCACCATCGGCAGCAAGATGCCTCCACCGATGCCCTGGATACAGCGAAAAAAGATCAGCGAAGGCAGGTTCCAGGCAGGCAGCTCATGGGTCTGGTCAAGGGCAGCGCGAAAATTAGTGGCTACAATACGTTGCTGACCGCCCAGATCGACGAACTCTCAGCGCTCAACGCGGGCAAAGCGCTCTCCGCCATGACGGCCGACCTTTTCCGCGAATTTAAGTGGTCGCCCGTGGCACAGACGTTGCTCCAGGCGGTCTTTCCGGGCCTGTTCCCCGACATGACACGCTACCAGGCCGAAGACGATCAGTATCAGGTGACGCAGGGACATCAACCCTGGAAACTCAGCGCAACCAGTGTCGCGACTACCCTGGCGGTGAGCCTGCTCAACTGGTCACTCAACTCGACCTTCACTCTGCTCAGTGGCGGCGGTCTCCACGATGTCAACGCAGTTGTACGCGTCAAGAGCACGCAACAGGTCGCAGGCATGATCACCGTCACGCTCTCGCGGCTGGAAGGCAACCCTGAGGGAGGCATCTGGGAAGTGATCGCGGTCGCGGAGCCAGGCGTCTCGCTCACTGCTCCCACGTCGCATGCTCAGATCGCCAGCCCGGTCCAGGTGACTGGAACCGGCCCGGCGTTTGAAGGCGTCATTGGCCGACTCCAGGTTCTCGATCATGCGTATGCTGTCCTCGGACAGGCCAGCGCCGTTGGAGTCGATGGCATGGGTCAGACCTCCTTCTCGGTAGCTGTAGACTACCAGTCTACCTTTCCGGCTGGCGTTCAAGAAGGTATCCTGGCCCTTCTGGTACCCAGCAACGCCAATGGCTCGATCGCTCTCTCTGTCATGGAAAAAGTGCTGATTAAAAGCTAGCCTGTGACCGTGGAAAGCGAACCACAGAGGCAGCTTGTTCGCTCTGGCCCCGTGAACGAGCTGCCGTCTGTTTGTGGCTCCTGCTTGCCGACGAAGCGGAGTAGCCTATGAGTCGAGGCCTGTGAAGAGGTTATTGAGCGACTCTGCCAGCGTGGGATGAGCAAAGACCGCGTCGCGCAGCGCCGTATAGGGCAGTTTGCCCATCATTGCCATTTGGAGGGCCGACATGATTTCGCCGCCCTCAATCCCTAGAATTGCGCATCCCAGGATCTGTCCACTTGCGGCATCAATGACCGCTTTCATCATCCCACGCGTTTCGTCGAGTTCCAGAGCGCGGGCCACGTAGTTCATTGGCATCTTGGCTACGCGGATCGCCCGACCCTGGGCGCGAGCCTCCGTCTCGCTCAGCCCAACCCGACCAAGCTGCGGATCGATAAAGACGGTGTAGGGTACGAGCCGATTGCGTATGTCGGCCTCGCCGTGCTCGATCAAGTTGGTGCGAATGATACGGAAGTCGTCGTACGAAATGTGTGTAAAGGCCGGGCCACCTTTGACATCGCCCAGCGCATAGATGCCCTCGACCGTGGTTTCCAGACGCTCGTTGGTGGGAATAAAGCCGTGTGCGTCGAGTTGCAGACCGGTAGCTGCGGTATCGAGCGTATCCGCGTTGGAGGTACGACCGGCAGCGATTAGCAGGTGAGTTCCTTGCAAAACGCGTTCGCCCTCGGGTGTCTGCACGTTCAGTTCAACGTGGTGTTTGCTGACTTGCTCGATGTGGAGCGGCGTGGTTTGCAGCAGAACCTCGATGCCGTCTTCGCGTAAAATCTCGGCCACAGCATCGGCGATATCGTCGTCCTCGCGGGCCAGCAAGTGCGATCCGCGCTGAATAATGCTAACCTGACTGCCGAAGCGCCGGAACATCTGCCCAAATTCAAGCCCAATGTAGCCGCCGCCGATGACCAGCAGGTGCTCTGGCACATGGTCTAGCTCCATAATCGAGGTCGAGTTGAGGGCCGGAACAAGCTCAAGACCACTCAGATCCGACCGCGCGGGCCGCGCCCCGACGTTGATAAAAATCTTGTCGGCAGTTAGCTCAAGCGTCTCGCCGCTGTTGAGCGCAACCGAGATTTTTTTCATCCCGCTGAAACGTGCCTGCCCCATCAGCAGATCAAGTCCCTCGGCAGCTTCAATGCGCTTCTGACTCCCACCACGGAAACTCTCGACAATATCACGTTTGCGCTGGCGTACCACCGTCATATCGACGCCAATGTGACCCAGACCGGTGTGGACGCCATAATCGGCGGCTCGCCGCGCCAGGTAGGCCACACGTGCGCTGGCTACCATCGTCTTGGTCGGCGTGCATCCCTCGTTTATACAGGTCCCGCCTATATGCTCCTGCTCAATCAACGCCGTCTTCAAACCTGCTCCGGCCAGCGCCGTAGAGAGCGGCCCCCCGGCCTGTCCAGCTCCAATCACAATTGCATCATATGTCGCACTCTGAAGCATCATACGCTATTTACACCTTTACATTCATGGTTTTGATCAACAAACTCAGTGTATCACACCAATTCTTTGCATATTTGGAGGTATCAGTATCATGAATAGTGATGGATGTAAGTTTGCAATAGGGTTCGTAAAGCTATCAAGAGCAGGGCCAGAGCACAGAAGTGTGTTCTCCATAGTGCTCTGTCACGCGTCGAAAGAGCAGCAGGGATGCAAGGGGTGCAACCCCTTGACTGGGGTCTGTGGCTGTGCCCCAGCCATCCTCGCCGCAGGCGAAGCGTCGTGGGAAGGCGGCTGGGAAAAACGAGACCCTATAGCTTGCGAGGGAAAAGATTGACGAGATTACCATGACCGTACCTTTTCTGGATCTACAAGCGGCGTATCGAGAATTGCAGGAAGAACTGGATGCCGCCTATCATCGAGTTATGGATTCGGGCTGCTGGGTGCTGGGAGAAGAGGTCGAAGCTTTTGAACGTGCCTTTGCCGCGTACTGCGGCGTAAAGCACTGTATCGGCGTCGGCAATGGTCTGGAGGCACTCCACCTGACCCTGCGGGCGTACGCCGTGGGCGCAGGCGACGAAGTGATTGTCCCTGCCAACACCTATATCGCCACCTGGCTGGCTGTCTCGGCCACGGGGGCAACGCCCGTGCCGGTTGAGCCGACAAGCGCCACCTGCGTGCTCGACCCAAATTTAATCGAGGCCGCCCTGACGCTACGTACCAGGGCTATTATCCCGGTGCATCTCTATGGTCAACCAGCTGAGATGAGCGCGATCACCGCTCTGGCGCGAAGGTACCGCTTAAAAGTCATTGAAGATGCCGCCCAGGCTCACGGGGCCTTTTATCGTGGAAAACGCGTGGGTGGACTGGCTGACGCGGCGGCCTTCAGCTTTTATCCAGCTAAAAATCTAGGAGCGGCAGGTGATGGTGGGGCTGTGGTCACTAACGACGATAACGTGGCCGAGCAGATACGGCTGTTACGCAACTATGGCTCACGTGCCAGGTACTTTAACGAGTTGAAGGGCTTCAATTCGCGCCTGGACCCGCTTCAGGCTGCCTTTCTGAACACGAAATTGCGCTATCTGGATGCCTGGAACGCTCGCCGCCTGGCGATGGCTCTGTACTATCAGGAGGGCTTGCAAGACTCTCTGGACTTACAACTGCCGGTTGTATCCGCCGGGACTGTACCTGTCTGGCACCAGTTTGTGGTTCGCTCGCCACGGCGCGATGCCTTGTGCGACTACTTGCAGCGCGAAGGTATCTCGACGCTTATTCACTATCCCATTCCCCCTTATCGCTCACCGGCCTATGCCGAACACTACCATCGGGTGCACACTTTTCCAATCACCGAGACTCTGACTAGCACTATCCTGAGTCTACCAATCGGCCCACACCTCTCGTTGAGAGAAGCCGACGAGGTCATTCGCTCACTGCGGCGTTTTCACTCACCCTGAATGCGGGCCACGCGAGAGTACAGGCAGAAGGTTTGATAGCGAGCGGTACTCAGGTGTTATGTAGCGGGTCCGCTGGAGGTTCCGCATGGCGAGCTTCTGCAAGGGGAGTGTAAGCTCAACAAAATGCCCCTGTCCTCAGACTGTGTGAGGCTCAGGAGCAAGCTAGGCTAACTGGTGGACAGGCGTCTGCTCGTACTTATTTGCATAGACGCGCTCTGAACAAAAGACATTGCGCCGCTTGAATGGCTCGGGTGCTTCCTGTTGGAGACGTTCGCGCACTCGCTGCTTATAGGCCAGCGGCGAGGTGTAGAAAGCTTCCTCACTGAGTAGTGCGTACTTTGGACTATTGACCCACTCGGGGATAGATATGCCAGCCTGACGACAGAGGTATTCGACACTGGCCGCACAAAAGGCCGCCCATTGGCGGAATTGCAACCATTGTTCGGATGACAGGGCATTCTCTGGTAGCTCAATCGACTCGGCGACTAACATCGCCCGCTGGTCCGCGTAATTTCCGTACCAGTCGTGGCTGAAATCACCAATGGCAACCCAGGGGTCGTCCCCGTTGCGAATGTCCCGGTAGGCACACTTGATTGTCTGTTGAATTGCATCAGCAAACATATTGCACCTCCTTATCTTCTTATTATAACAAAAAGCAAGCCGCTTTTGTAGCCTTTCGGGTCCTTTTCCGGGCTTTAGAATATACCCGTTCCCTCCTCTTTTCTACTTCAAAGGCCTTTCTGTCGCTACTACAGATCGATTTTCCAGAAAAAACCCCTGAGAGAGTAGTTCTGGGGTGGGGGGACAAGCCAGCATAGACACGAAGTGAAGCGAAAGTGCAGAGGGCGGCAGCCCTTTGCCGGCACCCTGTCTGCGGGACAGGTAATCTGGGTGTCCCCAATACACTTTTTATTTTATTTTGCCGGAGGCAAAACAGGCAAAATAGGAGTGCAGGGAGGTGCTCTCTGCTACCTTCATGCTTATGGGTGGGGGTTGCAAGCCAGAGGCTTGCAGAGAACGAAATAACCCTAAAAACCTCACACTATAGCTTGAGTTCTCTGTTAGAATAGAAAAGATTGAGAATGAGTATAGAGAAGTGCAATCAATGAGAGAGGTGCGACGATGGCCAGGGGCAAGGATTTACAACCCGAGGAGATCGAACGCTTGTTAGCAGAGTTGGGTCACGAACTGGCCACGCGCGGCTTTACGTCTGTGCAGATGATGATCGTGGGCGGCGCGTATATGCTGCTGAATATTGGGAACCGTGCCACGACAC
Source organism: Ktedonobacteraceae bacterium (assembly GCA_034437695.1). Lineage (GTDB taxonomy): Bacteria > Chloroflexota > Ktedonobacteria > Ktedonobacterales > Ktedonobacteraceae > Paraktedonobacter. Next base: position 13,228 of record DAOTTJ010000463.1, read on the forward strand.
AAGATATCGACTTTTTCCCGCTGAATTTTATCGATTCGTCTCAGCCAGATCAACAGACAATGGCGATTTTGCGCTCGATCAATGTTATTGCAAAAAGAAATGAACTGAAGCGCGATTGGTGTAACGATGCCGCCTTTGGCATCCTGGGCTGGACGACTCCTCCATTCGATCAGTTGACGGTGTGGCATGTCTATGAGGCGTTGGAGATCTATATGCCCCGCGCGGAATTTATGCTGGCCATCAAGCTTTTCGGCTATCGCGATCGCGACTTTAGCGATGTCCAGGCCCTCCTGCACTTGCTGACTGTTGAGACGCGTGAGCAGGCTCAGACAATTGTCGACCGCTATATCGATCAGAAGGCGCAGCGCGAATACCGTACCGCGCTCACGTTGGACGATCTTTTTGAGGAATAAACACATAACTGCTTCTAAAAGAGCGCCCGGCCTGCGCGAAGTGCTGACCAGATAGGCCTTCTGGCTTTCTGCTCCCTCGCGGTGAAGCGAAAAACCCATCTACGATGTATGAGAAGTGGGACGTAGAATCTCAACTATCTTTGAGACAGGAAAGAGATACGAATGGAAGAGCAACAGATCTTGCAGAAGGCTTCTTCGGATACACCCGATACATCGACGCTCCCGCGCAATGCGGTCATCATCACGAATCCAACTGCCGGGAGCTATGCACGTTTTGCTCACGAGCTGGAAGAAACCGTACGCTTTTTACAGCAAGCGGACTGGCAGGTCGAGCTGAAGCTGACTGAAGCGGCGGGCGACGGATCGCGTCTGGCCCGTGAAGCGGTTGAGCAGAAGGCGGATATTGTGATCGCCGCTGGTGGTGATGGGACCATCAATGAGATTATCCAGGAACTGGCGGGGAGTGAGACGGCTCTGGGCGTCCTGCCGATTGGCACCGTCAATGTCTGGGCGCGTGAGATGGTGATCCCTCTGGAGAGCGCAGGCGCACGCGAGGTGTTGTTTCACGGCATCACGCGACAGATCGACCTGGGGCGTATCAATGACCGTTACTTTTTGTTGATGGTGGGGGTTGGCTTTGATGGGCAAGTGGCTCAAGCGGTTGAAGAGACTCACGCCAAACGTTTTGGGGTCCTGGGCTACGTTTTCACTATGCTAAAGATGAGTGTGCGCTTTCGCGGGTTTCGCGTCGCGTTGACCCTCGATGGGCAGGAGATAAATACGCGTGCGTACCAGATAGTGATCGGCAATACTCAGCTCTATGGAGGCGCAGTTACCTTCACCTGGCAGGCCAAATGCGACGATGGTCTGCTTGATGTCTGCATTGTACGTACGGGGAGCCGCTGGCGCTTTCTGCTGCTGATGAGAGATCTTCTCTTGCAACGCAAGCACCAGCGCGAACTGGTTACCTATAAAACCTGTACTTCGCTGGAGATCCGTTCACGCCGACCTATCGCCTTACAGATCGATGGCGACGCAGCCGGCGAGACCCCGGCAACTATCCAGATAGTTCCTGGCGCACTCAAGGTCATTGTTCCTCAGGAGAAGCCCGCAGGTATCTTCCAGGCGGAACAACCAGCAACCGAGGAAGGTGCATAAAAGGCGAGCTGCCCTGTCTGCTGACTCACTTCATCCGCGGCGGTCCCTGTCTGATGCGTTCGCGCACCGTGGCGAGATCTGTATAGCTCCAGCGCGTTTCTGTCCACCAGGTGACGCCCGCGTCCAACCAGGGCTGTACGATCTCGGCGGCCCGCGCAGGATCGTCGCCTGGCGTTTCGCCTTCCCAGATCACCTCGAAGGGCGTGACGAGCTGGCGGTTGGCCTGGACATAGGCGGTGATCGCCCGGATATCTTCGGGGGTCATCGGCGTCTCGCTACCGTCCATCTTCTGCGGAATAATGCCGTCCCAGCGCAGGACGCGCTGCATGGATCTCTCACGCGGCCACGCTCCAACGACCCAGACGGGGATGCGCGGCTGTTGCAGCGTGGGCGGCAGCAGTTGCATGGGCTGCACATGGTACTGTACTCCATCGTGTGCGAAGAGTTCGCCGCTCCAGGCACCCTGCAAGATCGCCAGGCATTCATCCATGAGCTGTGCTCGTCCCCTGGTGCTCATCTCCTCGCCGACTCTAGCGAAGCCAGCATCGGCGGTGGCTGCGCCTAGACCAACCGGTAGGATCAGTCTGCCACGGGAAAGCTGATCGATGGTCATCGTCTCGCGTGCCAGCTTCCAGGGTCGCCGCCGCGCGATCGCCGCCAGCATCGGACCAAGCAGAATGCGCTCGGTCCGCGCAGCCATCAGGGCCAGTAAGATCCACGGATCGTAAAAAGGTTCAGGTGGATGGTTGGGTGTATCGATAGAGATGCAGTCGGGGATAAATACACCATCCCAGCCGGCTGCCTCCGCCTCCGCAGCCATCGCAGGGATAGTCCAGACATCGCCACCCGGCAGTACAAAGCCATAACGCATAACAAATTTCCTCCTCACTCTGACTGATACATTTGCCCCTTGAAAGTATTAGATAATCATGACATCTTCTGTCATATTTGCTGTAAGCTTTGACCAGGGCCAGGCAAAAGGTAAGGGCAATAGGATAAATATCTCAACTGGTCGCTTTTCTCGCATGTCTCAGATATACTAGATCTTGAGGCAAAACTGACGACGCTGCAAGGATCATGGATGTGCAAAGCGCTCCCTCCCTAAGGATGATGGTTATGGCACTCGAAGGAAAAGAGTTCAGTCACTATCGCATACTCCGACTCATTGGCAAGGGTGGCATGGGTGAGGTCTACCTGGCAGAGGATACCCAGGTGCAACGCCAGGTTGCGGCCAAAGTGGTGCTGATTGAAGAGGGACAACTTGACCAGGAGACCCTCGTCACTGCGCTCCGACTGTTCCAGCGCGAGGCCAGAGTCATTGCCAGGCTCGATCACCCTGCCATTCTACCACTCTACGATCATGGAGAAACATCCCTCGAGGCCTTGCGGTTTACCTATCTCATCATGCCCTATCGCCCCGAAGGCTCCCTGACGAGCTGGATACGTCAACGAGGCTATCCCCAGAGATTGACTCCACAGCAGATCAGTTATCTGCTTCAGCAAGCAGGGCAGGCGCTTCAGTACGCTCACGATCACCAGATCATGCATCTGGATATTAAACCAGCCAATTTCTTGATTCGCAGTCTTGATCGCTCCAGTGATTTCCCTGACCTGCTGCTCTGCGATTTTGGCATTGCACGCCTGGCCAGCTCGACCACAAGCTCCAGTCAGGGCGTTCGTGGTACTCCCGTCTATATGGCTCCAGAGCAATGGGCCAATCGCCCTGTCTATGCCAGTGACCAGTACGCTCTGGCAATCATGACCTATGAATTGCTCACGGGGAGTCCACCTTTCAAGGGTCTACCCATGAACGTGATGGTTGCCCATTTGCAGGAGCAACCTGCGTCGGTGTGCGACCGCAATGAGTTGTTGCCACCAGCAGTAGACCCGGTGATGCAGCGTGCACTGGCGAAAAAGCCCGAGGAGCGTTTCCCCACAATCGTCGAGTTTGTCCGGGCATTCCAGGAGGCGCTTGATGCTGGTTCAGACAGGCGGTCGCAGATAATTCAGACACCCGCTCCACTGCCTCCGGCCGTTCACAATGCTAGCGCTCCTTCGCACACTTTCCAGCTCCTCCAACCACTGCCTGCTGCGCCGGTTTTTCCGCTCACGCAGGAGGCGTTAATAACGGCAGCCCCCCACCAGGTTCGTTCCGCGTTCGATCCGGTCACGTTTGTGTCAGTGATACCTGAACCAGTGGCTCTTTTTCCACAACCTTCTGCTCCCAGCTTGCTGCCAGCGGCATCTCGTCAGCCACAACATCGCAGGCTGCGACTGGTCAGAGCCACTATCGTCCTTCTGCTCTTGCTCGTTCTGCTCGGCGCAACAGGTCTGGGCATCTATGTGATGACACGTCAGCTCACTGCCCAACCTCAAGGGAGCGCAACGACCCGGCCCCACGTGCTTACAACAATACAGGCTCGTGAAACTGCGACCGCTATCACTCTGGCCGCTGGGACAACCTGGCAGGCTCAACATTATCCTGCTAGCTCCAATATCTTTGTGGCGGTGACGTGGGGAGACTCCCAATTTGTGGCGGTGGCAAAGCAAGGTGTGGTGAACGTGATCATGACCTCGCCAGATGGGCATGTCTGGACCCCTCGGCCGATTCCTCCCGGCGACGATATTTCCAGTGTGACATGGGGAGACTCCCAATTTGTGGCGGTGGGAAAGAAGGGTTCGGCAGGTGTGATCCTGACCTCGCCCGATGGGCATATCTGGACCCCCCGGCAGCATCCTTCCACGGCCACCATTTTTGGTGTGACATGGGGAGGCTCTCAATTTGTGGCAGTAGGCGAGGATCTGGGAGCCTACTATTCCGTGACGGGCGTGATCCTGACCTCGCCAGATGGGCGCACCTGGATGCCCCGGCAGGTCCCTGGCAAGAACAACAACAGCCTCTCTGGCGTAGCATGGGGGGACTCGCAGTTTGTCGTGTGGGCAGACAACAGCACGCCAAGTGCGATCCTGACCTCATCGGATGGGCGCACCTGGATCTCCCGATCCCTCCCTGCTGATCCCGTCGTCAGCATTTCCAGTGTGACGTGGGGCGACTCGCAGTTTGTGGCGGTGGGAAAGAAGGGTTCGACCGGCGTGATCCTGACCTCACCGGACGGACAGACGTGGACATCCCAGCAGCTTCCTGTCAGCGATGACCTTACTGGGGTGACATGGGGGGATTCCCAATTTGTGGCGGTGGGAGACGCCGTAAGGGGCAACAACATCCCGCAAGGCGTGATTCTGACCTCGCCAGATGGACAGATGTGGACGCCCCAGCAGGTCCCTGGCATTGATGAATATGACACTCTCTTAGGTGTGACGTGGGGCGACTCGCAGTTTGTGGTAGTAGGGGATAACATCGGATACTACGCAACTACGGCTGGCACGGTTTTGACCTCACCTTGATCCAGGCTGCCCCAGTGTGTACAGGTGCTTCCTCACCAACCATATCCCTTTTTAGCGCTTGCTGAGACTCCACCGCCCTACAAGTCTGGTTCCATAGCAAACAATCGCAGAATTGCCGCGCGGATAGTGGGCCATACAGTTGATCTGGCGTCGATTACTACAAAGTGATCGGCGTTAGGCAGCGTTAGCAGCGTGATCTGGTCGCCGGCTGCGGTGGCTTTGCGGACGTAGTCCTCGCTTATGACGAGCGGGACGTTGCGGTCGGTGCTCCCGTGGACGAGAACCTGAGGAACGCCGAGCGGCAGTTGGGCGGCGGGCGAGGCCGCATGGTAGCGTTCAGGGTAGGTGCGAGGATCGCCGCCGAGCAGTGCTCCGACTGCGTTGTTGCCAAGTCGCAACTGCCAGGCGTGTTCTAGATCGTTGACTCCCGCGAGACTGACGACGCCTGTCACGGCGAGCGGCGAACTGTCGATGGCTAGTGGACCGCTGGCGTCAAGCCGTGCGCGGGCTGCCAGCCAGAGTGCCAGGTGTCCTCCGGCTGAATGGCCGACCGTTACTACGCGTTGCAGATCCAGTGCATAGGTGGTTGCGATAGTCTGAAGATAGTCAGCGGCGCGAGCTACATCGCGCAGCGTCTCGGGCCAGCCGCCACCGGGATCGCCGATGCGTCGATAGTCGATATTCCATACGGCAATGTCCTGGCGTACCAGGTCGCCGGCCATCCCTCTCATCAAATCCAGGTCGTATGGCGTGCGCCAGAAGCCGCCGTGGATCAGAAGAACCACGGGGTGTGGTCCTGAACTGGCCGGCACTGAGAGTTCACCCTCCTGGGAGGTCTGCGGACCATAGGTCAGCCGCACAGCAGACTCGAAGTCTGTCGGATCTTTCTTCATCATGTTCACTCGCAAAAATTGTACCACGCGTTTGACGCGCTGACCACTCTCTCGCTTTGCCATTGCCTTATCCTCGCTCGGATCAGCCAGGGACTTGTCGCCCCTGACTATCCCACTTTTGCCGATGTAGGTGAAACGTTCTGCTCAGGTCACGATAGGCCCCTCCAGCGAGTAGGTTTCGTAGAGACGATGGGTGACAATCCGCTGGAGATGGGTCATCGTTCTATAGATATCGTGAAACGAGGTATAGAGCGGCGCAATCCCCAGGCGGATATTGTCGGGCGCACGGAAGTCGGGCAGTACGCCCGCGTCGAGTAAGGCCTGCGCGATGCGCAATCCTTCGTCGTGACCCAGCGAGACGTGCGAGCCGCGTTGCTCGACCTTGCGCGGCGAGTTAAGGCGAAAGCCGAGCGGCTGGAGCAGTATCTCCCACAGGGCAATCAGGTATTCACTGAGCCGCTCCGATCTGGCTCGCAGACGTTCCAGACCGGCTTCGAGCAGCAGATCGACGCCTGCTTCGATGGGTGCAAGCGAGAGAATAGGCGGGGTGCCACTTAAAAAGCTGCGCAGTCCCGCCGTCGGCTGGTAGGCCAGCGCAAACTGGAACGGGTCTTGCTGACCCATCCAACCGTTGATCGGGTTACTCAGTCGAGCCTGCCAGTCACGGCGTATATAGAGGAAAGCGGGCGCACCCGGTCCTCCGTTGAGATACTTGTACGTACACCCGATAGCGAGGTCGGCCTGCGCGGCGTTGAGGTCGAGAGGGACGGCCCCGACCGAGTGGCTGAGGTCCCAGAGCACCAGTGCGCCAACGGCATGAGCGGCGGCCGTGATGGCCGTCATATCGTAGAGATAGCTGCTCTTGAAGGTCGTGTGCGAGAGGACGACCAGCGCAACCCGCTCGTCGAGGCAGGCCTGGATGGCGGCTGCTGGACCATGAATGCCGTCCGGCGCTGCGATCGTTTCGATGCAGTGGCGTTGCGCGAGCAACTGCACCGCCCCCTGCAAGACGTAGAGGTCCGATGGAAAATTGAGGTTGTCGGTCACAATGCGCAGTCGATTTGGCTGCGCCCGGAGCGCGGCGACAACCAGCTTGAACAGATTGACCGAGGTCGAGTCCGCAACAATTACCTCGTCCGCCTGAGCACCAAGCAGACAAGCAATCCTGGCTCCGATCCGCTCCGGGGCGTTAAACCAGCCCTCGTTCCAACTGCGAATCAGACGCTCTCCCCACTGGTGCACGACCAGGTCGTCGGCGAGTGCGACCGTCGCGCGGGGCAGGCGTCCAAGCGAGTTGCCGTCCATATAGATGGGACCCGCTTCAGCAATCACAAAACGAGCACGAAAGCCTGCCAGCGGATCGTTTGCGTCCAGCTTTGTCGCGTATGCTTCATCGACAGGTAGGGTCATACAGGCGTTTTCCTTCTAGAGAATATATAGAAAGTTGATAATACGCAGTGATTGTCACCTGCGAGGTGTGGGAGGGGGTTGGAGCAGAGGAAGGAGGATCGTAAAGGTTGATCCCAGACCGGGCTGACTTTCTACCCAGACCTGTCCGCCGTGGCGGGCGATGATCTGTTTGACCAGGTACAGGCCGATGCCCAGGCCACTGATCGCGCTATCTGGCTGCGGTGAGCGATAGAAGCGTTCAAAGACGTGCGGCAGATCCTCCGCTGTAATGCCGAGGCCTGGATCGGTTACCCAGAGTCTGGCGCGTCTGGGCATGTGGCCATCGCACACAAGGCCGATCTGGATATCGCCTCCTGCGGGGCTATATTTGATAGCATTGCTAATCAACTGGCGGATGGCCTGGGTCAGACGTAGTCTATCGATCTGTGCGAAGCAGCCATCCGTGCGGATCTCATCGTCCAGCAGTAGGTGCAGACTATGTTTTGTCGAGATCTGAGCCTGTGTCTCTACTAGTAAAGCGAGCAGCGAAGCCAGATTGTAGTTGCCGGTCTGGATAGTAAGCTGATCCTGGTCCAGCGAAGCCAGGTCCAGCATCTCGTCGATCAAAAAGGCCATCTGTTCCGCCTCGGCGCTGATATAGGTTGCGGCGCGATGCAAAAATGTCCGATCAAACGTATCTGGGCTATTCTCCTCCAATTGTCGCTCCAACATCTCCGCATACCCGAGAACGCTCGTCAGAGGTGTTCTGAGTTCATGACTTGCCAGGGCCAGAAAAGCGTTTTTGTTCTGTTCCAGATGTTTTTGCACGGTGATATCTTGTACAATCAGAATAGCCCCTACGATCGCGCCGCTCTGGTCCGTACGCAGAGGCGAACACGAGCAGAGCACAGGAACGCGGGTGCGATTTGGGCGCACAACTACCGTTTCTCTACCATGAAGTGTTTCGCCATTGAGCGCGTGAACGATGGCAAACGTCCAGAAAAAGTTTACCGTTTCGCCTTCCGGGAGATTCTGGTATTCTGGTCCGGGCAGTGGAAGCGGTGCGTTGAGCAGTTCCTGTAGATCCATACCCAGGATGTGCGCGGCGATTGGATTGACATAGCGGATCAAGCCAGCGTGAGCCTCGGCGATAATAATGCCTTCGGGCAACTGGTCAAGAATAGCGCCAAAGTGGCGGCGCTCTCTCCGTTCGCGCTCGATTGCGCGGTGCAAACGCGCCCGCGAGAGCGCATCGGCCAGGTGTAAACCACAACTGCTCAGCAGGATAAAATCGGTCTGCGAGAGCAGAAAGGAAGTAGTAAACTCGGCCAGGAGTAGCCCTTCAAACGTTCCCTGACACCAGAGTGGCAGACACAGACAACTCCGTGTGTTCGGGTCGACAAAGGGCGCAATCTCTTGCGTCACCTCGGAAGAGTGGATATTCTGGAAGAGCAAAGGCGTACGTTGTTTCTGCGGCCAGGGAAAATGCTTCCAGGTAGATACCTCGGCAACAAACTCAGCCGGGGGCGTCTTCCTGGCGCGAGCCAGCAGGTGTAAGGCATGTGCCGACGCGACCGGCTGGTACAGCGAAAGAATAGACGTTTCCAGAGCGTTGCTGAGAATTTTTGTCGCAAACTCACCGATCTGACGTATATCAACCGTAGCCTGTACCTTGTCAGCAAATGTTTGCAAGATGGTAAAATGAGTAGACGTGATGGAAAAATCTATAGCGTCATCCATGTCTCTTCCCTTCCTGAATTAGCCAGGAAAATATTTGACAAAGTAGAGCTTCCCCGTGCTGGGAACTCGTTGCATTTTTGCTTTTTATGTACACAAACGGTCTCACCTGCATGCAAGAACAGGTGATGCCCGGAGACAAGACTGGCTTGTTGGCACTGCATCTCTCAAAGAGGAGGAGCAACGAGAACGGAAAAGCATTTTGTCTCCCTATGGTATCACAGTTTTTGCCGTTGTTATAGGCGTGCTATACTTAGGGTCGGGACTTTTCTATGCGAGCGAGAAGGGGTCATCCCCTACCTGACGCGATTGCAAGCTGGTGCGTTACGCGAAAAACATAGTTCTGGGAAAAGGATAAAGTAGATGGCATCATCCGATCAGCAAGGTCCATACAGAGAAGACCAGTCTTTCGCTAAAGCAGAGACCACCTATTTTCTTGATCAAGAGAATATTGCCGAGATGGCTCGCATACAACTTCAGAGCCGTCTGATGACGGAAGGGATGGGTGGGATTCTGCCAGAATTTGACAATCAGTTTCCCAAGACATATCGGAGAGTGATCGACTTGTGTTGCGGTACAGGCGATTGGGCCTGGCAGGTGGCTCAGGAGTACGCGGCCATCGAAGTAGTTGGCCTGGATTGCAGTGAAGGCATGCTTGCCTATGCCCGCGAAACTGCCCGCGAGAAGCAGATAGAGAATGTGCATTTTCTCGCGGGCAATGTTCTTCTCCCATTGCCATTCCCCGATAATTCTTTCGACATGGTCAATGCGAGATTTCTGATTGGTGCCTTGCGCCGCCAACAGTGGCCCGTTTTTATGCGCGAGTGTGTACGGATCTTGCGCCCCGGAGGGATGCTGCGCCTGACCGAGGGCGATCGCGCGGGCTGGACGAATAAGGCGGGGTGCGAGCAGATTGCTACGTGGGCTGTGGCTTTTTTTCTCGGTAGTCAGTATGGCTTTGGCAACGATCGCGACTCGGTTGGTTTGACCGCCATCCTTCCGTCTCTCTTAGAACAGGCAGGCTGCGAACAGATAAGTAAGTACGTCTATGAACTGGACTTTTCTTATGGCACCGATCTCTATGAGAGCCAGTGCCAGAACTGGCGCATCGCCTACGTGCAGATCCAGCCACGGCTGGTCAAACTGGGCATCGCTACCGACGCCGAGTTTGAGGCCGCCTATCAGCAGATGCTCGATGAGATTGCCGAACCTGATTTCCAGGGCGCGACCAGACTTATGACGGCGATTGGCTATAAAGCCAGGTAACGCACCGCACCAGTGCTCGGTCTAGGCGACGATTGCCTGGCTTCTTTCCATCAGACTCGGCTCGGAGGGAGAGAGAAAGAGAAACTATACAGTGGAGCTTCCAATCCAGACGACGCTGGTGCTCGCCGCTCAGGCTGGCGATCAGCAGGCTTTTGAGTCCCTGGTGGGACTCTATCGCGGTGCATTGCTCGTACACTGCTATCGGATGCTGGGTTCGCTCCACGACGCCGAGGACCTCGTGCAGGAGACCTTGCTGCGGGCATGGGAGCGACGTGCAACGCTTACGAGTCCGGGGTCGTATCGCGCCTGGCTGTATCGCATCGCTACCAATCTGTGCCTCAATATGCTCACTCGTGCTCCCAGGCGCTCTTTACCACACGACATCCGTCCACAGAGCGATTCTGGTAGCCCTCTGTCGCCCCCACTGCGCGAGCCGATCTGGCTGGAACCGTTTCCTGATGATCTCCTCGCCGATCAATACGCCAATCCAGAAGATCTCGCTCTCCAGCGTGAACATCTCACTCTGGCTTTTCTAGTGGCGCTCCAACACTTAACGCCCGTGCAACGCGCGATCCTGCTCTTGCGCGAAGTGCTGGACTGGCCAGCGGTTGAAGTCGCCGCATGGCTCAATCTCTCGGTTCCCGCTGTCAATAGCGCCTTGCAGCGTGCTCGACGCGCTTTACGCCAACTCCACCAGCATAGCGAGATCCCCCAATTGGAGTCTCGCGTCTCTGTGCAAGATCTGCTCAAGCGTTATATTGCCCTGTGGGAGGAAGCGGATATCCCTGGACTCGTGGCCCTTCTGCGCGAGGATGCCTGGTTCAGTATGCCTCCAGTTCCTACCTGGTTCCAGGGACGAGCGACCATCGCTACGGTGCTTTCGACAAGAATCTTTGTATCTGCCAGACAATGGCGTCTTGTTCCGACTCACGCCAATGGCAGCCCGGCCTTCGTCGTCTACCAGCAGGAGGCCGTGACCGGCATATATCGCTTCGGCGGCTTGTTTATCCTGGGTGTGGTTGGCGAGCAGATTGGTAGCATCGTTGCGTTCGTGGACCTGTCCAGTCTCTCTGCCTTTGCACTTTCGCCTACCCTTCCTTTCTGATTGTGTGCCAGCCTCAAGGGCGAGTTCAGTATCCCAGCAAACTCGCCCTTGTCTCGGCGTTGCTCAGTTGATGACGCTTACCTTTGAAGCATCCACACGCGTACCAATCAAGATCGCTTCCCGAGCAGAGCGCTCGCCTGAGCGTCGGCTGGATGCCTTCTCTGGCCCCAGGGCTTAAAGATCGAGACCACAATCACTACCGCCAGTGAGGTGAGTTGTAAGCAGATGCCGATGAACATCAGCGTACGGTTGTTGAGGTAAGCCGGATTGGTGAATGCCTGGAGACCGTGCGCGGCGGTCAGTGCAATGGTCTGCGTGTTCCAGCGAATGACTATGAGGTCTATAACGACGCAGAGAACAGCGATGATCTCTTTGACGTTAATCCAGTAAAACCTGAGCAGCCCCCACTGGGTCAGCACAGCAAGGGAAATACCAGTGAGCAGAGAGCCAGCCGCGCCCCCTCTGAGCAGCGTCTTTTCCAGTGTATCAGCAAAGACATAGGTCGCGTTGAGCAGGTGCGGGTCGGTGCTGAATAATGCAATGATGTTTAAAATCAGGCAGCAGAGACCGCCGCCGAACCAGGCTGCCATAAAAAAAAGATGTACCACAAGCAGCCATCTTTTTTGTGTGATGGTGATTGTATTGCGCTTCGTGTTTGCCCGTCTTTTCGGGATCACATCTAAGAGCGATGCCATTTTGCATGTCCTTTCGTTCTGCGAGCAATGGAGAGAGCTTGAGAAAACGCTCTTCTCCACATAAGTATGCTGCCTGAGGTATGTGCTCCCAGCGGCGCATCTCTTGTCGGCAACACTTTTCGCTTGTAGGACACAGCGTTGGCTGTAAACTCATCGCGATTGAAAGACAAATAAAAAAGTCAGGCAGGGAGTAGATGCGCACGTGCTGCTCATCTACTCCCCGCCTGGCCCTTGACGTGCTAACTTGCCTCGCCAGGAGGCGCGTCAGAGAAAACCTCTATGGCCCGGCGGTATATCCAACATTGTCAATATTTGCCGTTCCAAGTTTGGTGTTATCGTGCGAGCACTCATAGATGCCGACCGTCGCTGCGGTGCTGATTGTCAGCGTCTTTGAGATTATCATGGTCCAGTTCATGCCATCGGTTGAGAGATAGGCGGTGAACACGTTGCCCGCTCGGGTTAATTTCATCCAGACGTTGGGTAGGGTATAGGTTGCTTCGCCGAGAGACCCGTTGAAGTCCCATTGGACCTTTGTCCCGGTTGCGCCCGGCGAGGATTCGATAAGAATGTAGGGCGAACCTGCCGTCGTCGATTGCTTATACATAATCCCGGCTTTGGCGTTCGAGCTTGTATTTGCGACCGACGTGACACGAGCGACTATCGTCCCGTTGCCGGTGGTGGGCTGGTAGACATAGTGGAACTGGTCGCTTGTTCCGTAGATGTCTGCACCCGAACCGTTGACCGTAAACACGCCATTTGCATAGCTGGCTGAACCGGGGATCGAAGGCGCACCGACATCGGTAGAGAGCCAGGGAGCCGGAAGTGGACCATTGCCGGGCGTGGTCAACTGCACATTGTCGAAGGCCGCCGTCCCTACCTGGTAGATGTTGTGCGATGTGACAAACAGACCAATCGTCACCGATCCGCTCATTGTCATGGACGTTGACCCCACAGAGAGCCAGTGGCTCCCATCAATGGAATACCAGGAGGTGAAGGTGTTACCAACGCGTTGTAGCTGGAGCCATTCGTTTGGCGAACTATAGCCCGCGACAGGCGTAGCAACCGACTGGCTCCCGGTCGACGTACTCCCGGCTGCCGTATATTGCATACGTACACCGTTGCCGATGCTCGGGTTGAGCGGTGGCAATGGGGAATCACAGCCATTGGGGTTGCAGTTGACGCCGTTGATATTTGGCGTGCTCGCACTTTCCGTCGGTGTTGTTAGCAGATCTACATAGCCCGAGCCGGCAGTAGTGGATTGCGAAACCATCACGCCAGCTTTGGCCCACGCATTAGAGACGCCCGTCTGGTAGCGCACCCTGGCGATAATCGTGCCATCCCCGGTCAGGGTCTGGTAAACATAGTGGAACTGCTCGTTTGCTCCGCTAATATCTGCGCCTGCCCCATCGATATAGAAGCTCTGGGAACTGGCTGCATAGTCGGCCTTACCGGCAATCGCCGGGCTACCAACATCGGTACTCAGCCAGCCAGCAGGGAGCGTGCTCGTCACCGCATCGTAGTCGGCTGTATAGGTCGGGGATGAGGTGCCGGACGTAAAGGCATCGGTCAATGCGCTGCCATCCGACCAGCTATTGAAGCGGTAGGCTGTGCTTCCGACCGTCTGTTCGTCGGGGAGGCCAGAAAGCACGTGTTGAATACCCACGCCATCGGAAGACGTATACGTGCCAGTCTGCCACTTTCCATCCACTGCGTAGGCGGTGCCGGGGACGTTCGTCTTCGCACTCCAGCTTGTCGGGTTGGGGTGGATATCGCGCGTCGTCACCGTCTGGATACCGAGCGAATTGGTCACCGTTAACGTCACACGATAAAAGGTCGAGTTCGTGTTCGACAGGTCAGTTGGAATAGTAAACGTACCGCTCGTAACGCCAGTGATGGGTCCGTAGAAGGGATCGGCCACCTCGGCGCGATAGAAGGGTACGGCAAAGCCGTTTTGATAGAAGTCGACCTGCCAGGCGTAGGCGCTGGCAGGTTCGGTGCCATCGACCGCATCTGTGGCGGTGCCACTGAACGAGATGGTATTGCCCCCGTTATAGGTCGCGTTTGCTGCTGGCGAGGTGATCGCAACTGTCGGACCTGTATGACCAACAACTATCGGCGTGGTGGCCGTCCCAACCTGGCTGCCATTGTTGACCGTTAGCGTCACTGTATAGGTTCCGTTGGTTGTGTAGGTGTGCGAGGGGTTCGCACTGGTGCTCGTCGCCGACCCATCACCGAAGTCCCAGCTATACGTCAGGGGCTTCTTATACGGGTCGCTTGAGTTGGCCGACGAGAACTGGACGGTCAGCGGACCCATGCCAGCGTTTGTACTGCTCGAAATCGCCGCGGTCGGTGCGAAGGGACCTGTAGCAGAGATCTCGGTGAACGTTCCCTCAAAGATGCTGACAAAGTAGAGGTTCCCGTCCGGCCCCTCTTGAAGATCAGCTATCGTGCCAGCGCTATTCGAGAAGACCGTATCGGAGAGCGCCGTCGTATAGGTCGAGTCAAAGGTCACCGCTTCGATATCGGTGCGGTTGTAGTCGCCGAAAAAGACAACATGTTGATATTGCTGTGGGAACGTCGAGCCAGTGTAGGCCGCAATCGCCGAGGCCGCGCCGTCGACCGGCTGGTGACCATAAGCATAGACAGGGTTGACGTAGCCGCAACTTCCACAGTTGCCCTCGACCATATCCCATCCATAGTTGTTCCCGGCCTGAATACTATTTAACTCTTCCCAATAGTTTGAACCGGTGTCTTCGACAATCGGGTTTCCATTGGGCAGGAAAGAGAAGCGGAAAGGATTGCGCAGTCCATAGGCATAGATGGCGGGAACCGCTCCCGGCACATGTATAAAAGGATTATCGCTCGGTACAGTTCCATCCAGGTTAAACCGCAAGATTTTGCCGTAGATATTGGTTAAGGTTTCTCCATTGGTGATGGTCGGTACGTTATCGCCAACGCTCCACCAGAGTTTGCCATCGGGACCAATATGCAGATCGTTGGCACTATGATGAGAATTTTGTGCCTGGTTGCCTTTAAAATAGACTACTTCGCTCGCCTGACTAGCCACATCGTTCTGAACCGTAAAGCGCGAAAGTTGCGCGTGCTCGTCCAGAGTGGTGTAGGAAACATACATATAGCCATTTGTAGCAAAGTTTGGATCTAACGCGAGACCGAGCAGACCCTTTTCATTGGTGCCGTCGGTATTGAGTGTGATCACAGGCGTAGAGAGCACTGCGCCATTCCGATAGATCAGGATTGCTCCACCTTGCTGGCCAATATAAATATCTCCATTTGGCGCGAAGGCAAATGTTGTAGGATCTTTTAAGCCATGAGCCAGTTGTGTCTGCGTAAAACCCGCCGGTACCGGACTCACATTGGCCGAGGCACTCTTTGTTGTCAGAGGCTGAGAACCGGCGCGTGCATAAGCCAGAGCAATAAAGGGAACGATTATTAACCCAATAAGTATACCAAAAATAGCAGAGACCCACCATTTGTGTCTCCCAAGCCAGGTATGAGGTTGTTGCAAGGATGGCTGTTTCTGCCTATCCGGCCGTCGTTGCCATAGAGTCATCATCAGAGTCCTTTTGCACAAAAATTGTTGCTACCGAGAACTAGGTCAATCTGAGTTCCCGCAGGCATTGGCTATCGATACACCAAGCCCAAGTACAATGGGCAACGATGCTCAATATACCTATAAAATGATACATCTGAAAGATAGAAAATACAATGTGGGTATTACTTCTGTATCGAGATCCTTATGTAATAGAAGCAGGCGTTTTCTAGAAAAATACTATGACCAATAAGATTTCCAGTTGAATAGCTCCCTACCCCAACTATTTGCCCATAGGTGGAGCATACATTTGACTATTTGGAGCATAGAGTATAATAGAAATGGATGCGACAGTCCTGGTCGCAATCGGTGGATGGAAGTGAAAATTGAAGACCGAATCTCTGAGATAGGCACGTCGCCTGTCCTCTCTCCGACTTCCTACTGCGCCTGCCGCATTCCATACGCAGGTCTCGGTCGGGCAAGTCTCTCTTCCTTCATTCGTCAAAGCGGAGGTTCTCTATGAAAAAAATCCAGAAGCCCGTGAGCGGGGAATACGCTCCGTACGCCAGCATGTATATCGATCTGGTCCCCGCAGACGGTCTTGTCCTGCAACACCTCTCGACCAATCTCCAGGTGGTCAAAGATCTGGTAAGTGCTCAATCTGAGGAGAAGTTGACTACTCCCTGCGCAGAAGGTGAGTGGACTATCAAGGAGATCTTGCTCCACGTGATCGATACCGAACGGATCTACGCCTATCGCGCCCTGCGCTTTGCCAGAGGCGATACGACCAACTTGCCCGGCTTTGACCAAAATGTCTACGCCGCCTCTTCAGGTGCCAATCAACGCACTACCACCGACCTGCTGGACGAACTGACCGCTGTGCGCATGGCCACGCTGACACTGTTCAATGGCTTGACGGCAGAGGCTATGCTGGCGTCCGGTTCGGCAAATGGCCACCCTCTGAGTGTCCGTGCCGCCGCCTATCAGATCGCCGGACATGAACTCCACCACCTCGCAAGCATAAGAGAAAACTACCTGTAACATAGATCACCACAGCCGGAGAAAAAGCCGCCTCATAGAGGCAACTCCAGCCCACAAAAGACGCAAGATGCGTGTCAGTCGCCGGAGGCGACATCGAAGTCTGACAGAGCACTAGCTAAGAGGAAAGAATGGATATGTTGCTTTTTAGCACACTAATACACATGGGCAACCTTTCATTCGATGAGATTTTGTCTATCATCGCGCTTGTAGTCAATGGCCTGCAAGCGGTGGTTCTCCCCGTCACCATCTATCTGCTGGTGGTGCAGACGCGTGCCATGCGTACGCAGACGACCGCCCTGGTGGAACAGAGCAAGGAGATGACTACCCAGACACGGGTCTTTGTCGATACCATCTATAGCTCAACCTACCAGAACCTCTATGATGCCGAGGCTCACATCGGTGAATTGATGATGACCTATCCAGACGCCAGCCGTTTTCTGATGGGACCGACTACTCAGCCGGGTCAGGAGGGCGCGGAGCCGGCCACTGGCAATCTCAGTTCGCTTGCGCCCGAGGTGCGTGAACGTGTGCGCTGGCTCGGGACCGCCATGCTCGATTTCTTTGAGCACGTCTGGACGCAGGCGCAGAAGGGTGGTCTGCCCAAGGATGTCTGGGAGTCGTGGGAGGAGTACATGGGGAAGATGCTCGGCGAGACGCGCCTGCGCTACCTCTGGCACAGCGAACGCAGCTACTACTCGCCAGGTTTTCGCGGTTTCGTCGATCTCAAAGTCGGTCTCCTCCCCTCGGCTCCGGTTATGCCGCCGCTGCCGCGTCCAGCCAGAAATGGGAGCACTCCCGATGAGAAGCGTACAGGTGAAGAGGCTCCCCAGGTGGCACGTGTGCTCCGAGCAGTAACAGAGACGCCCGAGAGCGCCAGTACCTAAGCCCTGGGAGGCAGGCAGCGAGACAATCATTGACGAAAGAAGGCAATGCATGCTATGAAAACCCACCCACCCGGCGAGCGCCAGCCAACACCCTTGCGGGCCGATATCCTGCTGGTCACCGTTACGACGGTTGAAGCGCAGGCGGTTCTGCGGCTGTTTGCGGCCGAGACCGGCCAGGACTTTAAGCGAAAACATAGAGGCGATAAGACCTACTTCGATCTGGGAGTGATCCGCGAGGCACAGATTGTTATGGTACAGTCGGAGATGGGGAGTGGTGGGCCAGGGGGAGCTTTACTGGTGGTCGATGAAGGTATCAGGATGCTTGAGCCTTCGGCTGTGCTCCTGCTCGGTGTGGCCTTTGGCATGGACCCCAGGCGGTTCGCGTTGGGAGATGTTCTGATCGCACAAAACCTCATGAGCTATGAACTACAAAAGCTTGCGACGGGTCCAGATGGGAGCGGAGAGATCATTTCACGCGGCGATCGCCCGCGAGCCTCGACCAGATTGCTGGATCACTTTCGCGGGGGCATACTGGATTGGCAGGGTCCGCCGCGCGTAGAATGTGGTCTGCTGCTTTCTGGCGAAAAGTCGATCGATTACCGCGAGTACCGCGAACATTTACGTCTCTTCGCCCCCGAGGCGCTGGGTGGCGAGATGGAAGGGACGGGTCTCTATTCGGCAGCCGAACGCAGAAAAGTAGATTGGCTGCTTATTAAAGGGATCAGCGATTGGGCCGACGGCAATAAGGAACGCGATAAAGTCGTGGCTCAACAGTTCGCGGCGGAGAATGCCGTGCGTTTTACGCTCCATGTTCTGAAGCAGGGGGGATTTGTTGCAGACGCTCCGAGCGGCGAGGAGCCGGCGATGCAGCACGCAAGGTCTGCGTCGGGAGCGGAGCGCGGAACATTGCTGAACGTGTACGATGTACACGCAAGCTGGGTCGTGACGGTAGACTGGGAGCCGAATGGAAAACGGATCGTCTCAGCGGGTGGCGATGGGACTGTGCGTGTCTGGGATGCCGAGACAAAAGAGGGGATCTTTACCTACCGTGGCCACACCCACTGGCTCAACAGCGCCAATGTACAGGCCACCATCTACACCGTCACCTGGTCGCCAGAAGGACTGCGCATTGCCTCGGCGGGACATGGGACCGTCGCGCAGGTCTGGAATGCGTTCACCGGACAAACGCTGGCGCTCTACCAGGGTCATGCGGCCCTGATGGCCGATGTCTTTACCGTGGCGTGGTCGCCCGACGGCAAGCGTCTGGCCTCAGCGTGTAGCGGTATGACCATAGATAAAACAGTTCACCTGTGGGATGCAGTCACGGGGGAGCAGCTTGCTCGCTACGAAGTACGAGCCGGCTTGCTGCCGAACTTTGCCGTCTTTGCGCTAGCGTGGTCGCCCGATGGCACGCGTCTGGCAGCCGCGTGTGACGATCACACGATACGCATCTGGAACACACAGAATGGGCGCGTCATCGCGACCTATCATCCGCGTGCCGACGGTGGACGCGACTGCGCTTGGTCGCCCGACAGTCGTTACCTGGCCTCGGCCCACGGGGATCGGACGCTGTGCGTCTGGGACACGACGACCGGGAGCGTGGTTGTGACCTGTCGTGGCCACGAAGACGCGCTCAGGCGCGTCGTCTGGTCACCCGATGCTCGCTGTATCGCCAGTGCGAGCAACGACCGCACCGTGCGTATCTGGGAGGCGCTGACCGGGAGATGCCTCTACGTCTACAAAGGGCATACACATTGGGTGACCTCTGTCTCGTGGTCGCCCGACAGCCAACTCATCGCTTCAGCCAGCAACGATAAGACCGTGCAGATCTGGCAGGCAAGAGGCGCGAACGAGTAGCTGGTGGCTGTGCTAGCAAGCCGGGACTATGCGGGCGCACACTCAGAGGAATATCGGTTGAGCGAAACCCCGGCAGGAGATGAGACGATCTCTGGTTAGAATCCGCCCCCCCTTGAAAGGGGTGAGTAGATAGATCGCCGTCTATTCCTGCGCGGGCATGAACGCTGGCGCTTAGCGTGCAGTGCGCCGGGTATACTGCCAGATAGCCAGAGGCACAAAAATGAGCAACAGGCCTGTAGACCAGACCAATGCTTGCAAGATCGTCCCTGCATCAGGGTGGTTGAGCAGGAGGCCGCGTACCGCATTGACCAGCAACGTGACTGGTTGGTGTTCGGCGAAGGTACGCAGCCAGGTGGGCATACTACTGGTTGGCACAAACGCGCTACTGGCGAAGGTCAGGGGAAAGAGCCAGATGAAGCCTGCCGACTGTGCGGCCTCGACGCTTCTGACCGCCAGGCAGATGGTGGCCGAGATCCACGAAAAGGCGAAGCTGGCGTAGAGCAGCAAGCCGACTGCCGCAAACCAGGAGAGGACATCGCCATTTGGTCGGAAGCCAACCAGCACGCCGACGATCCACATCACGACGATGACCAGCGTATTGCGGATCATATCCGAGAGCGTACGCCCGGTCAGAACCGCCGATTTGGCCATAGGTAGAGAGCGAAAACGATCGACCAGCCCTTTCTGTAGATCGTTAGCCAGTCCGATACCGGTTGTAGTTGAGCCGAAAAGGACGGTTTGCCCGAAGATACCAGCCATCAGATAGTTGACATAACTCGTGCCGGCGACAGCGATTGCGCCGCCGAAGACATAGCGAAAGAGCAACACAAACATCACGGGCTGGATGGTGGCGAAGATCAGTTCTTCGGGGATGCGCGGGATCTGGATCAGGTGTCGTTTTGCCAGAACAAGCGCGTCGGCGAAGGTCCAGTAGAGGGCGGGACGCTGCAAAGGGGTCAGGCGTTCGACCGCGGGTACAATCTTACTCATCGAGAACTCCTTGCAAGTGAGCGGTCTTCTACCGATAGAGCGGCGGGTGCCTCGCCTTCGGTCGCGGTATGGCCGGTCAGGGTAAGAAAAACATCATCAAGGGTTGGGCGGCGGAGCGCCAGGTCGGCCAGGAGGATCTGCGCGGCATCCAGGTCGCGTACGATTGCGGCGAGCTGTTGTGCGCCGCTGGTGACCGGCACGGCCAGGCTGCGCCGTTCTGCGTTGACCACGATCTCGCCAGCGCTATAGGGACGCAGGGTTTCGAGCGCGGTATTGAGGTTGCTATCGGCGGCCACCGTCAATTCGATGCGTTCGCCGCCGACCTGGCTTTTCAGTTCGTCGGAAGTTCCTCTGGCGATCACGCGACCCTGATCGACTACTGCGATCTGGTTGGCCAGTTGGTCGGCCTCTTCCAGGTATTGTGTGGTCAGCAAGACTGTGGTGCCATCGGCCACCAGATTGCTGATGACCTCCCACATGGCCAGGCGTCCACGTGGATCGAGGCCGGTAGTAGGCTCATCCAGGAAAAGGATAGGGGGAGCCATAATCAGGCTGGATGCCAGATCGAGACGCCGTCGCATGCCGCCGGAATAGGTTTTGACAGTGCGCCTGGCTGCTTCGACCAGGTCAAAACGCTCGAGTAGTTCGTTGGCTCGTTGCGCGGCGACGGCACCGGACAGGTGATATAACTGGCCAAACATTTTCAGATTTTCAAAGCCAGTAAGGTTTTCGTCGACAGCAGCGTACTGGCCTGCCAGGCCAATGCGGGCGCGAAGCTCTTCGGCGTGAGTGACCACGTCAAGGCCTGCGACCACGGCGTGTCCACTATCGGGTTTCAGGAGCGTTGTGAGAATACGTACGGCTGTCGTTTTGCCGGCTCCGTTGGGACCCAGCACGCCGAGTACCGTCCCCTCCTCCGCAGCCAGGTCAAGCCCTGCCAGGGCGTGCGTTTTTCCGTAGTATTTGTGCAGCCCTTCGGCTAGAATGGCTGGAGCTTGTGACATCAGGCCTTTCCTCTCTTGCTTGTATTAACGGAATATGCTATTCTTCTCATTATACGGACAACTGTCCACATCAAGCATTGTACCGGACCGTTGTCCGTTTGTCAAGGGAGACGAAGTTTATGAAAGAAAAGAGTGAATGCTCTGCGGATCTCTCCGGGTGGGCAGCGTCACGCGAGCGGCGTGTGCGTCTCAAGCGGCGTGATGCCAGGGAGCATCGCCAGCGTATTCTAGAGACTGCCAGCCAGCTTTTCTCTGTGCATGGAGTGGAGGAAGTGAGCATGAGGCAGATCGCGCTGGGGGCGGGTATTGGTCAGGGAACGCTCTATCGCTGTTATGCGCACAAGGGCGAGCTATGTATGGATCTGCTCTACGAGCGCCACAACGCGTTTGTCACCGAGATCGAGACTTTTTTGACCGAGGAGGCCGCGAGCTGGTCGGTGCTTGAGCGGTTGGGGGGGCTGCTTGAGCGAATGGTACGTTTTCTTGAAGTGGAGAGTGAACTTTTGACGCCTCTTATGCATATAAACCTGCACGTTGGTCAGCATCAGGGGCGAGCTGTATGTGAAGACGAGAACCACGTTGACCCGTTTCAGTGGTTGCACGCGTTGCTTGTCGACCAGTTTACTGCGGCGGTTGAGAGCGGTGAGGTGCCTGCGATGGATGTGGTGTATACCGCTGATGCCTTGCTGGCGACCCTGAATCCGCTGACCTACCGTTTTCAGCGTACGGAGCGTGGTTTCTCGCCCGAGCGTATCTTGCACGGTGTCAACCGTCTCTACCTTGCTGGTATCCGCTCGCCGCGCTGAGTGAGCGGTCGGTGTATCTCCCAAACCTTTGCCAGGGAAGGGAGATACATTGAGCGCTGAGGATGGGAGAGGTTATCCGACCTGGGCGGTGAAAGTAATAGTGATATCGACTTTGTTCGTAGCAATCGCCACATTGGCCAGATTTGGTGGCTGCATACCGAAGTCGGTCATGTAGACAGTACTTGTGGCGGTCCCCGTGATGGTGTTGCCTGAAACTACCCCTTTGACCGCGAAGGTTTCGGCATTTGTTTTGCCGTGCATCGTCATGTTGCCCAGCAATTGGAAGCTCACGATCTGACCGTTGGTATAGGTTGCGGGCAGATTTTGCGTACTGACCGAGACAAAGGTAGCGTAGGGGTACATATCGGTTTGCAGAGTATTTTGCTGAATGTAGCTATCGCGGCGCGAGGCGTCGGATTGCAGGGTGCGTAGATCGACCTGGATCTTCATAGCGGTGACCAGCGGTGACGTGCCTGTGCGAATCTGGAACTGACCTGTGACCGAATGGGTTTTGCCGACCGCGTCTTTGTGTGGATTATTCTCCAGGATCAGATCTTCGTAGACGCTATACGAGGCTGTAGTCTGTTTAGAGACAATGGCAAACGTTTGCAATTGAGCGGTCTCGCTGGTCGGGATGGGTGTGGCTGTCACCTGGATAGCTCCTGTCGCCTTGTGCTGTTGCTGTGCGGCGATCGTACTTGCATAATGAGCTGCGTAGGCCGTCAGCGTGACGCCCCCGATAATAAGTATCAGGATAATGCTAAGTATAATCCAGAGGGTACGTTTTTGCATAAATCTTCTTTCTCTCCTTCAGGCGTGTAGTCATCACGCACCCTTGTTGGCAAATCTGGTGCTCAACCGAGATGCGCGAGAGCACTGGATTTGCCAGATACACCCAATAATAACTTCTGATGCGCCCGGCTACTTACTTAAATATAGTGGTTGTCCCTTAAAGAGAGATTGGAAACACATGAGAAAAATCTCATGTTGTCTTGATCTTTTCTTCATGCCTGCGGCTTGCGTCTCACCCATAATGCTCTGTCACATCTCATTTGACGCGTCGCCTGCGGCGACGAAGGGGGAGAAGAAGGCTGGGGTACAGCCGCAGACCAGTCAAGGGGTTGCCCCCTTTGCATCCCTGCTGTGGTCACGCGAAGCGTGACAGTGTACCATGGCCAGCGGCCCCGTGCTCCTTGCTCGCTCGTGGTAAGAGGTGTGGGGCAAGCCCTACCTGAGATATGAATCAGTTAGCAACCCTGGCGGTTAAAGTGATAGAATGACGCAGAAGGCCGGGCAAGCCTTGTCGAGGATACACTGATGGAAACGCCGCCTGGACACGGAGTCTGTTTGTGGCGCTGTGTATGCTCTCTAAGAGAGGCCCGTTTTTGTCCTCCTGGACTGCTATCATACAACAGGTTGGGAGGCAGCAAAAGGTAGCACTATGCAGAAAGATAAGATCAAGCGAACTCAAAACCTGGCGCTTATCTCCGCTCAGGAAGCGATTTTTGATACTGTAGATGAGAGGGGGCAGGAACGTATAGATGAGCAACTTCTGGCGACGTATGGCAAAACCTTTTATTTCGCCGCTCGTTTTCTTCCGGCACAGCGGCGACAAGCTCTGACGACGCTCTATGGTTTTTTTCGTCTGCTTGATGATCTGGTGGACGAACGAACTGTGGGATGGGATGCGCAGGATGTGCGCCTGGAATTGGACGCATGGCGGGGCTGGTTGAACGATGGGTGTCGAGCTTCTGCGCCGCGTGCCGCGCTTGGTACGCGTCTGGCTGAGTTGATAGAGCAGCATCATATCCCGCAGACGCTCTTCCTCGATTTCCTCGATGGGCTACTTTCCGATCTGTACCCCCGTGAGATACGCACGTTTCGCGAGTTGTATCGCTATTGTTACTGTGTGGCTGGGACGGTTGGTCGTGTGCTTGCGCATCTGATGGGGACGGAATCGCCGCAGGCGCTCCTGGCTGCCGAGCATCTGGGGATTGGGATGCAGTTGACAAATATTTTGCGCGATGTCGGTGCGGACCTTGCGAGCGATCGCGTCTATCTACCGCAGGATGATCTGCTGCGTTTTGGCAGTTCGCGTGCTCATCTGACGAACCTGATGGAGGCTCCTGGTTGTCTGGACGATCGGTTTCGCGTCCTGATGCGTTATCAGATCAGACGTGCTCACTCGTACTACGCGTGTGGTCTACCTGGTATCTGGATGTTGCCGGCTGACTGTCGTCTGCCTATGTTGCTGGCGGGGAGGTTGTACCGGCGCATCCTGACGGTTATCGAGCGACGCGACTACAATATCTTGCAGTCTCGCGCTTCGACAAACATGGCCGAGAAGATTCAGGAGGCAGTGATTACCTCGCTGGTCCTCAGTTTTTGGAAAGAGGGTATAACCAATCCGGCGGCTGAATGGGAGGTCGCTCTTGAAGCCCACGCGGAAGGGTAATCGCTGGTCTTTGTTGCTCGCTCTGATTCAGTTTGTGCTCGGCTGGCGCGTGGTCTGGCGTCTGCTCGCAACCTCTGGGGGAAGTCGCGTGAGTGCGTGTACAGAAGCGGAAGACGCAGAGGGAGTGAGCGTGCTTGTCCCAGTGTTGAACGAATATGCCCGCCTGGGGCCTTGCCTGGAGGGACTTGTGCAGCAGGGCGCAGAGGTCGTCGAGATCCTGGTGATCGATGGCGGGTCGTGCGATGGTACGCAGGAGCTGGTGAGTATGTACGCGCAACGCGATCGGCGTGTGCGTCTGGTGGACGCGTCTCCGGTGCCTGATGATTGGAACGGCAAGGCGTGGGGCTTGCAGGTTGGATTGCAAGCGAGTTGTGCTGCGCTCCCCTGGATCGTCACCATCGATGCCGATGTACGGCCTGGTCGGTTGCTTGTCCGTTCGTTGCTGGCTCACGCGCGTCAGCAGCGTATTGCGGCCTTCAGTCTTGCCACGCAGCAACATCTGACGGGCGTTGGACTTGGACTGCTGCACCCGGCCTTGCTCACCACACTGGTCTATCGAACTGGTAGTCCGGGCAAGGTGGCGCATAAGGTTCACGCGGTCCAGGCCAACGGGCAGTGTTTTCTGCTGCGGCGGGCGCTCTTGACCGTGGGGACGGACTTTGCTGCGACCCGCCATTCGCTGTGCGAGGATGTCACGCTTGCTCGGATGCTGGTTGCGGCTGGTCACCCGGTTGGCTTTTACGAGACCGATGACCTGGTGAGTGTGACCATGTACGCGGACTGGCGGGATGCCTGGGAGAATTGGACGCGTTCGTTGCCGATGCGCGATCAGCTCGCCGGGCCATCGACGCTCCTGGGCTGGTTGGAAATTGCGCTGGTGCAGGCGCTGCCGCTGCCGCTGTGTCTGCTCTTTTTCGCTGGTCGCACGCGCTGGCGCTCGCTCTGGTACTTAAATGTCCTGCTTCTTGTATTGCGCGTTGGTATGCTCTGTGGCATCAGCAGGGTCTATCGTCAGCGTCCCTGGTCCTACTGGCTCTCACCGCTCTGCGATGGACCTGTTGCCTTGAAGCTGGGCCTTACTACATTGCGGCGGCGTCACCAATGGCGTGGTCGCGTTCTCTGGCGCGGAGGAAAAACATGAAAGCCGTCAAGATTCTCTTTGTTTGCCACCTGGCAGCGCTGATATTTGGATTGGCCGGTCTTTTGATCGCGCTTCCAAATCCCTCCTGGTGGGATCAGAATCCCTATGGCGTTGATGCTTTTAACTTTGGCATTCGTTACGCTGGCTCTCTGCACATTGTGCTGGGGGCGGCGACGATGCTGCTCTTTGGGATACTCACGATTGGGCGACGTAAGACGCTGATCTTTTTCGCGTTCTCGACGCTCTTGCCGCTGTGTATGGAACTGCTGGGTACCAGCACAGGTTTTCCCTTTGGACCCTACGAGTACACCGATTTTCTCGGTATAAAGATCTTAGGGCTGGTTCCCTACTCTATTCCGCTCTCGTGGTTTTACATGGGTTTTACCTCGTTTCTGCTGGCCAATCTTCTGCTCGCACGCGTGCAGTGGAAGCATAAAACGTTGTGGAGTCTACTGATCGGAGTGGCTTTTCTGACCGTGTGGGATCTTTCGTTGGACCCAGCGATGGTCAGCAACAGCCTGCCGGTTCATTTCTGGACGTGGTACGAAAGTGGTCCTTACTTTGGCATGCCGATCAGAAACCTGGTTGGTTGGGCGCTGACGGGTCTGCTCTACATGACGCTCAGTCGCTGGCGCTGGCGTGAGAGTCTGGACGTGCGTGCTGTCCCGGCATGGCTGCCGTTCTGGGTATATGCGGCCAATACCGGGTTCGCGATAGTGTTGAACCTGAGCACGGGTTTATGGATACCGCCGTTGATAGGTTTCTGTCTGGGCCTTTTGCCTGCTGCACTTGTCCTGCTGCGTCCAGCGCGGCCCGGCGACCCTGGTCAGGGTCAGAGCATAGGCCGGGAGGTGGCACGTACGATCTCGCACGGCATCTTGCACAAAGGCGGGCAGGCGTTGCTCAAGCGGAGCGCAATCTTCACAGTTGAAGGGCGCGAAAACCTTCCGGCGACTGGTCCGACACTGATTGTCGCCCATCACTACCACCACCTCTACGATGGCTGCGCACTCTTGAGCACAGTCAATCGGCGCTTGCATATCCTGGTTGCGCTTGATTGGATTGAGAAGCCGTGGATCAAGCTGCTGATGGAGGGTGTATGTGGGTTGGCCGAGTGGCCGGTGGTACTGCGCACCGAGCAGATGAGCGAGGGACGCGGGGTCTACGCGCCCCGCGAGGTTCAGCGCTTTCTGCGCCAAGCCCTGCAAAAGACCGTGCAGCTTTTACGCCACGGCGAGACACTTGTCGTTTTTCCCGAAGCCTATCCTACGATCGACCCGTCGCCTGCGCCGGAGAGGGATGAACAGGGTTTTCTGCCCTTCCGTCCGGGTTTTGTGCGTCTGATCGAGATGGCCGAACGCGATCAGCAGACGCGGGTGGCGATCGTGCCAGCCGGTTTCTCGTATAGGCGTGAACAGAGCTGGCGGATCACGTTGCGCTTTGGTACAGTCCTCTTTCGCCAGGATTTTGCCTCACGTGCGCAGTTGGTGCAGACCATCGAGCAGTGTGTACGCGACCTCTCAATCTCGGCTTCCTCGCCGCAGGAGATGCTCAGTTTATGACTACACTTCACAGTTCGCTTAGTGATCCGCAGATGGCGGCTCAGGCGCATCGTTCACAATCGGCCCTGGTCATCGGGGCTGGTTTTGGTGGGCTGGCCTCGGCCATTCGCTTACAGGCCAGCGGCCTTCAGGTGACGCTAGTCGAGGCTCGCGAGGGTCCGGGTGGTCGGGCCTCGCAGCTCAAGCTGGACGGCTTTACCTTTGATATGGGACCGACCCTGATCACCGCGCCAGATCTATTAACATCTCTGTGGCAACTGGCGGGTCGCGAGTTGCACGACGATCTCAAGTTGATCCCGCTCAGTCCGTTCTACCGCATAGTCTTCCACGATGGACGCTCTTTTGACTACTGGGGGACCACCGAGGGCGACGAGGCCGAGATCGCCCGCTTTGAGCCGCGCGATGTCGCCGGGTATCGCTCTTTTCTGGTTGCAACGCAGCATATCTATCAGCGAGCGTTTGTCGACCTCGCAGCGCAGCCGTTTCTGACGCCTGGTGCTCTTCTGCGCGTGTTGCCGGAACTGATTAGTGTAGGAGCGCAGCGCAGCGTCTACTCGTTTGCGGCTCGCTACTTTCGCAATCCCTACCTGCGCATGGTGTTCTCGTTTCATCCGCTTTTCATTGGTGGCAACCCATTTCGCGCCAGCGCTATCTATAGTATTGTCCCCTACCTGGAGCGCCTGGGGGGGGTTCACTTTGCGCCTGGTGGGATGTATTCGCTGGTGCAGGCGATGGAGAAACTCTTCGTTTCGCTTGGGGGAACCGTGCGCTACTCGTCGCCGGTTGAGCAGATCGTGTGCAAAGATCGTCAAGTGACGGGTGTGCAACTCGCCGACGAGACGCGCCTGGAAGCGCCGCTGGTCGTTGCCAATAGCGACGTAGCGACAACGGGTTTGCACCTGTTGTCGCAGGGTGGACCTGAGCACCAGGGATGGCAACGTCGACTCAAGCGCTACCACTATTCGATGAGCTGCTTTCTGCTCTACCTTGGTCTAAACCGGCAGTATCCGCAGTTGCGCCATCATACGATCTTTATGCCGCAGAATTACCGCAAACTGATCCATGAGATCTTTGATGGGCAGGGTTTGCCCGCCGACCTGGCGCTGTATTTGCACACGCCGACGCGCACCGATCCCACGCTGGCCCCGCCAGGAGGGGAGAGCATGTACATCCTTGTGCCGGTTCCCAATCTCGCGCACGGCATCGATTGGGCGCAGGCAATACCTGCCTTGCGTGAACGCGTGCTGAACTACCTGGAGCACGAGGCGGGTCTAAGCGGCTTGAGCGCCAGCATCGTGGCTGAACAGTGCTTTACGCCGCTCGACTTCGCGTCTCAACTGCGCAGCCACCTGGGTGCAGCCTTCTCGATTGAACCGACGCTCTGGCAGTCGGCCTACTTCCGTCCCCACAACCGCGCCGACAATATTGGCGGTCTCTACTTTGTCGGTGCGGGAACACACCCAGGTGCAGGTATTCCCGGTGTTCTGCTCTCGGCAGAACTGACCAGCCGCCTTGTGCTCAACGACGCCCGGCAGCAGTAACTTTGTAAGTTGCCAGTGGACCAGATGCGAGTCTGTTTCACTGGCCGGGCAAATAACGTTTTCTCGACTCTCACGTGTGACCTATACTAGCTAATGAGTGGCCGCTTGCTATGGCCATTCAGCGCTTTTGGGGAAGATTCTTTGCCTGGATGGTCAACACGTGTAGCATCTTTTACAGGGGAAATGAAAACTAGAACTATTTTATGCAAAAATTGACACAAAGTAGAAGGGAAGGTATATTCTGTAAATACGTACAAGGGGTTTGCGTAGAGAGAGCCAGACTGTGGCAAGCCGCTCTTTCTTTTATCCGCAGTTCCTTAGACATGGTTATGGCAGATACTATTACTATTCATATATTAGTCGATATGAATGTTTAAAAGAGAGAGCTGTCTCGACTATAAAGCTTAGGAATACAGCCAGGGGAAGGAAGGGACATTTTATGGAGAATCAATCACTTTTGCGCTCAGAGCTAGGGAGCCAGGAAGCGCTTGCGCGGCCAGGGCAGCGTGGCATTTTTCGGCGTATAGCGGCAGCGTGGCTGCGTTTCAGTGGTCCAAATATTCAGCGTTTTACCGCTTCGTTAGCGGATCAGGAGCGTTTGCGGCGTGCGCGATCTTTAAGCGCGATTTTACCTTTATTTTTTATTGCAGGCTTGATCATCGCTCCTACTGCGATCCCTGTACCAACCTATTGGATACCCGTGTGTTTTCTCCTGGTTCTTGGTTGCGTGGCGTTGCTCTTTAATCGGATGGGGTATGTTACGTTAGGAGGGATAAGCAGCGTATTAGCCATTGATATCACCTTAGTGATTTTGCTTAAAACGCTGCCGACGGGTATTCGGAACAGCAATATTCCCGATTTCGATCTCTTTCTGCTCTCCGTTTTAGTCGGGGGGATTGTCTTGCCCAGACGCCTGCTGCCTTTTAGTGCGGTGCTCAATCTGCTGCTTATTTTCGCGCTTTTCACTTTTTCGCCTCACGACTTGCTCCTGAACCAGGAGATCAAGATCAATCAAGGTGGATTTGCGTATAGTGAACTCAGCGATGCCTTTCTGCTCCAGATCGTTGGGACGGCTATTGCCTGGTTGAGTGCATGGAGTGTTGATAATGCGCTGTTGCGTGCCAGCCGGGCTGAGGAGCTTGCCGAGGCTCGCCAACGCCTCGGTGAACAGACGTATTTATTAGCGAACCAGAATGCTCGCCTGGAGTACGGTTTAAATGTCTTGAAAGATGCCCACGCCCGTTTTGCCAATGGAGATTATAAAGCGCGTGCGAACTTGCAAGATAACGAGCTTTCTTCGCTGGCCTTTAGCTTCAACCTCCTTGCTGAGCGGCTGAATCGTGTTGCCCAGGAAGCGCAGTCCTATGAGCGCCTAGAGCAGGCGTTTCAGCAGTTCTTCGTCGTTCAAGAGACGGTTATCCACGGTGGTTTTTTGCGCTCACTGACTCCTACGGGCACGCTGATAGACAAGCTCTATCCCTGGTTAAAGCAGTATCATCAACTGCGTCAGACGTACGTAGGGGTGGGGGCCTCTGCTGAGAAGATCCGTCTGGGATTGTTGCGTCAGCGCACGTTATTGACGCAGCTCACCCTGTCTCTGGACCAGGCCCACGCCCAGACGCGCCAGACGCCTGCTTCGCACCCCTCGACGCTTGAATATGTCGAGAAGGCTCAGCAAACGTGTGGCCAGATTGACGATGTGGGGAAGCAGTGTATGCAGGAGACCAGGCAGCTCGACCAGCTTCTCAAGAAGTAGATCTTTGTTAGTAGTCGGGTTATGGGTATAGCCAGCGGTCATACCAGCTTCTGACGCGTTGGAGAATATCGAGCAGGTGAGCTTTCTCTGCGATGCTATGTGGTTCGCGTGGATACACGACAAATTCTACAGGGACGTTCTGGCGCTTCAACGCGCGGTAAAAGCCGGTGGCCTGGCTCAGGGGTACGCGTGCATCTTTCTCGCCGTGCAGGATGAGGACCGGAGTTTTGACGTTGCGAGCAAAGGTAATCGGGCTGAGTTCCAGGTGTCGCCGATGAGCTGCGCCGTCCCAGGGGGCATGCTCGCCCAGTTCCTGTTCAAAGTCTGGGACATCGCTGGTCATGACCATCATGCCCCAATCGCTGACGCCTGCGCCCACGATGGCTGCTTTAAAGCGCGAGGTCTGGGTAACCGCCCACGCGGACATAAATCCACCCTGGCTCCATCCTCCGATGCCGAGTCTTGCGGGGTCGGCAATGCCTCGCTCAATTGCAGTGTCGATCGCGGCGATAACATCCTGATAGTCTGCCTGGCCGACATTGCCGCGTGCTGCTGCCGCGAACGCTTCGCCGTGGCCGGAGCCGCCGCGCGGGTTAGGCAACAGCACGGCATATCCAGCCAGAGCCAGCCACTGGCCCCAATTGAGGCTGTGGAGATGGAGGCTTTGATCCCATCTGCTGTATGGACCGCCGTGGACCAGGACAATCGTCGGGAGAGGCGCATTGTCGGGAGCCGTAGGTGGGCGGATCAAGATGCCGTCGAGCTTGAGACCATCGCTGGCGGTCCAGAAGAAAGGTTCTTGTGTGCCAAAGGTGATGCCAGCAAACGGTTCCTGGTGATGCGAAATCTGTTGCAGGGTAAGCGGTGTCTGGTCGCTGCCTGAGCCGGTCCAGATCTCCCAGAGCTGTGTGCCTGAACTGCGTACTGCGGCGGCGACTAGCTCGCCATCTGCTTTGCTTCTGACATCCCAGGCATCGTAGGCCAGCCCTTGTGCGCCGTTGGTTGGTGGGAGCAGCGTGTGTGTTGTGCCGTTCAGGGCATTGAGCAGGACGACGCGGCTTTCCAGGCCTTCGCCGAGGAGAATCGCCACGGGATAGTCTTGCTGGTAGGTTGGGCGTAAGGCCTCTACGCAGTTGGTCTCGCCGCCGAGGATACGTACGGGTTCGCCGCCGGAGGCCGGGACGGCATAGACTGCCGACGACGACTGGCTTTTGGCGACGACCGATGCGATAAAGTACAGGGTTTCTCCGTCTTGCGACCACGTCAAAGCCGCGATTGAGCAGGGGAAGCGGCAGATAAGCTGTGGCTCTCCGCCCGCGACCGCTATCGTTTCCAGCGTGATTTCGTGTGCTCTGGACTCTATATCGGGCGTCTGTTGGGTGGTATACGCGAGGCTGGTGCCTGCCGGGTGCCAGGTAAAGGTCGAAATATGTCGATCCTGGCGCACCAGGGTTGTGACCTCTTTGCTGGCAATAGAGAGCAGGCGTAGGCGGGCGTAGGGCCACTGTTCGCCATGCACATGAGCGTCGTCGCGCTCCTGTTCTTTTTTTGTTTCCTCGGGCGTGGCCTCGTCGGCGCTAGTAAAGGCAATCTGTCCGCCGCCGGGAGACCAGTCGAAGTTGTTGATAGCTTTTTTGTGCTCGGGATTTGTCAGGGCCAGCGCTTCGCCGCCGTTGGCGGAGATAAGATAGAGTTGTGAGGTCCCGCGCTGCGCACGATCGGAGAGGAAGGCCAACTGTTTGCCATTCGGCGACCAGCGGGGCTGCGTATCCTGCGTCTGCCCAGCCGTAAACTGTCGGGCAGGTTCCATGCCATCGATGCTGCCAAGCCAGATAGCACTGGTCGAGTGTTCGCCTGCTTTGCTCTGCGGCCTCAGGGTATAGGCCACGCGCGAGCCGTCGGGCGAGATGTGTAACTCCTCGGGCACAACCTGTGTGACGATCAGCTCGGCGGTTAGTTTGTCCATGCTGGGTACCTTAGAAAATGGAGAAGCTCTGCGCTTGTCTGTACAGTCATCAGCCTGATCATCAACTCGCGCAGGCTAGCCGGGTCAGTCAGTTGCTCAATCAGTGGTTGGGTCAGACTGGCAACTTCGGGAAAGCGAACCTGCACCATCTGAATAGCAGTTGTGCGCGTTGTTTCCAATGTCGCCGCCCGCTCTTTCTCGATGCCTTTCTCGATGCCTTTCTCGATACCTTCCTCGATACCTTCGCCATAGATTTTCTGAGCGTAGCGTGACTCGCTCAGTATGTCTTTAAGCATTGTAGAACTCCTTCTGGTTGCTCTATGGATGATGCTGGCTGAACAAAATCTTTAGCAGATCTGTTCAGCCAGCATTGTGTATCTTGTCAGCTTGCCTATGTGATACTATAAGACGACCTTTACCTGGATGAGCCAGGTACTCACCTTGTAACAAGGGCAGGTTATCTTTCAATCCAAAGGCAAGCTTATTGATCCAGGCGTGTCGAGGTCGCAATGCTGACGAGCGGGGATTGCCTGAGAAAATGGAGAAGCTCTGCGCCCGTCTGTACAGTCATCAGCCTGATCATCAACTCGTGCAGGCTAGCCGGGTCAGCCAGTTGCTCAATCAGTGGTTGGGTCAGACTGGCAACTTCGGGAAAGCGAACCTGTATCATCTGAATAGCAGTTGTGCGCGTTGTTTCCAATGTCGCCGCCCGCTCTTTCTCGATACCCTTCTCGAT
>DAOTTJ010000464.1:0-16767 GCA_034437695.1 Ktedonobacteraceae bacterium
GAGCTCCTTGCGGTGTCAGGATGCATCTCACCGAGTACCTTGCGCTGGATGGCCAGGGCTTGCGTATGGAGGTCGAGAGCTTGCATATAGTTGCCTTGCGCACTATACGTATTCGCCAGATAGCTCAGGCTGGTTGCGGTCTCAGAATGCACCTCGCCAAGCATCGTGCGCCGGATGGCCAGGGCTTGCGTATGGAGGTCGAGAGCTTGCGGATAGTTGCCTTGCGCACTATACGTAAGAGCCAGATTGCTCAAGCTCCTTGCGGTGTCAGGATGCATCTCACCGAGTACCTTGCGCTGGATGGCCAGAGCTTGCGTATGGAGGTCGAAGGCTTGCGGATAGTTGCCTTGCATGCCGTACGTATTCGCCAGATTGTTCAGGCTGATTGCGGTGTCAGGATGCACTTCACCGAGCATCTTGCGCTGGATGGCCAGGGCTTGCGTATGGAGGTCGAGCGCTTGCGGATAGTTGCCTTGCGCATTGTACGTATTCGCCAGATTGCTCAGGTATGGAGTTGTCCTTACATTCCCTTTTCCAAACACCTTTTGGGAGACGAACAGGGCCTGCTTACTATATGGTTGAGCCTCGCGATATTCTCCCCGATCATAGAGATAGATTCCTATATAACTCAACAAAGCTATACACTCTGCTGTTTCCACCTTCCACCGTTGGATCAGCACGACGCCTTCCTGGGCGTGGGGCAACAAGGTGCGACATACCTCCCAGGTTTTCGGTTCCGCCTGGGGAAAGACGCGATACAGAATGCGTATGACGCGCGTCGCCCATGCCTGCTCCACATGCTTCATCATCGTATCTTTCACCACCACCTGGACCAGCCGATGAACCTCCAGCGTCTTAGCCGGCGCATTGCGCGAGATCAGCGAGTATTTTTGCAAGTCAGCGATGGCGGCATTCAATTTGAGGGGCTTACGAGCAAGCTTTTTTAGTTCCTTTGAAAACTCCGCTTCTCCCTGCTCAATGATCAGCTCCGGGATATCTTCCGGGGCGAGAAAGGCGCAGAGACGCAAGAGATCCGCCGCCGAGGGATTGCGCTGCTCTACTTTCTTTAAGGCCAACTGGACGGTACGAGCTACCGAGTCGGGATGATCGGCCACATGACCCCCGCGAGTTTTTAACAGCTCTTTGTGTTCTTTGCGATAGAGTGCAAGGTATCCCTGAAGACCACAGGAAGTTTCTTCGATGTAGGCTCCTGCCTGATCGAGGGCCAGCGGCAACCCATCGAGTTCCTGCACAAGCTGTTCTGCCGCCTGGTGTTCCTTTGGATCGAGCGATGTAGATGGTGCGCTCCCGTACAGCAGTCCACTGCGGGACAAAAGGAAAGCAACTGCTTCTTGAAGGTCGAGTTTCCTGGCCTCAATGCGTTCAGCCAGTCGTCCCAGAGCCTGCGAACGGGTAGTCAACAACACGTGGCCGGGTGCTGTGGATGGAGGGAGGAACTCCGAAATGATGGCGAGATCGTCGGCATTATCCAGAATAAGCAGCCAGCCCTGGTTGTTCGCCAGCCAGTTTTTGACCGACTCGACAATATAGTGTAATTCTGGCTGATCTTTGCCTGGAAGATCAAGTATCTCGGCAATCTGACTATAGTGCGCATTGAGCGTCTCACGCGTATCGGCGAGCACCCAGAAGATAGCGCGATAGTCCTGACGATGACGGTAGGTATATTCGAGCGCCATCTGGGTTTTGCCGATGCCACCCAGGCCATTGATCGCCTGCGTTTGACCAATGGCGGCGGTCTGCCCCTGGTTGAGTGTAGCTGCGATGGCCTGTAGCTCTGCCTCGCGTCCGGTAAACAACGGATTACGTGCATAGGGAACCGTCCATATGTGCGTGGGCGCTTGCTTCTTTGACAAGTACAAGGACTGGTCCTGAAGCACTCTTTCCAGTTGTATGACGATATCCTGGTACGCCTCGTCTTGGTTTGGCCAGGCAGAGATGGAGCGTCTGTCTGAGGGTAATAGTTTAAGCTCGTGGAATCGCGTATTAGTCAGATTACAGGGCCGGACGAGAAGCGGGAGGAGGTGTACCTGCCCTGCCTGCTGCCTGCGCAGCGCGATCCCCGCTTCGCCTTCCCAGTGAGCATCGGAGGCCAGATAGTCTGGACTCAGGAGCACCACGATCATTGGAGCAGTTTCCAGGTGTCGATTGATTTGTTCCTGCTCAACCTGACCACCCTGTATATTCATGCGTGACCAGCATGAGATCTTTTCCGCTCGCTCAAGCGTGCGAAGGCGCTTCACAAGTTCTAGATACACATCTAGGTCTTGTTCAACAAAGGAAAAGCACATCTCTGGCACGCTATTCTCCATGCATCCCTCTTCTTCGTATGGTTTATTGCATGCCTAGTATAAAGGCTACATACTGGAAATGCAATATTACCAGAAAAGGCCCCTCTTCTCAGCAAAGACCTTCGAAAGCTGCTTAATGAGATCTGGAGCGTTCAGCCTCCCCTTTTTTGGTCTGATTAGCCTAAACGTCAATTGGAAGCAACGTAGAGGCTGTATTAGGTATATACCGGTGACTCAAATCCAAAGGAAAACTTTCCTATGCAGCTTGACGAGGCGTTTCAGGACATTTTTGCGTATTGCTCTCGGCATACTTGTCTCAAATCCAAATAAATATAGACCTGTGAAGCGCATTATCCGCTTCGCAGATCTATGAGAAAGTTAGCAGTCGGACAGCTATACGTTTAGCTGCGTGCGTAGAGTGAAGGCACATTGTAAAAAGCGCTAAAACCAGCATAGCGAGCAGCGCTTGCCAGTTCTTCCTCAATGACCAGCAGACGGTTGTACTTGGCGACGCGCTCACTGCGAGCCGGTGCGCCAGTCTTGATCTGACCAGCGTTGGTTGCCACTACCAGGTCGGCAATCGTCGTATCTTCGGTTTCGCCCGAACGATGCGAGACAACCGCCGTAAATGAAGCGCGTTTGGCCATCTCGATGGCTTCAAGCGTTTCGGTGAGCGTACCAATCTGGTTAAGCTTGATCAGAATAGAATTGGCCGCCTGTTCCTCAATACCGCGTTTGAGACGTGTCGTATTAGTGACAAACAGATCGTCCCCGACCAGTTGGATACGATGGCCCAGACGCTTGCGGAACTGCGACCAGCCCTCCCAGTCGTCCTCGGCCAACCCATCTTCAATGGTGACAATAGGGTACTCATTCAACCACTGCTCGTACAGGTCGATCATCTCACTGGAGGTCAGCGTTCGACCTTCGCGGGCCAGAACGTATTTACCGTTCTCGTAAAACTCGGTCGAGGCAGGGTCCATGCCCAGGAAAATATCCTTGCCAGGCTTGTAGCCCGCGACCTCAATGGCCGAGACGATTACCTCCAACGCTTCGCGGTTCGAGCTGAGCGAAGGAGCAAAACCACCTTCATCACCCACGTTTGTGTTCAGCTTGCGGTCGTGCAGTACCTTTTTCAGACCCTGATAGACCTCGGCACCCCAGCGCAGACCCTCGCGAAAGGTAGGCGCTCCAATCGGCAAGATCATGTATTCCTGCATGTCCGTCGAGTTGTCTGCGTGCTTCCCACCATTCAGGATATTCATCATCGGCACCGGCAGGGTGTGAGCCGCCACACCTCCCAGGTAACGGTACAAAGGCAACTGCTGCGCATTAGCCGCCGCCCTGGCCGCCGCCAGCGAAACGCCTAGAATGGCATTCGCCCCCAGCGCACCCTTATTGCTCGTACCATCCAACCCGATCATTACCTCATCCAACGTCACCTGATCCGCAGCGTCCAGACCCACGATCGCCTCGTGAATCGCCTCATTTACATTCTGGACCGCCTTTAGAACACCCTTACCATTGTAACGCTTTTTATCCCCATCGCGCAGCTCAACCGCCTCATGAGCACCCGTAGACGCACCCGAAGGCACAGCCGCGACCCCCCGCTCGCCACCCATCAGCAGGATTTCAACCTCGATAGTCGGATTTCCACGCGAGTCCAGAATCTCACGCGCGATAACTTCTTCTATAGTTGTAATCCCATTTACATTGTTTGACATTAAAGCAAAACCTCCATTATATTACATTGCTTATGCCGCATTATTGTACACCGGCTATCCACCATGAGCAAGCACCCCAACCCAAATACCAGGGCTATTCAAAAATCATCAGAAGCAGGAGTGTAGGGGACGCAGTCTTCTGCCGATGCACGAGGTGTCCTCCATGTGCGCGAACGTAGGCAGGAGTGCAGAGGGCGCAGTCCTTTGCCGGGGTTTAGGGTGTCCCCAATAAACTTTTTATTTTGTTTTGCATGTTTTGCCTCCGGCAAAACATGCAAAACAGGAGTACAGAAAGGTGCTCTCTGCTAACTTCATACCTATGGGCGGGGCAAAAGCCCCAGGCTTTTGCAGCCAGCCAACTGACATTTCATGATATACTATGAAAAGGAAACGAAGAGCCGCGAAAGCTCTCCCTCCCCTCAGTCTATCCATAAAACGTTATGAAGGAGCTTGTTTTGGAACCGCTTACCTCACATCTAACCCTTTCAATGGATGCATCTATTGATCTCCATATGCATACAGACTATAGCGACGGTAGATGGCCCGCTGAGCAGTTGATCGCTTATCTAGCGGACCAGGGTTTTGACCTGGTAGCCATCACTGACCACGATCGCGTCGATATGGTGAGCACTATCCAGGCTCTGGCCGCGCAGCGCAATCTACCCGTTCTCGCGGGCGTCGAAATGAGCACCAACTGGCATGGACGCATGGGAGATCTGCTGTGTTATGGCTTTGATCCTTTTCACAATGAAATCCAGACGTTGACTGAGAAGGTTGTACGTCTGCAACTGGAAAATACTACTGCCGTCTATGAGAATCTACTGAGTAAAGGCTATCTTTTCCCGCGCACTCAGGAGCTTCTGGCCAAGACTGGCGGGAAAGTCAATCTTCCCGGCGACAATATCGCGCTTTTACGTGCACACGGCTACGCAGCCGACCGCCAGGCCGCAATCAAACTCATCACTGAGGCTGGCTATCTCTCGATCAAGGTCGAGATGGCCGATGCCATTGAAGCCGCTCATCAGAGCGGTGCAGTCTGTCTGATCGCCCATCCTGGCAGGCGCGAACCCGGCTTTACCTTCTATAGCACCGACCTGCTCGACGAGGTGCGTGCAGAGCTTCCACTCGATGGCATCGAGGTCTATCACCCTTCGCATACCCCCGAAGTAACCGAGACGTTGCTGGCCTATGCTCACGAACACAAACTTCTCCAGAGCACAGGTTCAGACTCGCACAGTATTCCTTCTCGTATGCCGATCAAATACCAGGCAGGTATCAGCCGCGAGCTGCTCGAACGGGTCGGCATCAAGCTCATTTAATCCACTCGCAACTCTCACTACGGTCTGTGCTCTGGTTGCCCGACTTTCACTCGCACGTCTTCTCAGAGGCTTTCACCTCTTCCCTTTTTCAAAAAACGAGTATCTGGCAGCTTCTGCATACGATGCAAAACCCGCCAGATACCCGAAAAAAGCTTGAACCACGAACCACCCGCCAGAGGATTTCTACGTAACCTCTGTCTTAGATATACCAGGGATAATTGTCCTGGGGCATGCCCTGAATATACCAGTCGGTGGTGATCTTAGGCCCATAGTCGACCGTACGTTGCACTACGCCTCCTGGATTGACAAAGTCTCTTACTGGATAGCCTTTCTCTGCCAGGAGCATCGCTTCGTGCCAGATAGGACCCGCGCCGTCTACACCTGTTACGTCGACCATTGGTGAGTTGTCGTCGTTACCCGCCCAGACGCCAACAGCGAAGTCGGACGTGTAACCTACTGTCCAGTTGTCGTCAAAATTTTGCGAGGTCCCGGTCTTGACTGCCGAGGGTCTGATCATGCCTGGATTGCCCTGGTAACACTCTGTCTGTGTGTTGCTGTAGAGATAGAGTGCGCTACACTTGCCGAATTCAAACGTGCGCGACGCGTTATCGCTCAGTACGTTGGTCATCAGGTAGGCTACCTGCGGCGAGATCGCTTGCGTCCCTCGTATGCTTGGTGCATAGATCAGCCGTCTGTTGACATCGGTCACCGACTGGACGGCGTGCGGCGGCATATGCACTCCTCCATCGGCGAAAGATCCGTAGGCCGATGTTTCATCGAGCAGATGTACTCCCAACGAGCCAAGCACCATCGTATAGTTCGGTGTGCCATTGTATGCGGTTATGCCCATGCGCTCGGCCGTGTTGAGCGCGGTGTTGACGCCAACTTTCGTCAACAGCTTAACCGCCGGAATGTTAAACGAGTTTTGCAGGGCATAACGATAAGTGATCAGGCCGTGATAGCTCAGATCGTAGTTCTTTGGCGAATACGGCGGCAGACCGCAGCACATCTGGATGGTAAATGGTTCGTCCATCACAGGCATGCCTGGACTCAATCCCTGACTAAAGGCCGTCGCGTAGACAAAGGGCTTGAAGGACGAACCCGGCTGGCGCAACCCTTCAGAGGCGATATCAAACTCCCCATCACGCGGATTGGTCGGGTCGACGTTGCCCAGCAAAACCCTGATGGCCCCGGTGTGATAGTCGATCACTACCTCTGCCGCATCCGAGAGGTTATGCCCCTGCTTCATTACGCTGATCTGCTGTTGCGCAACTTTGAGAATCTGGTTCTGTAACGGCAGGTCGAGCGTTGTATGTATCAGCAGACCCGAACGCGCCAGCTCTGCAACTTTGACGTTCAAGTTACGAGCCAACTCGTTGAGCGTGTAGTTGATAAAGTGAGGGGCCGAAAGGTTCTGTAAGGCACCACGATGCAAAAAATTGGGCTTGTACGACTCGATGATGGCCTCATTTTCCTGGACATTATTAATATATCCCTGCGTCATCATCTGGTCCAACACTTCTCTCATACGCCCAAAACCCGATACGGGAAAAAGGTATGGATCATGCGCGATCGGCGATTGCGGCAATCCGGCCAGGAGTGCAGACTGCGCCAGGTCAAGCTGTAACGCTGCCGATCTACCCGGCTTATTCTGAAGACCAAAGTAGGTAAAAGCCGCCGCCTCGGCTCCATATGCCTGCTCACCATAATAAATGGTGTTCAGATACATGGTCATTACCTGCTGCTTGCTATAGTGACGCGTGATGTCAGGCGCGAGAATCACTTCTTGCAGCTTACGCATCGCCGTATCCTGATTACCTACAATCGCGTTTTTGATTAACTGCTGCGTAATCGTACTACCACCCGCAACTACATGCCCACTGGTCAGGTCAGCAATGGCCGCACGCACAATTCCTGTGATGTCAAAACCAGTGTTTTTCCAAAAATTCTGATCTTCAATGGCTACCTCCGCATTGACCAGGTTGGGCGAGATCTGCGCAAGTGGCTCGGTCGTCTGCAAACCATTGTTAACCATCTGATAGAGTAGCGTCCCATGATCGTCGTACATCTTCAGACTATCTTTGGGCAGAATATCCTCTAAGGTCACTACGTCCGAACCAAAGCGCTGCTGCGTGGCGTTGATGAGCGCCACTAAGCCTACCAGTACTCCACTCATAATGAAGAAAATGACCAATGTCCCCAGGGCCATCGGCAAAAGCGTGACTCGCGTCCCCAGACGCTCCATCGCCGCTACTCTCAGGTTGCTCCTGCGCAGCTTCTTGCGCTTCAAATATCTCCTGACCCGCCACCTTGTCCTGGAAACATTCCGCCTGGATAAACTATAGCCTACTTCGGGTAGTAAGCTCTGGGATGCGTCACTCATCCGCTGCGCTGCTGCTGCCCTGCTGTGCTCCGGTAAGACCGCCGGTTTCCACTCCGAGGCGCTATCCGGCGGCCTCATGGGCGTTTCTTTCGACATCTCGCAATCTTCTTTCTAGCCTTTTCACCCATCTCTTTTTCTTTTTTTGTCCAGGCGCTACTGGTACTCCGAACATCTTACGTTTGATCTTTGACAAACTACTATCTGCTTGCCAGGCAATTCAGAGATGGGTGTACCCCGCAACGAATACATCGGGCTTCTCTGCGCATTCCCACGCAACTCTTCTCTTCGTGTTCTATACCCAGACCCGACGCTTCCATCCCCTTCTATAGATATTATATCAGAATATAACTAATACAGCTATATAATCGATATATCTAATAATATCGATTATATAGCTGCTTGTTTTTCTCAACATTCAGATGGTGACGCCAATCACTATCTGTCACGCCAAACAGACGAAGGAGCAGCACTCCGAGGGTGCCGCTCCTTCATCCCAGTTTCTGGGGTTAGGGTAAACTATCAGAAGCAAACGTATGGTTGAGAGTCAGAAAGTACTATCTCAATCCTCGTTGACGCGTAAGGTCGCTTCTATGCTGGGTCGAATCACTACTCGTAGCATGACCAGCAGCGCTAGTATACAGATGCCGATCAGCCCGATAAATACGCCCACCAGCGACCAGACAGGCACCACCTCGCGTACTGCCGGTACGCTCTGCACAATGTAAAATGTCTCTGTTGAGGCGCTGCCAAGTAGCGGCGAGAAGATGAATACGGGCAGGATAACCTGCGAGAAAAGCAGACTCAGTACGGTCCCTACTACTAGTGCTGTTGTATAGACTATCCCCTGTTCCCAGAGCAATACGCTGGCAATTTGCCGCGGCTCGCATCCCAGCGCACGCAAAACAGCGAAGCTGGTTCTACGCTCCCGTGCATTCAGCCACGCCACTAGTATATTGCCTACCAGCCCTAGCAAGAGCGCTACAATAGCTCCAATCGCCAGGATGCCGATCATGACTGCATAGAGCGGATCGGTGGCCAGGGTTTGGACCTGCATACGTTGGTCTAACCCATCCACCAGCGCATACGGACCTGTAAAAAGCACATTGCGGGCCGCCGCCAGGTCCGCAGGATTATTGTTTGCTCGTAGCCAGACTATTGACGCGCTTATCCCATTCTCGTTGACCGCCATTGCTACGTCACTGTACGTTTGAAAATCGACGAGTACCCCTCCCTGGGGAATCGTGGTGTCCGATCCGGTGCCGCTGGTTGTATCGTATATCGTTGGAATATAGTGGACGATGGCGGTCACCATATAGTTCATCGGCCCGTGAAAATCCGCCAGTGTGAACTGCTGTCCAACATGGACGTTCAGGGACTGAGCTGCCGCGTCGTCAATGATGGCCGGAATGACGTTTTTTTGGTCTGCCTCGGTGTGGAAACGATGGAGCCGAGCCATCAGCGCTCCGATCGCTTGATTGCCCGTGTCTTGCTCTGTCCAGTCGGTGGTCTGCGCATAGGTGCCGCTGTCCACTGCTTGCAGGTCGATAGCTATCGCGTTGCTCCCGCTCGTCAGCAAGGCTGTGTCGCCCATTGTTACAGAGGTGATCCCTCTGATCTTCTGGTAAAACTCTAGCTGACTATTCCAATCTTCATCCACTAAATCTGGCGGAATCAGCCCTCTGAAATCGCTGCCCACCTGGTAGGTGGTCAGGTCCTGCAAGCGCTGAATCTGGGTCGCTCTGAAGATGAGTGCGAAAAGTACGAAGGCGACCGCCAGTGCAAAAAGCAGCGT
Source organism: Ktedonobacteraceae bacterium (assembly GCA_034437695.1). Classification (GTDB taxonomy): domain Bacteria; phylum Chloroflexota; class Ktedonobacteria; order Ktedonobacterales; family Ktedonobacteraceae; genus Paraktedonobacter. The sequence continues at coordinate 9,528 of DAOTTJ010000464.1, forward strand.
CATACGCAACGATTGCCGCGGCGCACGCGCCATTTGAGCCAACGCGAGCAGTGGGGCCGCTCCACGATTACGCGCCGCTATCTTTTCTCCCCAGCGTAAAAAAGTTGGAAAAAGGCGCAAAAAGAGCAGCAGACAGCCGAGTATCAGGAACAGCAATTCTCCTAGCGAGGTGAGCGGCAGAATGAGCGTCCTGGTGCGTATATCCAATACGCCAGGACCATCCAGATAGATGGAGGTGCCAAAGCCTACCAGCGCGATCACCGCCGCCAGTAGGTCCAGGTTAAAGCGTATCCAGACAGGCTTCTGCGTCGAACGCGCCGCTTCCCCTCGATACACCAGGATGTTTGAACGCATGGTGCGCCAGATGGTCAACGCCATTACTACCAGACCCACTCCCATGACCAGCAGACCTCGCCCCAATACCCCCTGGATAGTTTGCAACGGCTGACTCGTCACTATGCTGAGCGCCCCGCGTTCGGTGACCGGTATTGTCAGGTTGATCAGTCCAATCACAAAGAGGATTGCCAGCGGAGGACCTGCCAGCAGGGCGATCAGACACAGGATCGTGCTTTGACCCAGCAACGAACCACCAACCTGGCGACGACTCCCTCCTCTGCTGCGCAATAAGGTAATGGCCTCTACCTGACGCTCTACCAGCAAACCTGTCATGAGCAGGACAAAGAAAAGTATCAGGGCGCTGATCAGCGCCGTCAGACAGAGCACCGGTACCTGAAGCACGCTTATGCGACTACTATAGCTTTGTAGTATATCTAATGGCCCGCTTGCGTTCGTGTCTGTTACAAATGGCGGCGATATAGGGTTGTTGGCGAACACCGTCAACAGGCCACTGAGGCTGCGCGACAGATCGTCCAGGTGGTTGATATCCAGATGCGAGAAATTAAAATCATAATACCAGTAGAGATCGGGCGCTGGCGATCTGTTCGTAAAGACAACGCTTTGCTGACCAAAGTTTTCACTAAACTGTTGCGAGATGCCTGTCAGAACATTGAGCAATTGACTGTTTGAGGCCAGCACCGGATCGATAGTATACTCTCTGTGTCCGATAAAATATGCGTCTTTCTGCAAGGTTTCTCCATGCCAGAACGGTTCGGTATCAGGCGGCGCAATCAGTCCGACCAGGCGAAAGTGTAGCGGAACTTCTATCTGTCGATGCAGCATAGGATTGACGATTGTGTAGGGCAGCGTAAAGGTCATACCCGGCTTGAGACCCATATTTGCCTCGACATCCGGCGTCATTGCTAGCTCGATCGTGTTACCCGTCGTGGCAACAGGCAGGCGTCCCTGGAGCAGCCTGGCATGGCTTTTCACAGTGTTTATATCTATACCCACGAGGTGAACCAACGCCGAGAGGTTCGGGGGATAGGATAGCGCAGAAATCTGTATAGAAAAGACCGGCTTGTTGATGATCACCTGCCCCAACGCTCCTGTGATATCGTCTGTAAGCGACTGCTGGATGCTTTGGATCTGCTGCGGCGCAACAAGTCCACTCACAGCATGGACGGTCAGGTAAGCATTGCCGGCCTCGGCTTCCAATGTATGCTGTAAACCCGCACTCATCGCACTCTGCGCGTAGAGCGGGATCGCGCACACTAGCACGACCGCCGCCAGCAGACCAACCCCCACGATCAGCAGTAGACTCCACGTCTGGCGTAACTGCCAGCGTGCCAGCACAAGAATCGACGCTACAGAGAATCTCGCTCGCCTCTGTACCTGGGGCGGCTCGATATGCGGCAGCGAAGGCGGCGGTACTAGGGACGGCCTCATATCTTATTTCTCCTCTATGATCAGGCCATCGCCGATCTGTACCACACGGTCGGCTACGTTTACGACACTGAGATCGTGCGTGGCAATCAACATCCCAATCTTCGTCTGATGGGTGATTTCGCGCAAAAGCTGAGTAATATCTCGTCCGGTCATCGAGTCAAGGTTCCCTGTCGGTTCGTCAGCCACGATAAATTTAGGTTCGTGAACAAGCGCCCGCGCCAGGGCCACCCTCTGTTGCTCACCCCCAGAGAGTTCAAGACCGCGATGGTGAGCACGTGGACCCAGCCGCACGCGCTCTAATGCTTCTCGCGCCTTCTTTGTGCGCTCGGTCGGTGCCATGCGCACTAGGCGCAACGGGATCTCCACATTCTCCTGCGCGGTCAACGAAGGAAAAAGGTGGGCGTTTTGGAACATCATGCCGACATGATGGCTGCGCAGGTGCGCCCGCTCGGTCTCGTTCATCTTCTTTAATTCGTGTCCCAACACCCTGACACTCCCCTCGCTAGGATCGTCAAGTCCTATCAAGATGTTGAGCAAGGTGGTCTTTCCCGACCCCGAACGCCCGCGCAGCGCGATAAACTCTCCCGGTTGGATCACCAAATCTATCCCACGCAAGGCATGAACCACGCCCGCCGCGCTTTTAAAGTCACGCTTAATACCGTACGCCTCCATGATAGCTGTCGTAACTGCCGGTTCGATCATGTGTGCTTCTCCTATATCTCCTCAACGCTCTTTTTGCCGTTGCCCGCGCTTCCGCTTCCCGCCAGGACGCCACTTGGCCACAACTCTATGTGATCGTCAAGTATTCTCACCTCGGCTCGCCCCCTGAAGTCGATCCTGTCCAGCGCCTCTTTCGGCAACTGCAAGCGACCCACACGGTCGATCAAGACAGCTTCACGGTGCGTCTCACTTGAGAGTCCAATCACTGCGCTGGAACGCCTCTCAAAGCCCTCAATCGCCTCCAACGGCTCATCGCGTCTGACCGTCTCGGTGCTGGTCCGTCCGTCACGAATGGCGATGGTACGGTCCATCACCGCCGCAATCGCTACATCATGGGTGACGGTGATAATCGTCAGACCAAGCTCTTTGTTCAGCGTGCGCAGGAGCGTAAAGACCTCGCTGGCCGTCACCGAGTCTAGCTCACCCGTCGGTTCGTCGGCCAATAAGAGGGTCGGCTCGTTGGCAATCGCTGTAGCAATCGCCACGCGCTGCTGCTCTCCACCCGAAAGCTGACTCGGTTTCTTTTTGCCAAAACCTTTCAGACCCACCATCTCTAACAATTCTTCAGCATGCTTGGTACGCGTGCGAGCATTGACTCCACCTAGCAACTGAGGCAGCTCAACGTTGGCCACTACACTCAACTCGGCCAGCAGATTGCGTCCACTCTGCTGCCAGACATGTCCCACAATATGCCTCCGATACGCGATACGCTGCGTCTCGTTTAATCTCGTCAGGTCGTTGTCAGCTACCAGACAGCGCCCCGCACTTGGTACATCCAAACCGCTGAGTATATTCAAAAGCGTGCTTTTGCCCGAACCCGAGGCCCCCACAATCGCCATCATCTCTCCCGGCACCACCTCCAGGTCCAACCCTTGTAATGCTACCACTTCCAGATCGGCAACTTTATAGATTTTCACTAAATTGTCACATGTAACAATTGAGTCCGTCATATTTGCTCCTCTTTCATCTTCTGAGCTTTAATTATTATCTATACGCAATACGCCGCTTAACACCGGCCGCGAGACAATCCTCACCATCATGCCCAGCGCCAGAATGCAGACCGCAAGCAGGATACCTACTACCATAGCAATCAGTATTGCTGGAATAATCGTTTGAATAGGTGGTACACCCTGCATCACATAGAATACACCTGTGCCGCCAGCCGGGTTAGCTATCGATGAGGTCAAGACAAATGCTGGCAGGATCAGAAAAGAGAGCAGCAGACCAAAGGCCACGCCCAGACCAATGGCTGTGGCGTAAATCAACGCTTGCTCATAGGTCAGGATACCAGCGATCTGACCCGGTACCGTTCCCAACGCCCGCATGACTGCAAAGTTGATAATACGATTCCGCGCACTCAACCAGGAGACTGTCAGATTACCTATCAAACCAAGCAGCAGAGCTGTGATTGTACCAATCGCAAGGATGCCCAGAAGCGCCAGATAGAGTGGGTCATTGTCCATGCTGTTTTCCAGCGCATAGATATCGTTGACCCCAAGTAAGCTGAGTGGACCCCCGTTGAGCGCATTTCTGACGCTGGCCAGCGAGTGAGCATCGCTCTTTGTCTTTAACCAGACGGTTGATGGGTTGATGGTAGCTTGTGCTACCTCTTTTACGACGGTCTGGTAGCTGAGGAAGTCGGTCAGCACCCCTCCCTGCGCGACGTAACTGTTAGTTTCATTCGCCTGCGCACTGTCGAGGACGGTCGGCAGATATTGCACTTCGCCCAGCGCGACGTAGTTGATGGTCCCGTTCAAGTCGCTGAGCGTAAAGCTGGCCCCAGGCGTCAGGTTCAAGGTCTGCCACGCAACTGCATCAACAAAGGCTGGCACTACCTGCTGCGTCAAAGCCATGCTTCGCTGACTGGCCAACCGGCTCATTAAGTCATCCAGCGAATAGACGCTCGAATCCTGTTTGCTCCACAAACCTACCTGCCCAAATGTCGCTGTATCCACTGCTCGCAGTTCAATCGAAGCATTGACTCCGCTCTCGGCTCCGCGCATTGAAGAGGAGAAACCTACGCTCGCAGCCTGCACACCCGCGATCTGCTCAAAGGCAGCTTCCTCGTCTTTTAATGGCTCCTGACTCAGGAACGAATTACTGGCGTAGGTACCGCTAAAGTCCGCACCCACCTGGTACATAACAATATTTGGAATACGCTGCTCCTGCGAGGCGTTGAAGACAAGACTGAAGATGCCAAATGCTACCGCCAGCGCCAGTAACAATGTCATGCGGAGCGCCTGGCGCGGCGCTCGCGCCATTTGAGCCACCGCCAGAATCGAAATCACGCCTCGACTGCGTGCCGTCATATTTGCGAGCAACTCAAGGATCAGAGGGAAAATACGTAGAAACAGCAACATACACCCCAGGAGTAAAAAGACAGCTCCTAGCAGGGTCACTGGTGGCAAAATCAAGACCTGTGTACGCGCATCCAGCACTCCCGGACTGGTGATGTACGCCGAAAAACCGTAGCCTATGAGCGCGACCAAACCCGCCAGAATATCCAGGCCCATGCGCAGCCAGACCGGTCCTCTGCTAGTGCGAGCCGTCTCCCTACGCAGCATCAATACATCCATGCGTGCCGCCCTGTTCAATGCGAAAACCATTGCTAGAATCGAGACTACCACGGTTACCAACGCTGTAATGTAGAGGTTCATCGCATCTAGCAGCGGATCTGCCAGAATAACATTTAACGCCCCCTGATCGGCAGGCACAAGCGAAAACAAGACCAGCAGACGCGTTATCACCACTGCCAGCGCCGGCCCCACACCAAAAGCAACTATACCTGCCCCAAGCCCTTGAAACGTCAACGCCCCAGAAATCTGTCTGCGACTGGCCCCACGACTACTCAGCAACGCTATCGACTCCGATTGACGATCGACCAGTAGATCGGTGATCAGGCTGACAAAAAAAAGCATCAATCCAGCGATCAGGTACGCCAGACTGAGCATTGGAATACGCGCAACTGCCACTCGATCGTTATAGCCAAGCAAAAGGTCGATCGGACCATCAGAGGTAGTTTTATCGACAAATGGCTCCTCGACAGGCTGGTTAGTTATCAGAACCAGCACGTTGTTCAGCCCATTGATTAGGTCGTCGATATGATTGATATTCAATGTATCAAAAGCAAAATTATAATACCAGTAGAGGTCGGTCGGGTATTCCAGACTTGTGCCGTTCTGGGGATCTCCCCCACGGATCGGGTTGGAGGCCGCTTCCAGATTCTCCAGATAACTGGTATTTGCGACCAGCACCGGATAGAGTGAACCCTTTGTATCCAGCGCTCGACTGGCAAAAGTCGTCCCGTGCCAAAAACTCTCGGTCGCTTGTCCGGGCGCAAAAATCCCAACAATAGAGAGCGTCAGTCGATAATTGATCAGATTCGCTTGACTATTGATGAAGGGTATCTCCAACTGGATCTGCTTTCCAACCGCCACATGCAGGTTGTTGGCCGTCTCAGCCGTAATCGCAGCCTCCAACTGAGTACTTGTATCTATAGGTAGGCGTCCCTGTAAAAGCTTCACATGTCTCTGCGCATCCTTCATCGACCAGCCGTTTAACTGGATCTGATTAAACTCACCAAACGGTAGATCTGCACTCTGCGCAGAAAATTGGGAGCCAGCCAGAAAATCTCCTACGTTAACCTGCAAATCTTGCTGGATCTGTGTCGAGGCCTTCTGCAACGCCGCCCGCGAGATCAGATGGGCCACACTATGAATCGTAATTGCCGGGTCCGTCGAGGTCTTTAGCGTATCGCGCAACCCCGCACTCAGTGCAACCTGCGAGTAGAGCGGCACTGTGCAGACCAGAATGACGGCCGCCAGTACGCCGCTAGTCGCCACCAGCAATAGTCGCCAGGTCAGGCGCAACTGCCACCACGCCAGCGTCAGCGTCGCAGTCAATCTATGCTCATCGCTCTGGCGCAGCGGTCTCTCGCTAGAAGGAGCCATGCCAACCTCTTTCTCAAATAATCTCATTGTTCGGACCTCAGCCCGGTCCGTTTTTTCTTCCCTTTATTCTATAGGTAGAAGGGTTTAAGGGCCACAAAGGTTACAACTATAACACCAGATTTGCTCACACCCGCCCGGCCAGTTCCTCCAACCGCAAAACCACAAACAGCACCTTTCAGGTAGATTCCCTCTCATAGATACGTCCTCAAAACCCAAAAACTTCACCGAACCCTATCATAAATGAGGTGAAGTAAGAGTCAAATAAAGTTTTTCGCTAAACGCTTCGCCACAGCGAAGCCAGACCTTCCTGCACCTTCTTCTCCCTGGAGTGGGGCAAACTTGCTCCCATAGACATGAAGTGAAGCAGGAGTGCAGAGGGCGGCAGCCCTTTGCCGGGGCTTGGGGTGTCCCCAATGCATTTTTATTTCATTTTGCCTGTTTTACCGGAGGCAAAACAGGCAAAACAGGAGTCCAAAGAGCACCTCTCTGCTACCTTCATGTCTATGGGTGGGCAAACTTGTCCCACTATCAGAGAAAGACAAAAACCTCCCCAAAAACCCCTTTCCGCATTTCCGGTTTTCTTACGTATTATAAGAATAGATACACGAGGGCTGGTAATCGGGACCGTCTCTCCGTCAAAATCGTTGGCCCGCATCGCCTACGAAACGCGAGACTCTCCCGATCACCAGCAAAATCTGACCTTACATAGCGCCTGAAACAGTAGGTCAGGGTTGAGCAAAAATAAGGGTGCAGGGGATGGCAGTCCCCGCCGGAGGGTGAGGTAT
>DAOTTJ010000465.1:0-3359 GCA_034437695.1 Ktedonobacteraceae bacterium
AATTGCCGGGCTTGCGGCCTTGCTGGGCCACTGTTTCTCCATCTTTATCGGCTTTAAAGGTGGACGTGGGGTGATGACGGGAGCCGGGGTGATCCTCCTGCTTTCGCCTTTTACTTTTTTGCTCGGCGGGGTGGTTGCAATCTCTAGTATTGCCATTTCGCGCTATGTCTCGCTCGGTTCGATCCTGGGTGCCGCCGTCTCGATCGTGTGCGGTGTCGTCTGGTATATCGTTGGTCTGTCCAACGCGCACTTTTTTGCTGCGGTTAGTCTCCCGACTATGCTCTATTTGATAGTTGGTCCAGGGTTGATCATTCTTTTTCATCACGACAATATTAACCGTTTGCTGATGGGCAACGAACGCAAGCTCGGTCAGAAAGCTGCGGTTGAGAGTCAGGCTGCCCCGGCGCGAGCCTGAGGGGGTCTGTCTGGCTGGTTCGCGTGTCTACCTATATTAGAGGTCGTGCAGGAACTCGGGCCGGGTTGAGCGTGCTTTTCCCTTGCCTGGCTGGTTTGTCGTACCGTGTGGTCTATCTCTCTCTACTCAGTACTACCCGCTCTGAAGGTTGGGTTAGATCGCGCGTGGTAGAGCACCAGGTCGGCCTGGGTGATCTGTGAGAGTGGCGCGGGTAAGGCGGAGAGCGCGAACCAGCCGATAGCCGTGCATTTCTCTGGCTCCAGAATACGTGGCTCACCGGCTATGTGCCGGGCTAGATAGGTGGGCGAGACCCAGTGCTGCCCCTCTTCGCGCAGGATATGGTCGCAGACTCCCAGCAGCTCCACGATAGCGATCTCCATCCCATACTCTTCACCAAATTCGCGTATGACCGCCTCGGCCAGGGTCTCCCCAAAGGAGACTTTGCCGCCGGGAAATTCCCAGGTTCCGCGCTCGTTGCTCGCTTTGGGACCCCGTTGCGCCAGGAAAACTCTGCCCTCGTTATCAAAAACCACGGCTCCCACGCCCAGACCAATATAGTCGTATCCAGCTTGCATATGTCGTGTCGCAGCCTTTGCGCTGCCGCTCCTTTTATTGACTGGTGGATAGATAGATATAAATCTATCAGCGTTCTTGCACGCCATCTTTCTGGGACGTGGATGCCTGCCACTGGTCCAGCATGCGGGCCAGCAAGTGTTGCAGCTCTTCCTGTTCGGCGGAGGTCAGGGGCGCGAGCATCTGTATCAGGGTTGAGCGGCGTTCGCGTTGCCATTTCTCGATCTGCTCGTATCCCTGCGTGGTCAGAGAGACCAGCACCACGCGTTCATCCTGTCCATCGGCCTGGCGCTCACGCTTGACAAAGCTAGCTTTTTCCAGGCGCTTACACGCGGTCGTCACCGAGCTGCCCGTGACACCCAGCGCTTCGGCCAGGGTGCTGATAGAAAGGATGCCGCGTTGATTGAGCAGTTTAAGCAACCAGTATTGTTCGGGTGTAATTTCACCGTGGCGGACAGGATGCGTATTGATGCGCAGTAGGTGCCAGAGTGTCAGTAGGTGTTCTACCAGTTCGTTCATGGCCATGTCACAATGCCTGCCTTCTATAAATATTTTTCTACGAGAGGACATACATACAGATATACGCTCTGTGCTGTCTGCTCAACGTCGGGTCAGGAGCACACGTTGGGTCTGGCCAGATGCGCCTGGGCGAAGTGTTTGTTTATACAGCGTACGCCGGGCCAGGGGAATCGATCGGTTTATAAACTGCTTCACTAGCTTATTAGAAAGCGCGGAAAATTGCAACTCTTTTCTCTGGCGCAACAGGGCTATTTTATGCTCGGCATGAAGTGAAGCGGGAGTGCCGAGGGCGGCAGCCCTTTGCTGGGGTTTGGGGTGTCCCTAATAAAATTTTTCTTCTATTTTGCCTGTTTTGCCTCCGCCGAAACAGGCAAAACAGGAGTGCAGAGAGCACCTCTCTGCTACCTTCATGCCTATGGGTGAGGGTGCAAGCCAGAGGCTTGCGAAGCATAAAATAGCAGACTTTCCGGTTCTTGCAAAAATGTGAAACGTACATGGACAGATCTATCTGGTAATGTGATATAAATAGAATAGTTGTAGAGGCTTTTGTTTTCAAGTCTTATTGGCAGGAATAAGGAGACAATTCAATGGAAGCAATCCAACTCAACAGCACTGTAGGACATCATCGTTATATGTGTCAGGCTATAGATGTCAATCCTGATCCACCGCTGGTTGGCGAGACGACTACCCTGACTCTAGCTTTGAAAAATGTGGGGCCGGAGGCGGTAACGGTCAAGCATATTCAGTTTATGATAGCTGCGTTTGGTATGGGTGTGGCGTGGGAAAAGCTCCCTTTGATCGACTCGATGGTTCTTCCCTCCTCTCCCACGCACGTGGAGCGAGTCAGCGTGCAGTGGACTCCAACCGTTGGCGGCCATCGCTGCGTGCGCGTTGAGATCGAGGTTGCACACCTGCCCTCTCCGCTGCACATTGGACGCAATCTGACAGTGCTCAATTCCAGCGCCGATCGTCGACAATGGCATATGCCTTTCCGCCTGGGCAATCCCGCAGACCGGCGTATGCCGATCGCGCTCGAACGCAGCGAGACGCTGCCTCAGGGTGTCGTGGCGGCAATTCTGGTCAATGGTCTGCCCGTTGCCAAAGGACAACCGGTCTGGCTCAATGCTCGCGAAGAAGTCGATGCCCTCATGGTTCTGCATGCACGAACCGAGGACGAGCTTGCGGTGATAGAGACGGTTGAAGCCTTTAGCGAGGGGCGTCTGATCGATGGCATACGGATTGAACTCTATCGTCCGGCGTATCTGCGACGCGACCCACAGAGCGTCTTGAGCAGGTCTGCATACTTCGTCAACGGCAGGGAAGCACTCGTCAAGGATGGCGTCGGCGCTTTACTGAGCTAGCGAGCTATGAACGCAGCTACCCCCCCTCGTTCGCACGCTAAAACTTGTATAGCAAAGAGAGCCAGACGAGAAGGCATTGCTTGTTGCCTTTTCGTCTGGCTTCTGTGTCCTCGCACCTGAGTGCGCTCGCGGGACGTTGGGTGGTTACAATCGCCCGAGGATGACTTCGAGCGTGAAGTTTTCCAGCTTCTTGCCTTCGTCGGGGGCAATCTTCTCGCGATAGGCCTCGTTTATCTCTGGGACCGGACTATCAGCCACGACAACCGTCAGGGTATCCGCGAGCAGTTTCTCCTGGAGCATGGTTGTGTAGTTTGCCAGCAGCGCGGCCAGTTCGGCGTCGGTGAAGAGCACCAGCGCGATATGTTCCTCGATTTTGAAAGCTGCCTTCTTGCGCATATCCTGTACGTGGTGCGTCAGGTCGCGCACCAGACCATCGGCCCGCAGCTCGGGCGTGATGGTCGTCTCCAGCGCGACGACATAGCCACGCTCCT
>DAOTTJ010000466.1:0-8117 GCA_034437695.1 Ktedonobacteraceae bacterium
GATCACTCAATAAGGCCTGCCGCTGTTTGGGCGGGAATTGCGCGATCTCGTGCGCCAGAATAGCGAACAGGTGCTCGCGATAGGCGTTCTCGGTGGCAATGTCGCTGTAACTCGCTTCGTTGGCGACAAAACCATAGGGAGCACTGGTCTCTTCTTTATTCAGCCGCCACTCACGCCTGCGCAAGTCCCGGCAGTAGTTCTGCGCTACTGTATTCAACAGCGCGGAGAGCGATTGCACTGGTTCCTTCTCACCCTTTGCAGCGCGTTCAGAGTACTCATAAGCGCGGCGCATGCTCTCCTGCACTATGTCCCAGGCCACGTCTTCTTCCTGTCCCTGCCAGTGCGTAACGCTCAACTGGCGTACCAGTCGTCGAGCCAGCGTGTGAAGCTGTTGGTAACTTTCACTCCAGGCTTGCTCGCTAATCTTTGGGTGTGTCATCCTTTTACTCCTCTGTCCGATGAATACTTCCTGCTCTTCAAGGGTTGTTCAATCGCTTCCTGCGTTCTATACATTTTAAAATCTGCTCCCTCTCACGTCTTCTTTAGCGAGATGATTTTTGTTTAGATAGAGGTTGAATCTCTGCGCATCTAGCTGTATATTCATAAGAGAGAAAACCTTTTTTATTGATTAATCCGACTGTGGCCGGTCCATCTGGCTCGGCGTTCAATGTGAAACTCTTTACACAATAAGCATAGCCGAGAGCTTCTGCCAGAAAAACCCCATAAACAGGACATTCAACAGACAAATCTCTGACAGATAAGCGATGCTTCGTCCAGCCCCCCGCTGGCACCATTGATAGGGCCTGGATTTCGGCAAAAAACGATTGGGAAGGTGAGCACGATGAGCGAATTTCACATCGAGTTAAAGCGAGCACGCCTGCAAAAAGGGCTATCACGTGAAGATCTGGCGAGCAAACTCCAGTGCGATCCTAGAACGATCGCCCGTTGGGAAAACAATGCTAGTCGCCCAAACTATCAGTCTATACGGTACATCTGCGAGTTTTTCGACAAAACGCAGGAAGAGCTGGGACTGCTTGATCTGAATGGCAATGCTCCTGAGGGTGAAGGTCTAAGCGAGAAGAGCGAGGGCGAGATAGAGGACGAACCTGCGCGTCGTGAACAGCTAGAAGAAGTGCCCGGAACTGCGGACTTCTGCGGGCGCATTGAGGAATGTGCGCAGCTCAGCAGTTGGATCACCGACGAGCGCTGCCAGGTGGTGGCGATCCTGGGGATGGGCGGGATGGGCAAGACGATGCTGGCCGCTCGCCTGGTGCAGTTGGTCGCCGAGGACTTCTCGGTCCTTTTCTGGCGTTCCCTGAAAAACACTCCACCTCTGGCCGATGTGCTGCAAAAATGCCTGCATTTTCTCTCGCCACAGTCTGCCTTTGCCATGCCAACCACCATCGACGAGCAGATCTCGCTGTTGATCCAGTATCTCCGTGACCAACGGTGTCTGCTGGTGCTCGATAATCTGGAAACGCTCTTTCAGCCGGGAGAGCACGTCGGGATCTATCGACCCGGCTTCGAGGATTACGCGCAGTTTATCCGCCGCCTGGGTGAAACCACACACAAGAGCTGCCTCTTGCTGACCAGCCGGGAGAAGCCTGTCGAGCTGGTTGAACTCGAAGGCACGAACAACCGCGTACGAGCCAAACGTCTGTCTGGTCTGTCGCAGGCGGAAGGGCGCGAACTGCTCAAGAGCCGCGCCTTAGACGGGGAAGCGGAGCAGTGGCAGGCACTGGTCAAGGAATACGCGGGAAACCCGCTGGCACTGAAGCTGGCCGCATCGGTCATTCACGACCTCTTTAGCGACGAGATCGCGTTCTTTCTCCAGCAGAACGAATTTATCTTTAGCAGCATCGATGGACTGTTACATCAGCACTTCCACCGTCTGACCGAGCAAGAGCGCGAACTAATCTACTGGCTGGCCATTGCACGCGAAGCGCTCTCTCTGGACCAGTTACGGGCCAATCTGCTGGTAGCACCGCCCAGAGGTGCGGTCATTAGCGCACTCGACTCGCTCTCGCGCCGCTCATTGATCGAGACCGATCAGCAGCGCTGCTTCTCGCTACAACCGGTGATTCTGGAATATGCCACCAACGACCTGGTCGCACGGGCGAATAAGGAGTTTCAGGCTCTGGATCTCTATCCCGATCAACCCCTGGTACCAACCTCGTGGAAACAGTTCGCGTTTCTCCAGGCCCAGTCCAGCGATTACATCCGCGAAACCCAAAAGCTCCTGATCTTGACTCCGCTGGCCGAACAACTTGTCCTCAATGGTCGGGCCTCGCTGCGCCAGCAGTTGATTAAGGTGTTGGAACGACAACGAGCAAATCCACTCAACAGTTATCTGGCAGCCAACGTCCTCCACCTTTTCCTACACCTCGAACTGGACATCCAGGAACTTGACTGTTCTGAACAAGCGATCCGCCAGGCGTATTTGCAAAATGTGCAGCTCCCAGGCGTTACTTTTTCCCAGGCACGTTTTCAAGATACGACATTCACGAATATCTTCGGCGTGATCCTCTCGCTGGCCATCAATGCCAGTGGCACGCTCCTGGCCGCCGGGACCGGCAATGGCGAAATCTGGCTCTACGATGTCGCCCGAGGGGTGCCGATCAATACCTACGAAGGCCACAGCGACGGCGTCTGGGCGCTCTCGTTCAATCCCGATGGAACACGGCTCGCCAGTGGAAGCGACGACGGCACGGCTCGCATCTGGAATACCACCACAGGTGTCACACTGCATGTGTTTACCGCCCACACCAACCGCGTGCGTGCGGTCGCGTTCAGTCCCGATGGCGCGTTGCTCGCGACCGGCAGTAACGATCGCCAGATTCATCTGTGGGATTCCACGACGTATCAGCTAACTCGCACCCTCACAGGCCATAAGTCCTGGATCTGGTCGCTGGCATGGCATCCCGCCGGCACTCACCTGGCGAGCGCCAGCACCGACCACACTCTGCGCCTCTGGGACCACACGGCCGCGACCGACCCGGTCGTCCTCGCTGGCCATACCGACCGCATCCGCGCCGTTGCCTTTCACCCCACTGGCGATCTGCTCGCCAGTGTCAGCGATGACCAGACCCTGCGCGTCTGGAGCTTCCAGGATCACCAATGTTTGCACGTCCTCGCAGGTCATACCAACCGCGTCTGGTCGGTGGCCTTCAGTCGCGACGGCACGACTCTGGCCACAGGCAGCGAGGACTGCTCGGTCGCCCTCTGGGACCACGCGAACGGTAAACGTCTGCACCAACTGCCACACCATACCCACGGCGTCCGCTCGGTCACCTTCGGACGCGATGGCCTACTAGCCAGCGGCGCAGACGACCAGACGATCCGCATTTACGATAGTACAACGGGCAATAGCCTCAAAACCTTCCACGGCTACCCTAAACGCGTCTGGTGCTTGAGCTTGATTCCTGCCTCGGGCCTGTTGCTCAGTGCCAGCGAAGACCAGAAGGTACGGCTCTGGGACATGCAGAAAGGACAAACAGTCAAAACTATCCCTCTGGCGGACCAGCGCGTGCGTGCCAGCGCGGTCAGCACGACTGCCCCACTCTTTGCCAGCGTCGGCGAAGAACAGGTAGCACATCTCTGGAACTACCAGACCGGCACCCATGTACGCCAGTTTCAGGGCCATAGCAACTGGGTACGCGCTGTCGCCCTCAGTCCCGATGGCACTCGCGTCGCCACTGGCAGCGAGGATAATACCGCCGCCATCTGGGATGTACAGAGCGGGCGATGTCTGCATGTGCTTACCGGGCATAGCAACTGGGTACGCGCTGTGGCCTTTGGACCCGGTGGCACAATCCTTGCCACAGGTAGCGATGATTGTACCATTCGCCTGTGGGAGACGGCCAGCGGACACGAACAAACGCTGTTGGAGGGACACCACAATCCTATTCGGGCGCTTCTCTTTCATCCAACGCGACCCCTGCTATTCAGCGGCAGCGAAGATCATACCATTACACTCTGGAACACTACTACCAGCCACCAGCAGAAGAAGCTCACTGGCCACAGTGCGGCGATCCTCAGCCTCGATCTTGATCCCAGCGGCAACTGGCTGGCCAGTTGTAGCGACGATCTGAGCATCCGCCTGTGGAATATTGCCAACGATACGGTACGCACTATCCCCCAAGCACATACCAATCGTATTCGCTCTGTCGCCTATAATCTGGATGGCTCTCTGCTCGCTAGTTGTAGCGACGATGGCACGATCAAACTCTGGGATCTCGCGACCCTGACCTGCCAGCGCGTCCTGGTCAATAAGCTACCCTACGAAGATATGAATATCATTGGCGCAACCGGTTTGACCAAAGTGCAGGAGAATTCACTGCGCATCCTCGGCGCACTTGGCACCAACTAGTCAGCTCTCAGACGGAAGCGGGCGCAGCGCGGTTGAAAGTCCACGCTGCGCCCGCTTCTGTCTAAGCCTTTAGCTCGCTCGCACAGGCTGCGTCAACATCCTCCAACAGGATCCGCGCAATCTTCCGCGCCGCACCTATGTGCGAATTGTGGCTGATCCCAGGCACAAGCACCAGACGTGAACCCGGAATACCCGCGTGAAAATCGTGAGCACAGACCAGCGGAAAAATCTTATCCTCAGTCCCCCAGATGATAGTCGTTGGCACACTGATCTCCGCCAGCAGTTCATCGACTTCCTCTGCACGATCGTAGTTCTCAATAAACTGAGCAAATGCCGGCCGCCGCGAGGTATTCACAAAGGCATGCAATAGAAAGATAGGCACCGGCCCACGATACCCACTCACCTGCCTGACATAGTCGCGTGCAGTTGGCAGGTCGGGCGTATAAGGTGAATATATACCCTCGCGTATCAATCCCGCACTATTGAGTAGATAGAGCCGTTTAATGCGCTCAGGGTGCGCAGCAGCGTAACGCGTGGCAATCCAACCACCCAGCGACTGACCGACCAGCGTAACCTGCGGGTAACCCAGCGCGTCTAGAAAACGCCCCAGATATTCTACATGAGTAGCGATACACTGCTTATCCGGTGCCAGCGGTGTGCGCCCAAAACCCGGCATATCCGGCGCATAGACACGAAAGGTGTGACTAATGTGCGGTATCAAAGTCGTCCACGACTCCGATGTCACGCCTAGACCGTGGACTAGCACCACTGGCTCACCTTGCTGGCCAGCATCATAGTAGTGCATCGGCAGTTCACCAACCTGCTGTACCTCTTCACGCGCTCCCCTGGCCTTGAGCGAAAGCCTTGCCATGCCAAAAACCAGCTCAATAGGGCGACGATAGATTTCTCTAGCCAGCAACACCGCCGTACTGGCCACAGCTACCGCGCCCAATCCGGCCAGTGCCGTCAACAGCGTCTTTTTCCCAGACATCCTGTCCCTCACCCTCTTACAAAATACGCTTGCTCGCAAATACTCAGAAACGAACAAACGCAACAGTTACTATAGCTGAGATATCTATGTTACGTATGGTCCCTCTAGAAGGTTGCACCCGCTAAATGGAGAGTTTTTCTAGCTTTCCCCTTTGAGACGAGAAACTCATTTTATTCTCTAAATCTCCCTTTTACCCGTTTTAAGCTTGGAAAGTAGCGACCAGGAACTATTGATTTGCAGGGCTATGTAATGCTCGGCGTGTGGCCCCTCCCCTCTGAACAAAGGCTCGGGCTGCGAGCGTGGGGCCACAGCCTCACGCTCGCAGCCCAATCCCAACACCCTGGGGTGGAGGTCGCAAGCCTCTGGCTTGCGAAGTATGAAATAGCCCTGATTGATTTGATCTTTCCCTTGTTACAAGAGCGCCAGATACGTTACAATTCTTATGGATAATGGATTGTCTAGTTTTAAGGGTAATAAGGAATGAATGATAGCCCCCATCCCAAACGTAAAGTCCTGCTTACCGGTGCAGCCGGTGGTATCGGCTCGGGTTTTTTCCGCCAACTGACAGCGGACTATGCTTTTCGTCTGGCCGATCTGTTTCCCATCGATTTGCCAGAGCCAACCGATCACGAATCCATAATCCTGGATGTCTCTAATCCCGAGGCGTGCCAGGAAGCCTGTAAAGGGATCGATACTGTCGTCCATCTGGCAGGCGACCGCATGCCGGAAGCCGATTTTCTTGGTTCACTTCTGGATAACAATATTAAAGGGACTTACAACATTTTTCGAGCAGCTAAAGACCAGGGATGTCGGAGAGTCATTTACGCCAGCAGCGTTCAAACGCTCCTGGGCTATCAATACGGTGTACAACTCCCCTACGATTCGGTCGCCAAGCCCCTGAATATGTATGGGGTCAGTAAATGCTTCGGCGAAGCGGCAGCCAGCTACTTCGCCCACGCCGAGGGCCTTTCGTGCATTGCGGTGCGCATCGGCGCGTACGATATGTCACACGACCCAACACACTGGTTACGTACGGAACGTGATCCGCTCAATCTGCCTATCTATGTCAGCCCACGTGATCTCAATCAATTATTCACACGCTGCGTCGATGTACCAGATGTCACGTTCGCTATCGTCTACGGCATCTCTAACAACCGTTTCAAACGCGAGGATCTCGCTTATACCCGCTCTTTGCTGGGCTATGAGCCACAAGACGACGCGTTCGAGATCTTCCGCGACGAGCTACATATGTGGCTTAAATAGGCTTTTGACTTCGTCTACTCTCCTATCCTTAGTGCTCGTCAAACTTCCTGTGACTATGAGTCATCCCTGATTTGGTAAAATCAGGACAAATATCCTGCTTGTGTTGCCGGTCACCTGGAGCGACCGGCAACACAAGCAAAAAAGGGTTTTTGCGGCTTCGCCACTGCGAGGCGTCCAACGAAAAACCTACTTGTGTAAACCCCGACCCCCTGCCGTCCTCTGCACTCCTGCTGTGTTTCGCTGACCACAAACAGCAGAAAAATCTGGGATGACTCATAAAAGGCGAGAAAAACTGCAAAAATGGCGCAACAGCTACAAAAAGGCTTTCTTCCAGAAATTACTACATTC
This sequence comes from Ktedonobacteraceae bacterium, assembly GCA_034437695.1. Lineage (GTDB taxonomy): Bacteria > Chloroflexota > Ktedonobacteria > Ktedonobacterales > Ktedonobacteraceae > Paraktedonobacter. The sequence goes on from DAOTTJ010000466.1 coordinate 6,972, forward strand.
TGTGACATACAGAATGTAGTGCCACGTCGCTTAAATTTTGGGTGTCCGACGCCAGAGTACTTGTCTTTCGTACGAGTATCACGGTGGAGAATCGCCACTTTAAAGGATTGACTCCAGGTATACTTCGACTAGAGTTAAAAGCCCTACCCATATCGGGCAGGAGATGAGCGTCCAGCACTGGCCACGCCAGTCAGAAATGAGGTAAATCCTATGTTGCATGTAATGCTTGATCTCTACGGGTGCAATCCTGAGCTACTGGCCGACGCGGTTTTTTTACGCAGCGTGTTAGAAACTTATCCTGACCGCATCAATATGACCAGGATTGGACCCGCAGAAGTGCGCTATATTCAGACCAGTAACCCGCTGGATGACGGGTACTCCGGTTTTGCGATCATCGCTACCAGTCACGTCAGCCTGCACGCCTGGGCTCCGTACAGAATGATCAATATCGATGTTTTCTCTTGCGAGGATTTCTCGGTCGAGGAGGTTGTGGCTTTCGCCTGTCAGACTTTTCAGACGCAGGATGTAGAGGTCCACTCCGTCGAACGTGCCATCCGTTCACCACGCCTCTCCTCGCGTGTCATACAGGCTAACCATCAAACAGAGGATCTGCCTCTCTTAGCTGGCGCACTTTCTGGTGAACAGACACCAACTCTCTGGGAGGGGTAGAACTGCTGCCTACAGCCAGGCAACGAGTTTAGCCACGGAGCGATTGCTATGAAAATAAAAATGCTCGCCGGATGCGGATTTCTCTTGAATACCATCTTCTTCGCTACCTACTATGCGGTGACGAAAGAGGCATTGAATCGCATTGATCCAATTGTCTTCACGTTCTTTGAGATGGTCACCCTGGCTCCGGCCGCCGTCTTGATACTGCTCTTTTCATGGAAGAGTATGACTCGTGCTGTGTTGAAGCGCGGTGTACTCCTCGGCAGTACGCTCTGCCTGGCGCTCTTTACTATCGCCATCGCGCTTAAATATACGACCGCTACCAGCACAGCCTTTTTTCCAGCACTCAATGGCTTTCTGGCCGCGATTATCGCCTGGGCGCTCTTCCGTGAACCAACAAAGAGACAAACCTGGGTGGCCGGCGCAATCTCGCTGGCCGGCGCAGCTCTCCTGATCTTTAGCTCTTCTATGGGCAAT
>DAOTTJ010000467.1:0-7064 GCA_034437695.1 Ktedonobacteraceae bacterium
ACCAGATGATGTGGTAGATACACAGGTGTACCGTATGGGATTCGTGGATATACTCGTGTTCCATGTCGATAGTATACGACTTGCCTACGTCTGTTGTCAACAGGAAGATTACCCCTCCCATCTTGCCGCCAAAAGGAAGGCCCATTCATCCCTGGCATGAATGACCAGGGCTTTCTGGGCCGAGCCGTGTAAGGAACGGTATGTGAAAATTGTATCAAATATGCAAACTTTGACGCCTTCCCCTCAACCACTTTTTTATTGAAGTACACCACCGACCTCTTCTTACATCAGTTTCTGCTAGAGCCTTCACGCACTTTGCCTGAGAACCCTCCTTATGTTCACTCAGCGCAATCCCTGGAGGCGAATGTTTTGCACAGGTAGGTTTTTTCTGGATGCTTCGCTGGAGCGAAGCACACCATTGTCCATGCAGGAAGGCGTTTGTCGGGCGTAGACGTGCGCCCGACAAACGCCTTCCTGCACCTTCTTCTCTTTGGGGGTGGGGCAACCCTGCCCAACAAGCAGGGAAGGCCAAAAAAACTGCACATGAAAAGGTCGTGCGCCTGTGGCGAAGGGTCTTTGAAAAAACCTCTCTCTATAAGCTGGCCGTCCTCCCCTGGACGGACCCTGTGTTCCACGAGGCGTCCGATGGTCCGCCTGTTCTGGAAGTCATGGCACATTGTGGGCTATACTGTCTTTGTCTATTTTTGGTAGAGAAAGATTTCAGGCACGTGTCCATCTGGCAGGACAAACCTGAAGATACTATTCGGCTTTTAGCACGTTTTTGTCCGGCAAAGCGGCTTTAAAACTTTGCAGCACGTGAGCCAGGACGCTTGAGTAGTTGACCGGGCAGGACGGGTACGCGGAAAGGATTCTTGATGGGACAGAGGCGAGATTCTGGTGCAATCAATCTTCACCCGCGCTCAAACGAGGTGGACCGTCGGGCGCGTGGGCTGCTTATACAACGTCATCTACTGATAGCTCTGGGTCTGACCCTGCTATTCACGGCGCTTGAGGCCCTACTCTGGGTCCTCAATCCCTTCCATCGGTCAGGCGCTTATACGCTGGTCAGCTTGTTTACACTGCCAGGACGTATCCCTGTGCTTCTACTTGTGCCGCTAGGAGAGCTAGCGCTGACCTTCTGGCTAACCCAGCGAGTCGCGCAGCCACTGGCGCTGCGAGCCTATCTCAAAGCGGTTTACATGGACCAGGAGCGTTATCGCGCACTGTATACGCATGTAGCGAATTGGGGACAACCCTATGATATGCCCGCCGTCTATATCCAGGATAATCCCGATCCCTCGCTGCCGCGCCAGCAACACACGCTGAGAACTTCGCAACTAATCGAGATGACGCTGGATGCTTCGTGTCCACATCTCTTGCTCCTGGGCGCGGCAGGCATGGGAAAGAGCATACTCATCCACTCACTCCTTTCAGCCACCTGTCTGCGCACGCACTCACCGGGAGGCAGATCCCGGCTGCCTATCCTCTTCACGCTGAGAGACTATGCACATACGCACGAGGCGCTGGATATACCCGCCTCGGCAGACTTTTCGCTGCTCGATTTTCTCGCAACCATCGATTATCCTGGTCTGAGCCACGTGCGTCCTTATCTTGGCAAGCTTTTTCAGGAAGGGCGGCTGCTTTTCCTGTGTGACGGTCTGGAAGATCTGTCGGCGGCCTCACGCCAGGCGTTTGATCAGGAGGTGGCACTGCTTTTCCGCCAGGATCGCAACGCGCTGATCCTGACTTGCACGCCCGCAATCTATGAGCAATCGTCCGAACTGTTCCAACTGGCCGACGAAAATCTGGTCCCACGCGCCATACTCCAACCGCTGACCCCGGCAGATATACGCAAGGTCGTCGAGCGCTTTATAAGCGAAAGCGAGCAGGACCATAGCAATCGTCCCGCACTACCAACCGCAGGACAGATCATGTCAGCGCTCGAACGTACGCGTTTACAGTTCCTCTGTACGACTCCGCTCTATCTGTTCGCCCTGCTTGACGTGCTCGGCACGGTGCCAGTCGGGGAGACGCCCGAACTTGATACACGCGGCCGACTGCTCGAAGCCTTTCTACTCAACCGCCTGCAAGCCGTGGCGCTGGACCAGGAGCAAGAACTCCTCTCCGATGAGCTGATGCTCCTCGGCGATCTGGCCTGTGTGGCTCACTGGAACGGCGACAACGATCTGCTGGCGATCCCTGGCGGCGGTTTCCTGACCGTCGAGCCAGCCAAGACTGCCCGTCAATTGCCGATCGATCTCCAGGCAGACGAATTGATGAATTGGACACGCGAGCAGCAGGTGGCGCTGCCGTTCGCGCAAGAGACGGTCTTTACGCTGGCGGAAATGCTCGAACCCGAAATGATAGTGACCTATCTGCGCCGGGCGCAAGAAGCGGCGATGATCGAGATCGACGCTCGCGGTATGCTGCACTTTCGCCACACATTGCTGGCTTCGGCGGCCCTGGCGGGCTACCTGGGCCGTTTTCTGGGAACGGTGGAGCTACGCATCGAAGCCATCGAGACATTTCCCGACGATCTCGCGCTCTGGAGCGAGCCGCTGACTCTGTGGGCCGGGCAGTTGGCCCAGCCCGTACTGGCGGCGGCGGCACTCGCCACCTACGCGCAGAACAATCCCGACCAGTTGGTTGAGGCACTGATCACCAGTCTGATCTGCCTGGGCGTGGCTCAAACTCCACCTGGCGTCGAGCAACCCCAACCATTGACTCTGCCCGATGAACTGGCAGAGGTGCTGACTACTGTTTTCCAGCAGGGTGAACTGTGGGAGCTGTCCAGCCTCTTCAACCGCTGCACTCTTCAGGGTGCGCCCGAACTTTACCAGGCGCTCTTCCCGCTGCTCTCTATCCCAGGCATCGACGCACTGCTGGTGCTTCTCGACCCGATTGTTGTCTCGCAGATCTTTTTCCAACGTCTGCTCACCGCTATCGACGACTCCAACCAGGAAGCGCTAGTCAAACGCCTGGTGCGTGCTCTGGGCAACTGGGGGTCGGTGGTTGTGCCACGCGCCAGCGAACTTAGCTCGACCAGCGCGGGCGGTCGTCTGCGTACTGCGGCCATCAATATACTCGGTGGCACGCGCGAGAGAACCGCCGTAGAGCCACTGATGGAGTGCTTACTCGATCCCGACCGCGTGATCGTCGGGCGGGCCGCCAACGCGCTCATTCGCCTGGGGCCCAATCTTACGCTGCCACGTCTGGTCCAGGAGCTGGAGATTCGCACTCCCGCTAATCGTAAACAGCCGCTGCATTGGATCATCCTACCGATCCTTGAACGCTTTCTCAACGAGAACAATCCCAGCCGCCAGCTCACCGACGAGCAGGCCGAACGCATCATTGCCGCGCTTCTTCACGTCCAATCGACACACGATGTCCCGGCGGATGTGGAGAAAGTACGCGAGATGCTGGTCGATAACGGACGTCAGGCCCCGGAACGAGACAGCGGCAAGATTACTATCAATCTGCTGATGCAGAACCTGGCCACCTCCGATATCGCAGTGGCGCAGAGTATGACGGGCGCACTCAAAGAAGTAGGCGAGGTCGCCACGCCACAGCTCCTCGATCAGTTGAACAGCACGATCTCGGAGGCTGAACGGGTGCGCATTCTGGAGATCCTGGCTTCGGTGCGCGACCTACGCGCCCTGGATGCGCTCTTAGACCAGCTCAAGTACGACGAACTGGCGGTCCAGCAGGCGCTCAACACGGCCCTTCATATCTACTCACCTGAATGCCTGCCCGGCCTGATCCAGATAGTCCTGTATAATCCCGACGAAATGATCGCGGCGCGGGCCGAACAGGCTTTAGTACATTGTGGTCCAAGCGCCGTCGAACCGGTTATTCAGGCGCTGCACCCGATAGTCCACGCACGCACGCAACTGCTAGTCCACGTCCTGGAACACGCACAAGATCAACGTGCCGTGCCTGCGCTGCTCACACTCATGGAGAGCGCCCAGAACGAGATTCCCCTGGCCCTCGCCATCATCCAGGCCCTCGGTCAGTGCAACGATCAACGCGCCGTCCAACCTCTGCTGCACGAGTTGCTCAATCCCAATCCATTGCTCTCAGAGGCAGCTATCAACGCACTGAGCACCCTGGGCGAGCTAGCCTGCCCGGAGCTGCTCAAAGGTCTGGATGTCCGCGAAAAGACGCCGCTGGTCGGGCGCATCGAGCGCGTTCTGCTTGTTATGCAACCCTTCCCCGGCGAGCTATTGCTCCAGACTAGTGAACACGGCAGTACGTTTCAATTAGCGCATATCGAAGAGATCTTTGTGGCCAGGGGCGCAGACGCGGCTCAGGTGCTGGCCACCAACCTCTTTCACCAGCGCTCAAGCGCTCGCGACCAGGTGCGCCAGGCATTGGACCGCATGGATGGACGTTACGCCGTCCCGGCCCTGCTGGAGATCTTAAATGAGACCATTCCCGAACAGCAGGCGGTCATCGCAGCCTACCTGCTCAACCATCCACGTGAGGCAATTCCGCCGCTGGTTGGTCTGCTGGGCGACCCTGAACGCGGCGAGCCGGCGGCAGCTATTCTCCTCCAGGCCGGTCAGCCGGTCCTGCCTGCGCTCATTCCCGCGCTGGATGCATCGCCGGGCAACGCACAGACGCGTGGTCGCGAACTACTAGTCGCGCTGGTGGGTCAACAGCCCGAGCTACTCGACGCTGTGGTGGAACTGTTTGGGATGGCCTTGCCCACGCGTGCGCACGAAACGCTGGAGGAGATTCTCACTGAGGAGCTGGCTGAGATCAGTCTACCTGCCCTGCTCAACGGCCTGGAAGACGCTCATCTGATCCCCGACGTGGCTGAGACCCTGGCCCGGCTTGCGCTGCGCAATACGCGGCAGCGAGCGAGCGTACTTGAGGAGTTGCTGCAAGCGCTGCGCATCCGCAGTCGGAGCGCGGGCGCGTCACAGACCTTGATCGACCTGGGAGCCGTGGCCGTGCCGGGGGTTGGTTCACTGATTACTGATCCAGATCCGCAGGTCGCCCGCAGCGCCCGCCATATTCTGAGCGAGATCGGCACGCCCGCGCTACCCTTTATCTGGGCCGCGCACAGCGACGCCAACGACCCCATCAGGCGCGAGGCGGCACGCGAGGTCTTTCGCACCATCCCAACGCTGGCGATTAAAGACACGCTGGTCGCTCTGCTCAGCAGCGACCAGCACGAAGAGATCTCGATGGCGCTGGCGCTTCTGCAAGAGCGCATCCACGATGAAGAACAACAGCCGGGGAACGCAGGAGAGATGCTGCCAGCGCTCCTTGAGCATGTGCAGTCCTCCGGCGAGGAACGCGCCAGCCTGCGCATCATGGCCCTGTTGATCCTGCTCGGGGGTCCGATGGTCGCGCAGGCACTGATTGACGCGCTCTATGGCAATCCACAGAGCCACGAACTGCTGTTTCAGGCCTTCCTACTGCTTGGCCAGGGAATGGAGGCCGACCTGCTCGCTATCTTACGCGACGACAGTGCTCCCACCCGGCTCCAGGCCGAGGCCTCGGGCATCCTGGGTATACGCGTACCACACCGCGATGTCCGTGAACATGCGCTCAGTCTCAGCAAATATGGACTATGGGCGGGGCATGTACAGAAGTCCACCACGGTCCCTCACGAAGAACAGCTCGACATCGCACTGCGCTCCCTCGGTGGTCTGCTGGTCGCTGGCCACTGGGACGCCCGCGAACTTCAAGGACTACGCGCTGACACCGTCACTGGCAGCCCCGAACACGAAATCTATGATATTCTGCTCGGCTGGCGCTATAGTCCGCAGATCACACTGCTCAAGCAAGACCTGGAGACCGAACGCCAAGAGCGCAACCGCGAAATGATGGCCTATACCGAAGAACTCCTGGCCATGAAAGCCCAGCTTATCAACCTGGAACACGACCTGGAAACCCTTCAGCGCCAGCAGCACGAGCAACGGATCGACCACGAGCAACGCCGTAAAGAGTTTGAAGATGAGGTCACCCTGCTGAAAAAGGAACGGCAAACGTTCCAGAGCGAAGCGCGTACGCTGCAACGCGAAAAGCAGGAATTGACAACCCTCAACCAGAAAACGCTTCAGGAGAAGCAAACAGCCGAAGCCAGTCTACAACAATGGAAAACCTATATTCAGCAACTCGAACAAGAGAATGCGACCCTACGTCGCCCAAAATCAAATGCCTGAACAACCTTTTCTACTCGTCGCCTGGCGCAACAAAGCGAAGGACGAAAGACTATAAAGGCTTGCTCACAGCTACAAGTTGCGTTATGATGGTGCAGGCTTTAGCACAAACAGAATGAAAAAGACAAAATCTGCACAGCACGACCAGGAGATTAAAAGACAGAATGAACAAAATTGCCGAGCTTTTTAACAGGATAAGCAGACCCTCACTCCGCCAGGGCATCATTTTCGGCCTGATAGTTGGAGGCTGCGAAATTCTTTTATGGCTCCTGGCCAATATCTTTGTCCAGGACACCGTCCAATCGGTTTTAAGCACGCTTTCCCTGGCTGGCTTCCTTATCGCTGGCTACATGGCGGGTCAACGCGCAGCGCAGGAGACTGGCAAGCTAGGGACAGGGATCGCCGCTGGCCTGTGGAGCGGCTTGATCAGCGGCGCAATCGCCGAAGCGATTCCATTTATCTCTATTCTTATCTACCTGCCAACTATCGTCGCGGCCTCTCAGCAGTTGGTCAAAAATAGCCCTAAAGACTTTCCAGGCATGAAGCCATCCGATGTGACAAATTCCTATATACTGACGACCGCCGCCATCAATATTTTGCAAGGCATCTTTCTCTATGTACTTATCGCTCTGATCGGAGGCGTCATCGGCGGCTTCTTAGGACGCCGATATATACGCACGCTGAGCTACGACGTTGAACCATTGAACAACGTTGAACCATTGAACAATGGTGAACTATTGAACGATGGAGAGGCCGTTAATCCGACAACTGAACCCGTTGAATAGGTCGATCCACCTATTCAGGGCCTTCTAGTTGTGCTCAAGTCTGTGGTTTTGTCCCCTACAGATGTAGGGGGGTTTGGCTATGCCTGGTTCAGAGAGCGAGATCGCC